>NZ_JAGING010000001.1:2400000-2759998 GCF_017875835.1 Psychrobacter sp. PL19
TTACTGGGTACGACGGTCGCTTTTATTGACTGGTTAGAGGCTTATTTGGATGAGAGTGAAATACGAGGTGTTGGCGGTATTTATGCGCTTGTCGATGATGTGGCACAGCTAGCAGCCAGTACGACCGCTGAGCTAAACCTCAATGCCAAATTGACCCGAATTTTGACTGATGAAGAGTGGGTTAAAATGACCCAAGACCCCCAGTTTGATAAAGTGGTAACCATTGCCTTATGACTATTTCTACCAAGCCTACTATTGCTAATAACGCGTCTATCAGCAGTGGCGACATTACGTTGGATCAAGACGGCCACTTATGTGATCATTCCATTTGGACACCTATACTTGCCCAACAGCTTGCAGATACGTTGGATGTCAATTTGAGTGTTGAACATCTGCAGATCTTGCAGCAAGTACGCGCATTTTTTGATAAATTCAATCACGCGCCTGCTACTCGTCCACTGATCAAATGGCTACAACAGACCCTACCTGAGCACGAGATTAGTAATCAAAAGCTACAACAATTATTCAATACCGGCTTGGTCGCCCGCCATGTTAATCGTCTTGCTGGACTGCCCAAACCGCCTAACTGTTTATAATGCTTAGCAGGTTATAACGCCTAGCGAGTCATAACGCTTGGCGCACCAGCCGGTATCATTTCGGATCATAGACCGTGAGAGTCTCGTAGCCTACACTGCGACCTTCATCGCCACCAAAGCCTTGCTGACGCCATACTTCATACAAACAAATCGCCACGCTATTGGATAAGTTCAAGCTGCGCGAGTCAGGTAGCATGGGCAGTCTCAACCAATGAGCGGCGCCAATATCATCACGTATCACCTCCAACAAACCTGCGGTCTCAGAGCCAAATACCAGTGCGACATTGGGCGCTGTATTTAATGCGCCATTAGCGTCAGTATTTGATGATTGCTCCGGACTGTCTTCCAAGCTATCTTTTAAACTGTCTTTTAAACTGTCTTTTGAATTGGCATTTGGCTGAGCAGTAAAATCATAATCATAAAACGGCTTGCTAAGCTTGGTGGTCAATGCCGTGATGATCTGGCAGTCTGCCGCTATTAATGCCTGTTTCGCCACCATCCAGTCATCATGCACTTTTAAATGTGCATATTCATGGTAATCAAGGCCTGCACGGCGTAACTTCTTATCATCCAGTTCAAACCCTAAAGGTCTCACTAAATGTAGCTGCGCACCGCTATTAGCACACAAACGAATAATATTGCCGGTGTTGCTGGGCATTTTTGGGGCTACCAGCACAATGTGTATGGTCATAACAATTCCGTAAGTTGTTCAATCAATAACTGAGTAAGGGTCTGGTCTGTCTTTATAACTATGTTCTGCTTATAACTCATTAGTATAAGAGTATAAGTAACCCTAATTAAATGACAGCTATGTAAGGCAGTTTGTAGTTGAGCGTAATGAGAAGTTACAGTTTAGTTTCAATAATTACATTTTGATACTGTGCATAGTTTTTAACTTTTATTATGATAGCTATGTTGGATTGCAGTGCAATGCTAAGGATCAGGAAGACATTTTTTATCATGTCTGACATGACTTAATAACAGTGTCACTTTATTCTAAAATTAGTTTATGGCGTTTTAGCCAAAAGCTCAACGTTATTTACTTTATTGTTATAAATTCACCCATCTTGAGGAAAGTATTATGAAAAAATTAATTATCGCATCTTTAGCTGCTATGTTTGTACTGACTGGTTGCAACACTTTTAAAGGTTTAGGCCAAGACGTATCAAGTGCTGGTAGCGCTGTAACGGGTAGTGCTCAAGAAGTACAAAACAAAATCTAGGTTTTAATACTCAGATTTAATGTTTAAAAGGCTTACCTTATTGGTAAGCCTTTTTTTTATGCTGTTTTTGATGCTCATTTATAGAAGGGGATAGCCAGTTAGAAATAAAATAGATACATTTGTGTCAGGGTGCTACTGGTATCTTAGGATACAAAGTTATGGTCGTTCATAACGAACTAGGCTACAAAAACTCTCGCAATATCTGATTGAGATAACGCTGACCTAGTGCGGTAGGTTGTAGCTTATCCTTACTGTCTATTAATAAGCCTTGGCTTACTAGCTTGTCTACTTGGCTAGCAATATCACTATAGCTTAAATTGGTTCGAGCTTCGAATAAGGCCCAGGTTACGCCGTCATGCAGACGCAAGGCATTTAGCATAAACTCGCTGACCAACTCATCACTGGCAATCACCTGCCAACCAATCATTTTTGGTGCCTTTTGGCCCACTTCACTTTGCTGTTTTGAATCTTGACCAGCCCTATTATCTGGATCAATTGCCTCATCTTTGTGGGCCACATAATCCTTAGGCAATCGTGATTTACTGAAACGGTAAATACCGGCTTGTTTTAAGTAGGGGTTATTTTTAAAGCTAATAGCTGTTAAATCCGTATCTAGTGAACCTGTATTGAGCAAACTATTATCTTTTGAACTATTATCTTTTGAACTATCATCTTTTGAATCAGCAGGCTCATTAATACTGACTTTGCCATGCGCACCTGCACCAATCGCTAGATAATCGCCAAACTGCCAGTAATTCACATTATGACGACAAGGGGCATCTAACCTGCCAGCCCATGCTGACACTTCATAATTGTTATAACCCAAACTCTGCAATAACGCCTGCCCTGCTTCCTCAATATCAGCCAAGCTGTCCTCGTCTGGCAAGATGGGCTGGCTACGATAAAACACCGTATTAGGCTCAATAGTCAGCTGATACCATGAGATATGGGTCGCACCGGTATCGTGTGCCATTTGAATATCATGTAGCGCTTCAACCAGCGTTTGTTGTGGCAATCCGTGCATTAAATCTACATTTACTCGCGCAAACCCAGCTTCGCGCGCCGCTTTAATCGCAGACACTGCTTGCTCAGGGTCATGAATACGCCCAAGCGTTTGTAATTTATCAGCGGCGAAGCTTTGTACCCCAATAGACAAGCGATTGATACCCACTTCTAAATACTCAGGAAATGGCGCATGCTCTAAAGTACCTGGATTGGCCTCCATCGTGACTTCAATGTCATCAGCAAAATTAAAACACGCCCGTAATCCGGAAAATAAGCGCTGATACTGGGCTATAGGTAACAATGATGGCGTACCACCACCAATAAATATAGAACTAATCTCTCGCCCTTGGGTTAATGGCCGCTGCATACGCGCGTCTAGTAATAGCGCATCCACGTATTCATCATACATGGACGTCGAGACATCCGTACCCAATTCATGCGAGTTAAAATCGCAGTAAGGGCACTTTTTCACACACCACGGAATGTGAATGTATAGCGCAAGCGGAATACTCATCGCATCGATATTAGAGCGGTTAATGGCCCCATTAGAGCCGTTAATGACCTCACGGCTATTAGAATCACGGGTATTCACAGAATTATCAGACTCAGGTATTGGCATAGCGTAAACTTATCGGTAAAAGAATGCGGCAAACCGCAAAATTATTGCTAGGATAACGGCTACCTGCTATAAAGAAAAGCACTGATATCACTAACATCATCAAAGACTATATTTCTTGAACCTATTGTTACTAATAACAAAACCAGTAACAAACGCTGATGTTAACTACCCAGCCATAAAGGCCAAATAACTCACGGTCAGTCGCTCAGTAACTATTTTTATGAGTAACTATTTTTATGAGTAATTATCTTTATGAATGATTATCTTTATGAATGATTATCTTTATGAATGATTATCTTTATGAATGATTATCTCAATGAATAGCTGTCTTTATTAAGAACTGAACAATTTTACATAATAATCGCTGACCAGCACCTCACAACAAATAATAGGAAAACAAAAATGGCATATTGGCTGATGAAGTCTAACCCTCGTTTTTTTGGAATAAAAGACTTACAACGCATGCAGACGGAAATGTGGGATGGGGTGCGTAACTACCGTGCCCGTAACTTTATGCGCGATGACATGCAAGTGGGCGATCAGGTATTCTTTTATCATTCCAGTGCCAAACCATCTGGGGTCGCAGGCATTATGACCATTAGCAAGGCCGGTTATGCCGACCCCACTCAGTTTCACCCTGAGCATCGACATTTTGACCCTATAGCGACTGAAGAACAACCACGCTGGTATATGGTGGACGTCACCTTTGAGCAGGCATTTAGCGATATACTACCACTATCAGAACTCAAGTTTTTGCCGGCGCTTGAGGATTCATTATTGCTTAGAAAAGGCTGTCAGCAATTAACGGTTATTCCACTGGAGCCCAAGCACTGGCGAACCATCATGGATATGGCAGAGACGCTGGAGTTATTATAGTTAAGAAGCCAATTTAACAAAGAGACCGTGCGACTGGTCTAGGTTTTTTGCAGCCTCTGTTTGCGTAGGTACAGTAAGCAAGAAAAACTTATGCCAGCAGTACGTTATATATCGATATTGCTTTTCATTGACTTTAGATGATGCAGTAGAGGATTTAGAGTGTGATGGAGACAGCCTCTAAATGAATATGACAGATATTAGAGTGTATTGAACATTCGGCCGTTGACATCATAGCAAGGCTTGTTTACCATCTTGTCCACTATTAACTCGTCCATTCATTCCTTGAATTGACGGGTTATTTTTGTTTTAGTATCTGTACTCTAAAACCTTAGATATTCCGCTGTTTCAATAACTGACTGCTTCCCATCAAAAGATATGGGCCTAATTAAAAGCATGTTTGGGTTAATTGAGTCTTATTGGAGTATGATTGCCGGCACTGTTCCTATCTTACTATTTCTATCTTACTGTCTCGCTATTGATTCGTTGATGGCCGTATTTGTCCATCAGCAATAACCACCGTGAATAATTGACAAGTTGCTAACTATGGTTTTTCCCTTATCCTTTAAAGATTTTAAAAGCTACAGCCTACGACTGGGTGTGCTAGCGCTGCCTATCTTAGTCACGCAGTTTTGCCAGGCCGCACTTGGGGTCGTTGATGCCATTATGGCCGGCCAAGTCTCAGCGCTTGATTTAGCGGCTGTGGCCGTTGGTTCTGGTATTTGGCTACCGCTATTTTTATTAGCGACAGGAATTTTGATTGCCACCACCCCTCTTATTGGAGAGGCAATAGGTCAAAATAAACACGACCAGGTGCCACACATCACTCAGCAGTCGCTATGGACCGCAGCAGTCATTGGTATTATTGGCTTTGTTATTGTCAACCTAGCGCCCAACATACTTGGTGTGATGGGTGTTCCTGAGAATATTCAGCCTATAGCGACTCAATATTTGTATGGCGTATCTTTTGGCTTCCCAGCTTTGGCAGTATATGCCGTACTACGCAGTTACTGCGAGGCACTTGGTCGTCCTGAGCCTGTGACTATTATCAGTATCATTGGATTGTTAGCCGATATCCCGCTTAATTATATTTTTATCCATGGTCTGTACGGTATGCCTGAAATGGGCGGTGCAGGTTGCGGAGTAGCAACCGCTATAGTGCTATGGATAAACGTGTTGCTGTTGGCCGCTTATACCGCCTTTACTAAGCGTCAGCAATTTGCCAGTACTCGCTTCTTCTACGGCTTCACCAGGCCCAATCGCGCACAAATCACCAAGCTACTCAAGCTGGGAATACCGATTGGTATTTCTATCTTCTTTGAGGCCAGCCTATTTAGCTTAGGAGCATTGGTGATCAGTCCGTTAGGAGAATTGGCAACCGCCTCGCATCAAGTGGCGCTGGCAGTGACCTCGCAGCTGTTTATGATACCAATCTCAGTAGCCATGGCGCTGACCATTATGGTCTCCAACCGTTTTGGCGAAAAGAACCTTCTTGCCGTGCGCCAGGTGCAAGCAACGGGGCTTATTTGGACCGTACTTATTGCTATCGTTTGTATGCTAGGAATCTGGATGTTCAGGCCGCAACTGGCAGCCGCTTTTACTGATAACTTAGAAGTACGCGCCCAAGCCATGCATCTATTAATCTTTGCGCTCGCTTATCAGTTATTTGATGGCTGGCAGGTCAATATCGCTGGTATCCTACGCGGTATGCAGGACACTACTATACCGATGTGGGTGACGCTATTTTGTTATTGGATAGTCGCCTTGCCGCTTGGTATTTATCTAGTACGCTTTACGGACACGGGCGCACAAGGGTTTTGGATGGCGCTAATCACCGGGCTATTTTTGTCTTCTATCTTACTGACTCTGCGTCTGCGTTACCAACTAAGACGCTTAAGAGTAATGTGGGCTTAGCTTAATTAATCATATGCTAGTATCAGTGGTTACCCATAAATGTGCTGCTGATGCTCGTGATATGAATACTTTCCTTGAGGTTTTTTAACGCCATTTTCTTATTATCAAGGCCTCTGGTAGTTTCTGATAACCTTTACTGGCACTAGTTAGCCGCATAGACTATGATAAATGACCGCGCATTTCTTACTAATAGGTATACTGGCGTCAAAATATGTAAAATTTTCCAGTTAACAACTGTACATCGATTGCTCATTGCCTTGAATATAGGTATGATTAGTAACCCATTAAACAATATTTTGTTACACTATTTATTTCTTAAATTTTGTTCTTTCTTAAAATTTGGCACAAGGTCTCATTAAAATTATGGATATTGAAAAGATACGCACCCTAATCGCCCTCATGGAAGAAAACGAACTGGTCAATCTAGAAATCAGTTCAGACGATGAGCATATTAGTCTTACTCGTCATTACGATGCCCCTGCTCCCACGATGATGGCTGCCCCTACTGCTGTTGGTGCGCCGATCGCTGTAGCAGCTAAATCAATCGTAAAGCCTGGTAGCGTTGAGACCTCACCAATGGTTGGTGTGTTTTATTCCGCTCCTAGCCCTAATGATCCCCCATTTGTCAAAGTCGGACAAAAAATACAGGCTGGTGATACTGTAGGTATTATCGAAGCGATGAAAATCATGAACCCACTTGAAGCCACCCAAAGTGGTATCGTTGACGAAATCTTAGTGGAAAACTCTGATGTCGTACAGTTTGGTCAGCCCGTCATACGCTATAAAGCCTAACGGTATCTGCCACACTTTACTTTGTTGTGATTGATTATAAATATTTAATCAATCAACGCCGCTTTGACAAGGATGACCCCATGATAAAAAAACTGCTCATCGCCAATCGAGGTGAGATTGCCTTACGTATCGTACGCGCCTGCAAAGCGCTTGGCATCGAGACCGTTGGCGTCTATTCGACCGCTGATGAAAATCTGATGCACCTGCGCTTCGTTGACGAAGCCGTCTGTATTGGCAAGCCTAATGCCAACCAAAGCTATTTAAATATTAGTACCATCTTAACCGCGGCTGAAATTACTGGTGCTGATGCTATTCACCCTGGTTATGGCTTTTTAGCTGAAAATGCGGAGTTCGCTGAGCGGGTCGAAGAAGCAGGATTAACTTTCGTCGGTCCGAACGCTGATCATATTCGTTTGATGGGTAATAAAGTTTCCGCTATTAATGCCATGAAAAAAGCGGGTGTGCCCACCGTACCGGGTTCTGTTGGTGCGGTAAACCTACATAACGCCGAAGAACAAGCGCGCAACATCGGCTTTCCGCTGATAATTAAAGCCGCATCGGGCGGCGGCGGACGCGGTATGCGTGTGGTCGAGCGTTTTGATGAAGTTATCGGACAAGTCCAAGCGGCAAAACAAGAAGCCGAGCTGTGGTTTGGTGACGACACCGTCTACATGGAACGCTATTTACAGAACCCACGTCACGTCGAAGTTCAAGTGCTGGGCGATGGTAACGGTAACGCCATTCATTTATATGATCGTGACTGCTCACTACAACGCCGCCATCAAAAGGTATTAGAAGAAGCGCCAGCACCTGACATCCCTGATGATGTGCGTCAGCCAATTTTGGATGCTTGTGTCAAAGCTTGCGAGCTGGTCAAATATCGCGGTGCCGGTACCTTTGAATTTTTGTTTGAAAATAACGAATTTTTCTTTATTGAAATGAATACTCGGGTTCAGGTTGAACATCCAGTCACCGAAATGATTACTGGTATTGACGTGGTGGTTGAGCAATTAAAAATTGCTGCGGGCTACGGTCTGTCCTATCGCCAAAGCGAGATTGAAGTTCAAGGTCACGCTATCGAATGTCGTATCAATGCAGAAGATGCCACTACCTTTATGCCGTCTCCTGGTACCGTGACCCAACTGTTTGCACCAAGTGGTGCCGGGGTTCGCTTTGACTCGCACCTTTACCCTGGTTATGAGATTCCCAGTTATTATGATTCATTAATTGGCAAGCTTATCTGTCATGGACAGACACGCCAACAAGCGATTGCTAAGACCATACATGCACTGGATGAGCTAATCATTGAAGGTATAAAAACCAACATCCCATTGCATCGTGATGTGATTTTAGCCGATGAGAATTTTGTTAATGAAGCACAAAATATTCATTACCTTGAAAAAGAGTTGCTGACGGCTAATAAAGAAAAAGCGGCATCATGATCTGTATCATTGTTATGATGCTCGGTGATTATCGACATCTATATCAAAAAAACCGCTATCAGCAACGATAGCGGTTTTTTAATGAGATTGGATAAGACAACCTTTGGTAGACTAAGGCAAGACTCTTTTGAAGTTCATATAGCACTCTTTACCATCAGGATCCGCACACCATTGCATTTTATTACCATCATGATTTAAAAAGGCAAGTAGGGCTTCATCAGTTTGATCAACCTGATTACCCGAACAGTCCTTTTCGTTATTGTCATAAATAGTTTTGATGGCGATAATTGGCAGCCCTTCTTCACGGTGCGTGACTAGATAACGGCCATAGGTCCATTCTTTGCCACTGACTGCCCACATTTCATTGTCTGCACCGAAGTTATATACTTCACGGCACTGGGTCGACTTCGACGCTGACCCACTTGTGGTATTAGGCGCAATACTAATAATTCGCCTTTCATCTTGATCTAATAATCCATCTGTTTGGCCTGTTGTCACCTTAGGCTCGTCAGTAGCGATTACGGCATCAGCAGACTGGGCTATACGCTTGTTAATAGCAGTATTATTAATGTTACTGCCTAAGTCTATCTCCCATTGTCCAGCGATGGCGGGGCTAATGTGTGTCGTAATCGTCGACTTCTGAACTGCTTCGCCATTTACTGGCAGCGACGCTAAAATAGAGGCTAATGTAAATGAGGCAAATGAGACGGGTTCCATGGTCAACCTTTTTTCACTATTGATGGGTAATATGACCTTCAGCGTAAATCTTAGACCCTAAAAACACAAGTAACATTATGCTATTAGTGTCTAAACATAAATTAACAGGTCACCTACTGACGTTCAAATTATACTTTAATAAACTTATCATTGAAAAATATTTAGCGGTTGAAGAAAGTGATAATCCTCTGGCAAAAAATAACGCCATGACCTTAACTTGCGTGCCGCAAGGAGACCTGGCGTTATAATTATTGACGCGGCTAAGCAAACCTCAACAGCCAGCTGAGTGTTTGATTAACGGGCTTAATAAGACAGTTATTAGCCGTTATGCAGCAGTGGAACTTGGTGCTTGAGCAAAGGCTGATAACGCTCCTTTTAACATCGCTGAAACCGTACTGCTACAAGTACCAATACCTGAGTAAACCTCACCATCGACATTCAGTTGAATATAAGCAGCGGCATTAGCATTAGTCTTGTTATCGCTGTTGGTATCATCATCAATACCATCACCATTAACATTACTATGCTGTGGATTGATTGCGTGCTCAGCATAGTTGATGACATGTAGCGACTTGCCAGTATGTTGCGCTAAGCCATTGATAAATGATGACAATGGACCGTTTCCGGTGCCATCAAGAGTAATGGTCTCACCATTCATTTGTACTTGACCGTTAAAATAAACCTCGCCACCTTTGTTATTGACGCTGTAATCTAATAGCTCAAAGCTGCCTTGCTGTAGATAGGTGGTTTCGAAGGTCTGCAATATTTCATCGTTTTGTAATTCACGCGCAGCAGTTTCGGCTTGATGCTGTACCACCCGGCTAAAGTCAATTTGCATCCAACGCGGTAAATTAAAGCCATAGTTGCGCTGCAGGATATAAGCGACCCCGCCTTTTCCTGACTGGCTATTGATCCGTACCACATCTTGGTAACTGCGACCAATATGCGCCGGATCAATGGGCAAATAAGCCACGTCCCAAACGTTTTCGGTCTGCTCGACATGACTCTCATTATAATCGAGGCATTTTTTGATGGCATCTTGATGCGAGCCACTAAAGGCGGTAAATACCAGCTCACCCACATAAGGATGACGCGGATGTACCGGTAAGTTATTACACTCGCTGACCACCTGCACAATCTCACTCATATTACTGAAATCAAGTTCAGGATCGATGCCTTGGCTGAATAAATTCATAGCCATAACCATGATATCCATATTACCAGTGCGCTCACCATTACCAAGTAATGTGCCTTCGATACGATCGGCGCCAGCAAGCACACCAAGCTCAGCGGCGGCTACAGCACAGCCACGATCGTTGTGAGTATGCAAGCTAATCGTCACATACTCACGCTTGGCAAGGTTACGGCAAAAATATTCGACCTGGTCAGCGAAGATATTAGGCATAGACGCTTCAACAGTGGCTGGCAAGTTGAGAATAACTTCTTGGCCATGCTGTGGCTGCCACACATCACAGACCGCATCGCAGACTTCTACTGCATATTCAGTTTCTGTTTGGCTAAAGCTCTCCGGAGAATACTGGAATACCCATTCTGTTTCAGGGTATTTGGCGGCATATTCAACCAATAAATGAGCACCGGTAACCGCAATTTCTTTAATCTCAGCTTTATCCTTGCCATAGACCTTTTCACGCTGGATACGGCAAGTTGAGTTATAAACATGAACAATGGCACGTTTTGCGCCTTTTAAGGACTCAAAAGTACGGGCAATCAAATGCTCGCGGGCTTGAACCAAGACTTGTAAGGTAACGCCTTCTGGAACGTGATTTTCTTCAATTAATTTACGAGCAAAATCGAACTCAACTTGCGCCGCTGACGGGAAACCAATTTCAATTTCTTTAAAGCCCACGTCAACTAGGGTCTTAAAAAAGCGCATTTTTTGCTCGATAGTCATGGGATCAATTAGAGCTTGGTTGCCATCACGCAGATCCACACTGGCCCATATCGGCGACTTCTCAAGCGTTTTACTCGGCCAAGTACGGTCTGGTAACGATGGCGCAAAAGCAAATGCACGATATTTATTAAAATCAAAAGCAGCACTTTTTGGGGCTATTTTGGCAGTAGGTGTGGCATGGTCAGACATAATCAATCCTTAGAAGAGGTGATAGTTTATATTTCTAAATAGTTATATTGTTGGCCGGGTAGTTTATGAGCCCGCCAGCGTTTGTCGTGCAAGACAGTCAAAATTGATACTATTATAGTAGCAAAGTTCATGAAGTGAAAAACAGCTTTATTATAGCTATATAATTCATTTTTTAGTGATAAATTCTAATTTTATAGCTATAATCAACTTAATCCTCTAATTACTTAACACATTATGCCAAATAATTATTCCGACAGCCTAGTGCCCCCGGATATCGATGACACCGATAAGCGTTTATTGCGCCTATTGCAGACCCAAGCGCGCATGAGCATTACCGAGCTTGCTGAACGGGTCAATCTTTCTGCTACTCCCTGTGCGCGGCGGATTAAGCGTTTGGAAGACACTGGGATTATCACTGGCTACCAGACTCAAACCGACGCGCAAAAATTAGGCTATCCTTTGGCGGTATTTATTGCCATCAGTATGGATCGCCATACCGCTGAGCGCTTTGAGCAATTTGAGCGTAAAGTACAAAGCTTCGATGAAGTCATTAGTTGTAGCATCGTCACTGGCCGTACTGAAGATTATTTGATTAAGGTACGGGTACGCGATATGGCCCACTATGAAGAGTTTTTATTACATCGTCTCAATCGTATTGAGGGTGTTGCTCAAGTGCATACTAGCTTTGAGCTGCGGGAAGTGTTTAGCCGCAGCGTGGTTTAATTGGGCCATTACTAAGCAGTGGCGCCATACCAATATATAAGAGGACAGGCAAAAAGTTTATTTGAACGTTGATTGATGAATACTGATCATCAATCCTACGCTGTACGTCTTACTTGCCGCCAAAATAATAATAGTAAAACAACGCCAATAAGCAGACCCACACTGGCAACCAGTAATCCGGCATTAAAATTATCACTTTCTCCAGCTAACGCTACCGTCACGAGCGGTCCAATGAACTGCCCTAATGCATAAGCCAACGTTGCTAGCCCCATCAGTAAATTAGAATAGATTGGATTGATATTCTTAATAATAGTCAAGGTCATAGAAACCATACCGACGAAGGTTAGTCCTAAAATAGCAGCGTTAGCATATAAGCCCAGCGCCCCATCGAGCCATAAGGGCAAAAACATACCCAAGGCTTGTAGTAGTGTTAAGCCTATCAGGGTTTTAATCTCACCAATGCGCTTAGCAAGTACGCCCCAAATTGGGGATAGCATCGCAAAAATACCCACAACCAGCCAAATGAGCAGTCCAGCATAGGTCTGCGTGGTCAGGCGCTGCGCAGCCATTACCGGCAAAAAAGTCGCTGAGGTAATATAGCCAAATCCGGCAAGCACATAACTTGCTGACAGTAATAAGATGGCTTTGGTGTGACCAACGACCGCCTCGTACAACGATCTTTTGAAATTAATATAGGTCTGTTGCACGGAAAAGCGCTGATGTTGATGTTGATGTTGCGACTCTAATTGCTCGGCGGCCTTACTGGGTTCAATAACTGGCCGTATGGCATAGAGTAACCATAAAAGCGGCAGACTACTTATGCCAGCAACCAGCCAAATAATATCAAAATGATAGCCTAACGTTAACAGCGACCAGGTCAATATGGCAGAAGCACTAATACCCACTCCAATACCCGCGTAATGTAGGGTCGAGAGTACTGAACGACGCTTGATGCTAAAACGCTGGATAACCAATGAGGAACTCAAAATCATTGCCACCCCACTAGCGACCCCTGACAGCAGACGAATGACATACCAAGAGCCTAAAGACAACTCGGGCACAACTAACAGCATAGTGGTGATAATACTCACACTGGTCCACACGATCAGCATTTGCCAGGTCAAGCGGTGGGGCACAAACATCGCAATAAGCGCACCAATAAAGTAACCAATATAATTGATCGAAGCAAGCCATCCGGCAATAGTGGTCGACAGCGTCAGCTGAGTCATAATATCGGGTAAGGTAGCGGTAAACAAAAAGCGCCCATAGCCCATCACCACCGCCAGACAGTACAGTCCTATCCCTGCGATGGCGGTTTCGTTGGTAATGGCGGGTATAATACGGCGGCGAGATTCAGTCATCATGACGGAGCCAATTTGTGTCGATTAGCACACAATCCTTTGTGTTAGAAAACTTTGGAAGAACCGCACTTAGCACTCTGAAGCAGCAGTTAACCTTGCTATCGATTACTATGAGATTTACGAAATTATTGTTGGCTAATTCTGTCCCAGCATAGCGACTCGCTTATCACTAAACATATCCATATCAGGGGCCAACGTACGCATGAACCGATCAAAGTATAATAGTTGTTTGGTCAATAAGGCAAAATCACGTGGAAAATGGATACCATGGCGTTTGCCCACATCGACAATCTCAAGCATCATTTTATTGAGCTCATTCGCCTGCTCTTTAGTATTAAAAGGCACCCCACTGGTGAAGGTAACGTCTTCCGCTACGATCGAGCGCATCATACGCTGCAAATCGTTAGCCAGATCAACTGCGTTCACATCATTACGCCCGTGGGTCATTTCCATATCGATCATATGGTGCGCCATCGCCTGATAATCATTATCTTGCAGGGCTTGCATCATGCCGATACAAGCACGCCAGCTTTCCGCTTTTAATTTGCCCACGATACCAAAGTCTAAAAACCCAATTCGACCATCCGTTAACAGCATCAAATTGCCGGCGTGCAAATCAGCGTGAAAGCTATTGCACAGCATCAAGCTGGCAAACCAGGTATTTAGAGTATCAGCCATCACTTGTGCTGGGTCATCGCAATATTGACGCATGGCGGCCTCATCGACCATAGAAACCCCGCGCAATCGACTCATGGTCAATATGCGCTTAGTGGTCAACTCATCATAGACTTCAGGTGCTATAACCCGCGTATTACCTGATACCGTCAAAAACTGCTGAAAATCACGAATATTTTTTGCCTCAGCGATAAAGTCTGTTTCTGCTAGCATACGTAACCGAATCTCATCGATAATCGGAGCGATACTGGCAAACTTCATGGACGGCATTAGCAGCTCTAACAGCTTAGTGACGGCGTGTAATACCCCCAGATCTGTCTGCATGATGATTTCGACACCGGGCTTTTGCACCTTGATGACCACTTCATCACCATTGTAGAGGCGCGCGGCATGCACTTGGGCAATAGAGGCAGATGCCAATGGTTTTTTGTCGATGTGAGCAAATTTATCGCTTAGGGTCTGACCATGTGTCGCCAACTCGTTCGTCAATACTCGCTCTATATAATCATACGATAAAGGGGTAGTTTGATCTAAACAGCCTTGAAACGCCTCAACATATTCACGCGGAAATAGCGACGGCGTACTAGCAATAAACTGTCCGATTTTGATATAAGTGGTACCCAGCTGCTCAAAGGTTTCTTTTAACAGCTTGGCATCAGGCTTTTCACCTTTTGCCACTCTTAACGCAGACAACCCTGCGATACTGGCTGTTTGACAAACACGGTTAACGATATTGAAGGTATGCTTTAATAAATGAGGACGATGCGTTTTCATAAATGACAACTGTTATCAGTAAGCAAAATTAGTTAAGAACATATGAAATTAGTTAAGAACGTATACAGTGTAGTGGGTTAAATATAAAACGGGTATTAGTAACAGCCGTGAAGATCATACACTTGATACATGAGCTGAGTCTGCTACCGTAACCGATTGCTAATGAATTCATTATCAGATCTTAAACAGCACAGATCGGACACTGCTGATCTTGCCGATAGCCCATCAGCTTCTGCTGCATTTGGCTACCGTCCCATATTAGCAGTTTATTTGCTAGGGGATTTTTGGCTAATCCTAAATATTGCAAGGCGGCGTTGGCTTGCAAGCTGCCCATGATAGCAGTGGTACTGGCCAGCACCCCAGAATTAGCGCAAGTGAGCTCGTCAAACTCTGTATCAGTATGAGGTGCACCGAACACACAGTGGTAACAGCCTGTTTTTAACTGCGGCTCAAACAATGCCAGCTGACCTTGCATCGCAATCGCTGAAGCAGACAGTAGCGGAATCTGATAGCGCACACTGATACGATTAATAATATCGCGAGTCGCAAAATTATCAGTACAGTCTAGCAGCAAGTCCGGCTTACCTGACACCATATCTAATAGCTCATAAGCGTTGTCTTCACTAAGACGCGCCACGGTGCCACGAGCCTTGATAAGTGGATTAATCCGTTGCAGCATCTGTGCCGCCGTTAAGGCTTTTGGCTGACCGATGTCAGCGGGTAAGAACAGTGTTTGTCGTTGTAGGTTACTGGCCTCAATCACATCATCATCAATCAGGTGTACTTGCCCCAGACCAGCACGCACTAGGGTCTCAGAAGCTGGACAGCCAAGACCACCCGCGCCTATCATTACCACCCGCGCTGACTTTAGCCGTAACTGGGCATCAATATCCCAGCCGTCGAGCAATACTTGTCGGGCATAACGTAACAGCTCAGCGTCGGTTAATTGCGTCATATTAATTACCAAATTCATCGTTTAAAAAAAGTATTCATTTAAAAACTATTATTTAAGAGCTGGCCATTTAAAGCTTGACTATAGTCAATCCAATTTAAAAACGATACAGTGCTGCTGTTATGAATTTTTCGCAGCCTCTGTCACGCGCGCGAATAGCAAGCAAGAAAAATTTATACCAGTAGTACCCTGACACAAATGTATCTATTTTATTTTGAACCAGCTGTAGCAACTAAAATCTGCTTGGGGAAAAGGATCTAGACCCGTTATTTACGTTTGGATCATTCACCTTAGCCAAACCGATTAAACCGATTAAACCGGCGAAAATTTCGCTAGAGCTGCCCAAGAGTTATTCGATCATTGCCACCAAAATCTTGCACTATTTTCACATTCTTAAAACCATTATCAATAAATAGCTGTCGGACGGCAGCGCCCTGGTCGAAGCCATGTTCAATAGCTAGTAACCCACCCGCTCGTAGGTACTGCGGGGCTTGCTCAACGATATGTTCAATATCAGCCAAACCATGATTGCGCGCACTCAAAGCACTGATTGGCTCTGCTAGCAAACCTACCAGGTGCTCATCAGCTTCATCGATATAAGGTGGATTGGAGACAATCACATCGAATAACTGCCTAGTATCGGTAGATAATTCGCTATACCAGCTGCTTTGGACAAATTCGATATTCGTGATCTTATTAGCGACGGCGTTGTGCCGCGCTACTTCCAGTGCTGCCGCTGAAAAATCAACGGCGACTACCTGCCAGCTATTTGTTACAACCTCAATTTTTGCATTGCTAGTTTTTGCCATAGTAGCACTGTTTTGCGCTAGCTCATGAGCAAGACTAATGGCAATACAGCCTGAACCTGTGCCCAAATCGAGTAGTCGCTTGTTAGCTACACTGGTTACAGCATTAGGTTGCAGGTTCATAAAGTCAGCTTGAGCCATGATCCAGTGTAATACTTGCTCAACCAAGATCTCAGTATCTGGTCTCGGTATCAAGGTATGTTCATTCACTTTAAAATCTAATGACCAAAACTCTTGCTGACCGGTCAAATACGCTAAAGGTACACCCTGCTGCATCTCGGCCACACCAGCAGTGAATTGTTCAAACTCACTACCCGTCAGCTGGTAATTCTCTTCCATAATAAGAAATGTAGATGGCTTAGCTAGTACATAAAGCAACCAATCGGTTAGCCAAAACTGTGGAATACCAGCATCGTTAGCCGTGCTTTTAGACATACTTGCTACTTGCTGTTTGATTTGCTTTACTGTCATTTCTTGTGCTTTGGGCGCTGTCATAAACGACTCTTAGTAGTTATCCGCATCTTATTCATTGTAATTCGTGCTTTATTCTGGCGCACGCGGTGGTTCCTTGGTATTGGTCAGATTAGGATTGGCCTTGGTTAATTCAACCCCTTTATTGCCACCACTGTTATTGTTGTTGTCGTCACCGCCATCACCATAAATATCATCGTTATCACCAATAACGATATGCTTATCAACATAATAAATCAACGCTAGAATAGGAATACCAATTAAAAAGGTAAGCATAAAAAAGAATGGATAACTGGTGCTATCAACGATAGTACCCGAGTAACCACCCACTACTTTTGGTAGCAGGGTCATGAGTGATGAGAATATCGAATACTGGACAGCAGTAAAGCGAATGGAAGTTAAGGCAGACAAAAAAGCAATAAATACGGCACTGGCAAGACCGGCAGCAAGATTATCAAGAATCACGGCAAAATACATATAGGGTAGACTACCTGGATGGTAAGTCAGCAAAATAAATAGCAGGTTAGTCACGCAAGCTAGGATTGCCCCGACCATCATGGCGCGCATAATACGCATTTTTTGGGCTAATAAGCCACCTAAAAAGCCACCAGCGATGGCCATGACCACACCAACCAGTTTAACCGCATTGGCAATATCAACCTTAGTGAAATCCATATCTTGATAAAAGACGTTAGAGATGACCCCAGCGACAATATCAGAGATACGGTAGAGACCAATCAGTGCTAATAACAATAAGGCTTTTTTGCCGTAACGACGGAAAAAGTCAGCAATAGGCTCAATCCATGTGGTCTTAGCAAACTCCTGCTCTACAAGATTGGCTTTTACTAAACCATAACCGACAGCTAAAGCGGCTGCTAAGCTCAATACCATCCGCACCACTTCGATTAGAAAACCCGAAAACACACCTTCGGTCTCGGGTAGTACTAGTCCGGCATTAGCAAACACCAATACAAAACCTATGACTGAGATAGCAAATACCAGTACCAGACGAGTGTAGTCTGAGGTCTTACGCTCAACGTCTACTTGTTGCCTGATCGGCTCATGAATGACTAAAGTGGTAATCACCCCCACACCCATGACCCCTGCCATAATCCAATAGGTATTACGCCACGCTGCATAGCTATAAAAGCTTTCGGTAGAACCAAAATAATCAGCTAGATATAGCGCACCAGCACCCGCGACAATCATGCCCAAACGGTAGCCAGTGACATACATAGCAGATAACACTGCCTGTAGACTGGGCGGTGCCAATTCAATACGGTAAGCATCAATAACGATATCTTGAGTGGCAGATGAGAATCCGAGCAGTACCGCACCAACGGCCATCAGCACCAAGCTGCCTTCATTAGCCGGGTTAACACTGGCCATGATACAAATCGCGGCAATAATCATCAGCTGCGCTACTAGTATCCAGCTACGCCGACGACCAAGTAACTTGGTTAATATGGGCAATGGCACCGCATCAATAAGTGGTGCCCAGATAAACTTAAAGGCATAACCAAGCGCCGCCCAGCTGAACATTGTTACCACACTACGGTCAATACCTGCTTCGCGCAGCCATAACGATAGGCTCGAAAAAATCAGTAAAATAGGAATACCCGCGACAAAACCTAAAAACAGCATGATAATCGAACGCCGATCAAGATACGCTTGCAAGGACTCGCTAAATGACTTTTTGGCGACCTTAGGGTTGGGGGTTACCGGTTGGACAGCAGACATAACGACTCACCAAAAACTGAGAATAAAAAATACGACAGTGCGCTATTCTTTATCCAAAATTATACCGACTCGTCTCATGACATCAATACCATTGGGATAAAAAACTGCCTAGCTCTGCGCAAAGAAAATAACGCTGATCGCAAAATTTAATTATGGTACTTCAGAACGCGTAGCTTGACTAGACATTCTGTCGATATTTTTGCACTAACTGTCACATCAAGCGCACTATAGCGCCATTTTTGCCTCAAAGACGTAACACAAGGTATCACCAGCTTACGTAACTGTTAAGCCTTATCTATTTTTATTTACCCCTGTATAATAAAAGCTTTTATTACGTGCTACTGGCATCGATAACTGTTAGTGTCAATGGCTATAAAATTTAGTTCATAGATATCAAAAATCGATATTATAGAAGATCCTATAGGTTACATTTAAAATATTATTTTTTAAAACAATAATCTTATGACAAAAGTATAGCAATATTAATGATCTGCACTTATTATTTATAACGTTGGCCATCATAAAAAAACAAGCTGTCGTTTATACAATGATGAGTTATTTAAATCATATCCTTTTTATTTATTGGTTTTATAAATTATAGATAACCCTCTATGCTAGACAAATAAACAGTAGCGCCGACCGATGCTATTGACAGTTTTACTATCACCACCTAGGAGTTACAAGATGTCAGACTCGACTACTAATAATACAGCCTCGGATAATGAGCGCTGCCCTGTCAATCATGACAGCAATAACGAAAATACTAATGCTAGCAGTACTGCCCACGACCAAGGCGATGGCCCAACCATTCATAGTGAAAACGTCGATCAGTCGCAAGCTGCTCAGCGTCCCAGTATGAGCGGCTGTCCGGTCATGAATCAGTCACATACCAACACCTCATCAGCAGCAACTGATTGGTGGCCTAACGCCTTAAATCTAGATATTTTGCATCAGCAAGATCACAAGACCAATCCCATGGATCCTGATTTTGACTATGCTGCTGCCTTTAAGCAATTAAACTTAGAAGCCGTTAAGCAAGATTTAAAAGACCTGATGACCGATTCGCAAGAATGGTGGCCAGCGGATTGGGGCCATTACGGCGGTCTGATGATTCGCATGGCATGGCATTCTGCTGGTACCTATCGTGGCGCCGATGGACGCGGTGGCTCTAACACTGGTAATCAACGCTTTGCACCACTAAACAGTTGGCCAGATAACGTTAACTTGGACAAAGCGCGTCGTCTATTATGGCCAATGAAGAAGAAATACGGCAATAAATTGTCTTGGGCAGATTTAATGATTTTGGCCGGTAATATGGCCTACGAGTCAATGGGCTTTAAGACCTTAGGCTTCGCTGGCGGTCGCGCTGATATCTGGCATCCAGAAAAAGACATTAATTGGGGCTCTGAGCGCGAATGGCTAGCGGCAACCAATAACCGTTACTATGATGACCAAGAACGTACCTCGCTTGAGAATCCTCTTGCTGCTGTACAAATGGGCTTAGTATATGTCAACCCTGAAGGTGTTGATGGTAACCCTGACCCCATAAAAACCGCACACGATATTCGTACGACCTTTGGCCGGATGTCTATGAATGATGAAGAAACCGTCGCTTTAACCGCAGGTGGACACACTGTCGGTAAGTCCCATGGTAACGGTGATGCAAGCTTATTAGGAAGTGAGCCTGAAGCAGCAGATGTCACTGAGCAAGGTTTCGGCTGGCGCAACCCTAATGGTACCGGCAATGCAGGCGATACGGTCTCAAGTGGTATTGAAGGCGCATGGACCACCAACCCTACGCGGTGGGATTATGAGTACTTTGAGATGCTACTTGGTCACAACTGGGAACTCACTAAGAGTCCAGCTGGTGCATGGCAATGGGAGCCTACCGACATCCGTGAGGAAGACAAGCCTTTAGATGCGCATGACCCAAGTATACGCCGTAATCCCATGATGACCGATGCCGATATGGCAATGATCAAAGATCCGGCTTATCGCGTGATTTCAGAAAACTTCCATAAAAACCCAGAATACTTTGATGAAGTGTTTGCCAAAGCTTGGTTTAAGCTTACCCATCGCGACTTGGGACCTAAAGCACGTTATTTAGGTGCTGATGTACCAGCAGAAACCTTTGTATGGCAAGACCCAGTTGTAGAAGGCAATACTGATTTAAGCACCGATGATATTGCAACGCTAAAAGCGCAAATCTTAGACAGCGGTCTGAGTCGTCGCGAGATGATTATTACGGCCTGGGACAGCGCAAGCACTTTCCGTTTCTCTGACTATCGCGGCGGTGCCAACGGTGCTCGTATTCGCTTAGCCCCGCAAAAAGACTGGGTTGGCAATGAGCCTGAGCAATTGCAACGTGTGCTTGAAGCCTTGACTCTTATTCAGGCTAAGTTTGCCAAGCCCGTTAGTATTGCTGATTTAATTGTACTGGCTGGTAACACTGCTATTGAGCAAGCTGCTGCTGCTGCCGGCGTCGAGGCCAACGTACCCTTCAATCCAGGCCGCGGTGATGCAACAGATGAAATGACCGATGCTGAATCGTTTGGCGATCTTGAGCCACGTCATGACGGCTATCGCAACTGGGTTAAAGACAGCTATACAGTATCACCTGAAGAGATGTTGCTTGATCGTACCCAATTGATGGGACTGAGCGCTCCTGAAATGGTGGTATTAGTCGGCGGTATGCGTGTCCTTGATACCAATCATAGCCACAGTCAAAATGGGGTCTTTACCGACCGCGCCGGCACGCTCAGTAATGATTTCTTTGTTAATTTAACCGATATGAATCTCACTTGGCACCCCATTAAGGAAGAGAATAGCGAAAACGCTGGTCGCAACCTATATGAAGTGCGCGAACGTGCGACTGGTAACGTTAAATGGCAGGCCACTCGTGTTGACTTGGTATTTGGCTCTAACTCTATATTGCGTTCTTATGCAGAGTTATATGCACAAGATGATAACTTGGAAAAATTCGTCCATGACTTCATCAAAGCATGGGACAAAGTAATGAATACTGATCGCTTCTAGCATCCGCCTTCTAGCTACTATTTAACGCTACCAAAAGAGCCCCCTTAAAAGGGGGCTCTTTTTTATTGTCTATCACAAACTGAAATTTCATAATCTGTAACTTAATAGATGTTAATTTAGCAGATATAGTCAATGAAGAGTAATATCGATACATAGCATACTACTGGCATAAGTTTTTCTTGCTTGCTGTGCCTACGCAGACAGGGGCTGCAAAAATATTGTACTGGCAGTACCGTCGCGTTTTTAAGGTATCTTAACTATACCTACCAGCTGATTTAATCGTTCGCTATCAGTGCGGTCTAGTGTTATTTATTACTTTGCCTTTATAACAAGATTATAAGAAACAATCTCATAAAAATTAGTGTTGTTTATCGGTATTGTTTATCGGTGTTGTTTATCGGTGTTATTGATAGGTATCTTAAATTTCGTTACATCCTATTTAGCCATATAACAGTGTAGCCCATTATTCCAAAATAACATAAATAGATACCTATTAATTATATACAAGAATAATGAATTTGTTTTACACTGAGGCCTTGCTGCATTTTTGTAGGCTTTGTTGTGCTTACATCCAGACAGTGGCTATTTTATATTTACGAGGAATTAGGTTATGGCAATTGACGTAGTGGTCAACCAGCGGCATCTACAAATTCAGCTTAAGCAATTAGAAACCGTCTGGCATACCGTAGTTAATGGTTATAACTTAAGCCAAGCCGCAACGGTATTGCATACCAGCCAGTCGAGCTTGTCCAAGCATATTGCGGCCCTTGAGAACCAGCTCAAAACTGAAGTTTTTGTCCGCCAAGGCAAGCGATTGACCGGACTGACAACTATGGGCACGGCGCTCATGCCGCATATTGAGTCTATATTTGCCGAAATTCGTACCATCGAGAATTTAAGCCTTGATTTTAATAATCCAAACACTGGTACCTTGACCATTGCGACCACTCATACGCAGGCACGCTATGTGTTGCCTCAAGTGGTTAAAGAATTTAAAGAACGCTTCCCTAAAGTAAATCTGATTCTCCAACAAGCGGATCCTGAGACTATCGCGCAGATGGTGATTCGTGGCCAAGCAGATATCGGTATTGCCACCGAATCGTTACTTCATAATAACTATTTGCGTTGCCATCGCTATTACGACTGGACACACCGTGTCATCGTACCAAGTGATCATGAGCTTGCAAGTCAAGAGACTGTCGATCTACCGACGCTTGCCAGCTACCCACTAATCACTTATCACGGCGGCTTTACCGGACGCGGAACGATTGACAAGGCCTTTAGTGATGCCGGACTCGAGCCTGATATTGTTTTAGCAGCACTAGATGCTGACGTGATTAGCACCTATGTGGGCCTCGGATTAGGCGTTGGTATTATCGCAGAGATGGCCTTTGAGCCCAGCCATTATCAGAATCTAACGGCCATTCCAGTCGATCATTTTGGCCGCTTTACCAGTTGGATGGCGGTACGTGACGATGCAGAAATCCGTCAATATGGTCGTGCTTTTATAGAACTGTGCCAGCAGCAGTTTAGTTAGTAGCTGTTTAGGTAGTAGCTGTTTAGGTAGTAGCTGTTTAGGAAATAATAACCGCTTTTAATTTATAACCCCTACCTCTATTAAAAGATGACCCAGATGAACGGTACCGCTATTGAATGGATAGCGGTGCCTTTTTTTGGTCCTTGCCTCACCTATAGTTAATGAAAAGTAATATCGATACATAACCTACTGCTGGCATAAGTTTTTCTTGCTTGCTGTGCCTACGCAGACAGAGGCTGCAAAAAGCGTATACCAGCAGTAACGTAGCGTTTTTAAGGTATTTTAACTATACTTTTACTTACGCTGTATTTTTTACTTTATCGTATTATTAAAAGCTGCCTCATTAAAGCGGTATTATTAAGAATTGTTATTAACTAGAGTATTAACCTTTATATCCATAATAACCGCCCCATCATATAAGTTGTCAAGCCTAATCGCCCCATCATATAAGCTGTCAAGCCATTAGTACTCGCATAGCTACTCGCATAACTACTGAAGATAATTCGAGTCATTGTGACGCGAATGACGGTGGCTTTTTTTTCGATATAATATGATACAAACATAATAATGCCATCGTTGATATGGCAGAAAACTAGGTGACTTATGAGTAATACGATTCCTTTATCCTTCTTAGACTTAGCGCCCGTCCCTACCGGTAAAACCATCGCTGATGGTATTGCTCAAACCGTTGAGATGGCGCAGCAAGCAGAACAAATCGGCTTAAATCGTTATTGGCTGGCTGAGCACCACAACATGCCTGGTATTGCTAGCGCAGCAACCTCAGTATTGTTATCACATATCGGCAGCCAAACTGACCATATCCGTATTGGCTCAGGTGGCATCATGTTACCGAACCATGCGCCATTGGTAGTCGCTGAACAGTTCGGCACCCTACAAGCCTTATATGGCGACCGTATTGACTTGGGACTCGGACGCGCACCAGGATCTGATGGCGCGACCTTTCAAGCCTTACGCCGCCAAATGCAAGATGCTGAACGCTTCCCACAAGATGTGCAAGAACTGATGTATTTACTAGGTGACGAGACCAGTAATAGCCCAGTACAAGCGTTCCCAGGTGCACAATCAAATGTCCCTATTTGGATCTTAGGGTCTTCACTATTTGGTGCTACGTTGGCTGCACATCTAGGTCTACCTTATGTGTTTGCGTCCCATTTTGCCCCGCAAATGCTTAGTAAGGCGATCACGGCTTATCGTGAGCAGTTCCAGCCCTCCGCTTATCTCGATAAACCTTATATGATGGTAGCAGCAAACTTATTGCTAGCAGATGATGACGCAACCGCAAACTACCACTTTAGTTCAGCTCAGCAAGGCTTTGTGAACCTGTTCCGTAATACGAGTGGCAAAATGCCAAAACCTATAGAAAACATGGATAGTATGTGGAGTCCTGCAGAAAAAATGGGCGTTGATAAAGCCTTATCAGTATCCTTCATTGGGTCAGTTGAAACCGTCAAGCCGAAGCTTGCTGATTTTATTGCTCAATACGAGCCTGATGAGCTGATTGTAACAGCAAATATTTATGACCAAGCAGCGCGTTTGCATTCGCTATCACTAGCGCCTCAATTAAATCTGTTTTCTTTACAATCCCATACGGTCCCTGCATAATAGCTTATCAACCTCTATGAGATAACTAATATGCATCCCTCGGCTCTCATTGGTTCCACAATATTTTTATATATTCTGGCCTTTATTGCACTTATGGCCCTTGGTGCCTATCTGACCTATCGTAGCACCAGTAAGCGTCATAAACTTCGAGATGAAGACCATAATCAACGCTAACTGTTCACTATTAAATTAACTTTAAAAGCCTTCCTATCACACTAAGATGGGGAGGCTTTTTTTGTGCTTATTTTTAGTTCTAATAATAGGGTTTTATTATTCCCTTATTGATCAAAACGGACAGCCAAGGTTTTAATAAAGAGCAATACCAAGGTTTTTTTGCTGAGCAAGTTCCGTAATATGTACAGCTACTGCCGCATCAAAGCTGGCGGCGCCCACCGACTTAAATAAAGTGATGGTTTGCTCAGCTTTGGTAGCCTGCTCTTTTGATGATGGTGTTATTTTCCCTGTCACCAGCGCTTGGAGATCACCATTAAGCTCATCCCAAGTCCATGCACAATCAGTTGCGTTATGAGCTTGAATTAAATCCCCGGCTTCATGATGGCTACCGACTAGATCATCAACGACGATCATGCAACCGGCTGCAATAACATCGTTACTAATCTCTTTCATTGAGGCCTGATAAGCCCCAACCGCATTAATATGCACGTTAGGCTTAATCTGATCTACCGAAAACAAACCACTCTTAGCGCGCGTGGCCACATTAATAATGTCTGCATCTTTAATGGCATCTTCGAGCTGTTCGCAAACTATAAGTTCAACATTCCACTGCTGATAATCATGGGCAAATCTCTTTTTAAAACTCTCAGCACCTTCATGGCTTCTATTCCAGAGATAAACAGTTTTAATCTCAGGCCGCACGGTAAGTACAGCGTTTAGCTGCTCATAAGCCATACCACCGCAACCGACCACTGCGACCCTTTGGCAGTCGTCGGGCGCCATGTATTTAGTCGCGATACCCGATAGCGCTGCTGTGCGCACCTGGGTAATATAGATCCCATCCATCACGGCTAATACTTCACCCGTGGCATTGTTCGATACGGTAATAATTGCAGTGGTAGTCGGTAGATTACGACTGGGGTTGTCAGGACAAATAGTAACTAATTTGACTGCCGTATACTCTTGCTGACCATCGTAAATCGTCGCGGGCATCGATAAATGGGTGCCTGAGCTGTGCGTACTACTGTTGCTAAAAAGCTCATCACTAAAAAGCTCATCACTAAAAGTCTCAATCACCAGACGTTCAGGTGATTTAATCCAACTGGGATGCACGGCTTGCCGATGTAGTAACGCTTCAATAGTATCGATAGCCGCTTGCATGTTGAGATGTTCGGTGACCGTTTCTTGATTTAACCACTGCATAACCAGACTCCTTGTTTATTAAATGTTTACTAAATTTTTATTGACTTATTATTGACTTATTATTGACTTATTATTGACTTATTATTGACTTATTATTGACTTATTATTGACTATTCATGGTGCCGTTATACTCTTAGAATCACGATGGATATTGTTTTAACCACTTAACAAGAGTTGCGCCACAATATTGTTTAAAATAAAAAGCATTAATACTGTAAGGTAAGTAGACCTCTTGAAAAAGCCATAGCTCAAGCTCGAAATTAACCACCGCTGCGAACAGCTTCATTCTCAAATCATAGCGCTGACGACGATTACGATAGCGGTGGGCAATAATTTTAAACAGCTTAATCAGACCTATTTTGTGTTCAACTAGAATACGGAGCTTTGCTAGGTACTGATTCGCTTGCTTGCAAAGCGTTAATAATTCACCCCCTTTTGGTTTTTTAAAAGGTATAAATGCTTGGTCATGGAGTTTGGCGATACCTTGATAGCCGCTGTCTGCTAGGTAGTTGGTGCATTTAGGCAACCAGTCAGGACAAGTCTGTTTGTAAAGACTAAAGTCATGTACCGCACCTTTGCGAGTTTGAACATCGAGTATCAGACCCGTCTGCCAGTGCACAATGACTTGCGCTTTTAAGGTGTGTTGTTTTCGCTTACCGCTGTAGTAGTCGCCTTGGTTTTTTTTGGACGCTCAATTGGGGTCTCAGTCGCATCTATAATAACCGCTGACCAGTTAATATCGTCAACATCACCCCGAGGTAGCTTTTTGGGTAAGTCGAACTGACCTGATCTGATAAGAATATCTTCTACTTTACGAACCATACGACTGGCAGAAGATTCGTGAATACCAAAGTCCATACCAATATGATAAAGTGTTCGGTATTCACGCCAATAAGTCAGTGCAAGCAATATCTGCGCCTCCAAGCTAAGCTCGCTTGGACGACCTAATTTGGTCTTGGCTGCTTCATGTTGTTTCATGGCTTCTAACATGGCTTTAAAGGTGATTTTTTGAATACCAGTATAGCGTTTAAAGCCTGCATCATTTTGCTCAAGTAGTTTATTTATGTCGGGCATGACGATCATCTGATTGAGAGTGATACGTTCATTCTAATTCATGATGACACTTTTGCAAGAGGTCTAATGCTATCGATGCTATTTTAAACAACGATCTATTTGTAGTGGGGCTATACAATTGCAGTATAAACAGTGATGTCTTTCACAGCTGGGTAAATCAGTTACTGCTGCCCAATCTACACAGCCATAGCGTTATTATTATGGACAATGCCACTTTCCATAAACGAAAAGATATCATCGAACTCATCGAAGATGCGAGGCATATTATATTATGATTGCCTCCTTACAGTCCTGACTTGAATCCTATTGAACAAACATGGGCATGGGTGAAGAAAAAACGTAAGGAATGGCGGCTTAATTGTATTGATACCTTATTCTTTTATTTCTTATGGTTGTGTGGCGATTTAATAGTTCGTTGACTATAGAATGGCATCATCAATGGCTCGAGGGAAATCGTCTAGCATCGCTTGATAACGTGTGTTGTTGGTAATTTGCGACATCACACCATTACTTTTATAAAATTTATCAGCAACGGTATTGGTATAATTCCATGTCTTGATTGGTCAGCTTAAGGGAAAGTCCCGAGACGTTGACCATATTTTAGTGCTTTAAATTCCGTAAAATACTAAAACATAAGAGAGCCCTCTAGAGGGCTCTCTTATTTCTTTAAATGATTTAATCATCATTTACAATTTTGATTGTATTTAAGGTTTAACCTAAATTAATATTTTTAAATATCACTCAGTACTTTTGGTTTATCTGATGAACTTGTCGGCATTTTGAATTCAATACCAGCCTTTTTAAATAGTTTTGGATATTCCACCAAAGCCATCGTTGAATTTTTAGCAATACCAGTGATATCTCCAACCACACCTTTAGCCTCAACTAAAGACATTCCTGTATTGGTCAAGCTTCTTGGATTTGCTATTAAACTCGTACCTACTTGTTTAGCGCCTACCGCCAATTCACGAGCGGTTAAACTTGCGATTACAAAGTTTGTTGCAGAGTCCAACAAATGCTGCTTCTGCTCCACATTCAATGCTGACAGCTTAGCTACTGTTCCTTCTTCATCTTTTTGAGAGGCTTCTAAAACAGCATTAGACAACACTACAATTTTCTTTTGAATTGCTTCTTGTTCTTTCGGATCAGAGGTCATTTTCAGACTTTTCTGTTTTGCTTTTAATTCATCTGAATCTTGTTTACTTGCGAGTAATGAAGCTAAAGCAGTACGACTCTGAGTAAACATTGCATTGGTTGCTTTAGCCTGCGTGAAGAAACCATTGATATCCATATTTGAAGAAGATACGCCAGTAACAGATTCAGATAACGACGATGCCATCTTACTCAGCGACCCAAAACCTGCATAGACGCTTGATGCTCCCATTGAAGCTGCTATTGCTAAAACAATTGCAATTTTTTTCATACCTTGTTATCCCTATTTTGAAGAATCGGCTTTTTGCACGATTTGATTTAAAATTTTTGGTAAAGCCTCAAACATCTGAATGTTATACATTTCATTACGATGCTGATGGTCTATACCCTTTAGTCTAATTTCTTGTTGCAAACCATAAGCCCCTATTTTTTCAGACTTTTGGTTGAATATGCGTGCACCACTGGCCATAACCAATGTGGCGTCACAATTACTTTTGTCTGCATTACATTTAATACTGTCTTGTTTCTCTTCAATCTTAAGTACTGGCTGTAAACATTCATCTTTTGGAATATAAAAGTTAACTTTCATATCTTTTTTAAACCCAGCATTTTCAGTCATAGCAACGACTGAATCTTTCAGTAGGGTCTGTCCTTTAAAGCCTGAACCTGTCGCATAAAATGGTCGTTTCGACTGACTGGTAAAAGCGTGGTAAATCAAAGGACCAAAACCATAAAATGGAATTTCACCGACTTGTTCGATATGTAAGCCTGGACATAAAACACGCGATTGCTTCGAGTCACCCACTGGAGCAGAACTATCAAGCAAAATCCTGTCTCCAGAACGCACGGGTAAACGATCATTGCTGTTGACAGGGAAATCTAATTGCGCTGTAACTTTCGCACCTTGACGTTCCAAAACAGTCGCTTCCCATGTTGGAATCAGAATATTACGTCCTGCTGCCTTATCTGAATGATAAACATGAACTTTCATTCCGGTACTTAAGCGTTCCCCCGCATCATCAATAGTAATGTTATGACCACTTGAACTCGAGACTTTTAAATCAGAACGAGTAAATTGAATCCCTTTTTGAAATTTTTGACCTAATTTCAAAAGTGCATTTTTCAATACAACTTCTTTACGTGCCTCTAGAGAAAATCCCATTCCTTCTGAAATCACGTCTTTAATATCATCTGTTGCATGTGCTGAATAGATCACGCGACCAGAACGATCAATCATTTCAGCAAAAACTTCACTATGGAGAACCTGTTGCTGAGTCATTTTCCCAATCTGCTGTTGATAAGCAATTACAGGAATGACATTAATCCGAATAAAAAATTCAGGTAACTCACGTTGGTTAATGTCTTCACTTTGCGCTAATCCAGTCTGTTCGCTAACACTTTGTGCCATAGCACTATAACGTCGATTGACTGGAGTCAAAGTAAATGAAGCTTGCTCACCTACTGCATCTGAAAAGATTTGCTCAATTAAATCTTTTGATTCGCCTTGATAAGTCAGTACATCAACCACTAATGCTTTAGGCTTATTCATAGCCTGACGTGTATCGGTTGAGATTTTACTAAAGCGCTTAGTGCGACCCTGCATCAATATCGGCACAGCCACAGCGTAATCACTGTCTGCATGTACCACACGAATCAAATCGCCCTCTATTGAACTCAGCTCATCTTGTGCAGCGATCCCTTGCTTAAAGCCTTTATCTAGAACCAAATAAGATTTCCACCGATCAACCACTTGGGTCTCAATTTCAGAAATCTTAAGTTTCGATTTTAATTCTTCAGTCACTTGCTTGGTTAACGTCAGCAAAGTGCTTTGAAATTTTTGTTTAATGGCGGCTTTTGTTGTCGGGGAATCAATGTCTGTAGTCAGTACTTGGATTGGTTGCGACAATGTCGCACTGTCACTATAAATAACCTCGCCCGACAACACGTTAGTGAGTTTTAGACTTAAGGTGACTGGTAGAAAAATCTCTGCTGTCGAGTCCTTTTTTACAATATATTCACTCGCGCGTAAAACCTCTAGAGATGCTATATAAGTACGATTTTTGGTTTTTTGCGAAATAGTATCGACAACTTGCTCACCGAAACCTTGTTTTAAACCTTGTACAAAAAATTGCTCGGCTTGTTTACGAATGATTTCATTGTCAATCGCTTGACTGAAATCACACACAATAGAAGAACCATTCGCCTCATATTTGCTAGGATCGGGGCGGCAACCTTGCTCCAATCCAAAAACACCTTTTGATGGATAGATTTGAATGTTCGCATTTGCCCATGCTGACACAAGCATCGGTATCGCCAAACATAACGCTTTGAATTTTATTTGCACTGAATACCACCCATGCAAAGCGTGATTGTATTGCCAGCTTGTAGACGCTCAGCGCTCGATAGCATTGGGCTTACTTTACGTAGCGCTTTCGCCAACTCTCCACTAATCGGTTTTTCACTCTTATAGGTCATGGTCATCTCAACCAACTTGCCATTTTGAGTGCGAATATCGATATTTTCTGCGCCATCCATTTCATCTAAGGCAATATACAAGTCATCCCCGAGACGTGAAGTCACAATGCCAGACATGCTTTTCAAAAAAACGGTAATTTCTTTACCATACATAGAGCGATTTTTTGCATAACCTAAAATCTGTGGTCCAACTTGGCTAACTGCTAATTCACCCAGTTTCTTTGCTACATTAGTGCGGCATGAATCTATGGTCGCACCTGTCGATGACTCTGTACGAGTCTCCCCGCCCATTAAAGTTGAATCATCTACTGAATAAATTTTAAAACTTACAGCACCATCGCAGACAAATTGACCCGTGGCAGTCGAACGACCACGATCATAGATATAAGAGCTACCAGCCATAAACCAGTCCGCTTTTTCTTTACGCGCCGCGATTACTAACTTATTAAGCTCTACATCACTCGTTAGTTGTTGAATCGTCATACTACGACCATTTAGGTACTGACTTCTGAAACGGTCAGAATCGAGCAACCGCAAATCATAACGAGATGCAGCACTTGCAATTGAATTTAATGTTTGATTATTACGCTCAGCTTTAGTACTTGGTGTTTGATATTCCACATATTTCACAAAACTTTGAATATCATTTTGACGTTCAGATTGGCTATATTTTGCAGACTCACTGGCATTGTAGTTACTTGAAGATGCTGATTTACTTGAATTATTATGGTTTGATGAGCGGGCAGCAACACCTACACCAGCCCCATAATAATTATCATAGGCATAACCTGAGGCGGCAGCTGAGCGTCCTTTTGAAGAATAAGAATCTGACGCACTGGCTTTAGCACTTTCACTAGCTTTGTAACTTGCATCTTCATCATAGCTATAGCTACCATCTGAAAAATAAGAAGTGAATTCTTTAACTGGCTTAGAGTTATCTTTTGGTACGCCGAAATACTCATCCATCACAATCATAATCGGACTGGTTCGACTATTTTTCTTTGCCAATCCTAAATCATTAAGAATTGAACGAAATTCTTGGTCATCTATTTCCAGACTAACTTGAGTGACTAATTCATTGTTGCTGTTGGTAATACTGCCTCGGTTCAGCACATAATTACTGTCAACTTGTTTTACAATGTCATTTAAATATTGATTCGCTTCATTCATCGCCTGCGGACCATTAATACGCTTAATGAGAGCAATGACAGCATCAGTTTTTGCATTGTTGTATGCTTGATTACGTGTGCCATTCAGATCTTTTTTGATAATAGGTGTAGCACCTTCCCCATTCACTTTAATAATTTCAGCATTACTAACTTGAACAGCCCCCAAACACAAAAGTATCAATATAGCCTTTTTCATAATTCACCCTCTTAATTAAAATTTCTAGCTACCTTTATAATTTCTTTACTAGATTTTAAATTCAGGGCTTACTCGATAATTATCTCTGTCAGCAATTAAGGTCGCCTTCTTTAAAGTTTGCGTAAGTCCTAAAATTAACCCATTAGAGGTTAGATTTGCGTCAATATAACTACCCATTGCCAGCCTCTTAAACTTACTGTAAGTTACTTTATTATCGTGACTATAACCGATTAGTAATACTCTAGCAATAAGTACGTGCATGAAAAATGAACTAAGGTTTAATTTAGAATGAGGCTTACAATTACAGCACTGCTTATAATGAATAAAATTATTATGAAAAGACTGTTAGTTTGAGTCTCATTAAGGACTAATAATTAGTTAACGATAAATTATTGAAAGACTCTTATGGAAAGCAATTTTTTCCTTTATTTATTAGACCTCTTGCGAAAGTACCAATCCATTGAGCTGTATTAACGAAGCTTCAACGCTTAGCGATGACTTATGCAAGAGGTCTAGTGTCGTATTAAAAAAGCCCATCTAATTTCGAGATGGGCTAAAATTTAAATGTTTACTAAATTTTTATTAACTTATTATTGCTAACTTATGTCAGCAGTATGCTGTGTATCAATATTACTTTTCATTGACTACATCATCCCCATTCCACGCAACAGCGCCGCTCCAATCGCCATGCCAAACAAGCCAACCACAGTAGTAAATGCTAAAATATTAGCCGCCAATATATCATTACCACCCATTGCTTTAGCCATCACATAGCTTGCCGCCGCAGTTGGCGAGGCCACCATCAAAAATAGCACGCCCATATGAACACCAGTAAGACCAAAACCCAGTCCGACTGCGATGGCTAATAATGGCGCAATAACAATACGACCAATGCTGGCTTGCATCGATAGTCCTGAAGGGCTCAACATGGATTTTAGATCAATACTGGCGCCAGCACAAATTAATGCCAATGGTAGCGCAACAGCCGCTAATAAACCGCCAGTAGTATTAATAACCCCAGGAATTGGTGGCAATGGCAAGGCCTTATAGGCAAACGCTGCTAATAACGCGAGGATAAGCGGGTTGGTAAATAGCTTTTTGATAATCATGACACTACGGCTAGACCAGGTATCATCCACACTTTTAGACACTCGGCTGAGAGTGATAACTGCCAAGATATTAAACAATATAGTTACGACACCCATATATACAGCGCCGATACTCAAGCCACGTTCCCCATAAGCGTTGGCAACGGTTGCCAAGCCAATGATCGCCATATTGCTGCGAAATATACCTTGTACAAACACACCTTGATCAGCAGGTCGACTGATAAAACGTTTGGCATAAATCTCAGAACCAATAAATAAAATAAACGTCACTACAATACCAGCAATGATTAATACTATTTGCTTAGCGTAATCCACATTACTGTCCACCACACTAAAAAACAGTAGGCACGGCAAGCAATAATTAAAAACAAAACTCGAAGCCTGATCGATAAAGGCTTGACTAGTCTCCCCGCGTCTTTGCATAAAAAAGCCCAACGCCATTAAGGCTAAGTTGGGCAAAACAATAGTTATCGCAAAAATAATAGCGTCGGTCATGGGTAGGCTCGAGTCAGAGAGAAGCCCAAGATAATGAGTAGATCATCACTGTAGGTCAGATTAGATTATAGAGAATGGATTATAGCGAGTACGCTATAATGTCAAGCTTAGGTTATTTGTGCTCTAGCTTTTTACCCAAAGGCCATCGGTATTTTTTCGTAGACCTTCTCGACTGCCATCCGTGCGATAGCAAACTGGCGAGAGTCATCGTCATGCTATTTGCTAGCATTATTAAAAGCGGCTTGGATACGGATAGCTTGGAAGCGTTATTAAGCAGGATTGCGTAGGTTTCGGTCAGGTATCGCTTATAGTATCTGGCGAGTCTAGTAGATTTGATAAGTTATCGTAGAGCATTGAGACATTCCTTGTCTGTGATTATCCATTTAAATCATTAGTAACCGCTGATAGCCGCATTTTTACCTGCGGCTAATTTTCAAAGTGCGATAACTCGATGGCAGCCCTGCTTCAAATAATTACTAACAGATGTCATTGCCTTTGATACCTTTACTGCATGCTCAAACTCAACATTATGATTCTAATGCCGCCTTAGCTTTTTTCTGTTTTTTGACCGTCATGGCTAATAGCTGGATAGCGGCTGGTGTCACCCCACTAATACGGCCGGCCTGTGCAAGCGTTGCAGGACGTACCTGTGCCATCTTTTCTACTATCTCATTTGACAGTCCAGAGACCACGCTATAATCAAAGTCCATCGGCAATGGCGTATTCTCTAGACGTTTCATCTGGTCAATGTCTTCTTGCTGACGATCTATATAGCCGGCATATTTGACTGATATTTCAATCTGCTCGCCTACTTGTGCAGCGACTTGTGAGTCAGTGATGGCGGCAATATCAGCAAAATGAATCTGTGGCCGTTTAAGTAGGTCATAAGCGGTAGATTCTTTCGACAATACCTCACCCGTTTGCTCAGTGACTTGCGCGCCTAAAGCATTAGCAGGCGTTGCCCATAGGTCTTTTAGGCGACTGGTCTCTTTATTAATGGCATCCATTTTTTCTTGATGTGCTTGCCAGCGGACATCATCAACCAGGCCAAGCTTGCGTCCGGTTTCAGTGAGACGTTGATCGGCATTGTCTTCGCGTAGCAGCAGACGATATTCAGCGCGACTGGTAAACATTCGATACGGCTCAGTGGTGCCATGAGTGATTAGATCATCAACCAGCACGCCGAGGTACGCTTCATCACGGCGCGGAGTCCAGGTTTCAAATTCGCTATTATTAGTGGTTACTAAGGCAGCATTGGTACCCGCAAGTAGCCCCTGCACCCCAGCCTCCTCATAACCAGTCGTACCATTAATTTGACCGGCAAAATATAGGCGATCAATAGATTTGGTTTCTAGGGTTGATTTTAAGTTTTGCGGATCGAAATAATCATATTCAATGGCGTAGCCTGGACGAGTAATATGCGCATTCTCAAGTCCTTTCATACTATGAATAAACTCTAGTTGCACATCGAACGGCAAACTGGTTGAGATGCCATTGGGATACAGCTCATGAGTAGTCAAACCTTCCGGCTCAATAAATATCTGATGGCTGTCTTTATCTGCAAAACGATGGATCTTATCCTCAATAGAGGGGCAATAACGCGGACCTACGCCTTCGATTTTGCCAGAGAACATCGGCGAACGATCTAAATTTTCGCGGATGATATCATGAGTGCGCGCATTAGTATGAGTGATGTAGCAATTTACTTGCTCAGGATGCATAGACACGTCACCCATGTAGCTCATTACCGGTAAAGGAGTGTCGCCAGGTTGAACGCTCATCACACTAAAGTCGACGCTGCGCGCATCAATACGGGCGGGAGTACCGGTTTTTAGACGGCCTACCGGAAGTTTAAGCTCGCGCAAACGATCAGCAAGTTTAATAGAGGGTTGATCCCCTGCCCGTCCACCTTTAGAGTTTTCAAGACCAATATGAATAACGCCGCCTAGGAAGGTTCCCGAGGTCAAAACCACTGTTTCAGTCTTAAAGACAATGCCTGTCGAAGTCACCACCGCCGTTGCGCGTCCGTTTTCGACTAAGATGTCATCAGCAGCTTGCTGAAAGATATCTAAGTTGGGTTGATTTTCGAGCGTGTGGCGAATAGCGGCTTTATATAGGACACGATCAGCCTGCGCTCGTGTCGCTCGTACCGCTGCGCCTTTGCGACTGTTTAAGACCCGAAACTGAATACCCGCTTTATCAGTAGCCAGCGCCATTGCACCGCCCAGTGCATCAATCTCACGTACCAGATGTGATTTACCAATACCACCAATCGCCGGATTACAGCTCATCTGGCCGAGAGTCTCAATATTATGGGTCAATAACAAGGTCTGTGCGCCCATACGCGCGGCAGCTAAGGCCGCTTCCGTACCGGCATGACCACCACCGATCACCACCACGTCGTAATTTTTTGGGTATTGCATGTGTGCCTCACTTGACTCATAACGCGACTATTAACTACGAGGTATTCATTGCTAGCAATGACCTACTTCGTGACAAATAGACGTTAATCGTATTTTAAAAATGGATAGCGGCTGGAATAAGTCGCTAAAATTTGGATGGGTAATTATAACAATTTTTGCGAGCTATAAGAATTTTTGTACTAAAAATATTAAGATCTGGTTGCTAAGAACCTCTCTCTAGAAACCAACTGCTAAAAATCAGCCTTTGAAGTCTTTACCGTCATTTGTATTGTTACCAAGACTAAGCGGTACAATTGGATCTGCCTGACCACTAGAGAGCATATGCTGACTGCCATAACCTTCAGGATTTATTTGTAGATAAGCATTCATCTGTCCAATCGCTTCACCATCATTACTGACCAAAATTTGCGCTTTAATCAGCTCAACAGGCGGTAATGGTAAATTTTTAAGAAGGGCTAAACGCTGCTGATTGTCCCCTTTATTCACCACCAACTCAATAAGTTGACGCGTATCAATCGGCAAGTCTGGGGTATTTTGTGCCAGTAATGCTAGATGATAAGCGCCAGCTGCATCTTGATCCGCGACAATACGTTGTTCAATAGCAATATAAGTACCTTCGGTTGCGCCACCAGCAACACTAAGCTGATGAACACATTTTAGGGCAGAATGCGGCTCGCTATCAGCGATCTTAATAATACGAGCAGATTCAAGTTTTAAATGCTCACGACGCTTTTCAATTGCTTGTTGCTCAAAGTTTTCTTGTTCAGGTGTTTGTGGCTTATTTGCTTGATTATTCATAAGTCTCTCTTATTCTTAAAGCGATATTTATAGGGTGTCTGTCATGTGCACTATATGGGGGTGAAAACTGTAAAGGCAACACGGTTTAAAGACAGTAAAAAGCCCAAGCAGTCATTATAGGATTGCTTGGGCTTACTGTCTTTTAGGCATAATAATTAGGCATAATAATTATTGATTTAGCGGTTAAATATGGCTAAATAAAATCATCATAATATTATGTCGTTGGAGACTAGGCGGCAGGGCTATTTGATTCAACCAATGGCTTTAGCTCACCTGATTGATACATTTGTAGAATGATATCTGAGCCGCCCATCAATTCGCCGTCAATCCATAACTGTGGAAAGGTTGGCCAGTTAGCGATTGTTGGCAAGGTCGAGCGAATTTCCGGATTTTCTAAAATGTTCACAAAGGCAAACGGACGACCAATTTGAGTCAACACTTCAATAGAACGCGCAGAAAAGCCACACTGTGGAAACTGTGGCGTACCTTTCATATATAGAATAACTTTATTATCTTTAATTTGGTCACGGATCAGTTGTTCAACATCAGTTGCAGCATTATTTGGGGTTTGGTCAGTCATAAAGACTCCTATTTATGGAATAGCTTATTAAAGGTGGTTTAGTAAGAATGGCTCGTTAGAAACAATAGTGTTCAAAAGAAGCAGGTATATAATGTCATTAGATGGGGCAATAGCTGCCCCATTACAAGCGTAACTGAGACAGTTGAGATCGCATTTTTATTAATGCCTATTTATAACAATACCTAAATGTCAGATATTAAGGGTAAGGGATCAATAATACCACGGCATTAGCCATGATACCCTCTTGCCGACCGGTGAAGCCCAACTTTTCGGTGGTAGTGGCTTTAATGCTGACATTACCAATCTCAGTTTGCAAATCGCTAGCGATATTGGCGCGCATCGCTTGGCTGTGAGGTGCCAGTTTCGGGCGTTCACACATCACGGTAATATCAGCATTACCCAAGGTATAGCCTGCTGCCTGTACTTTGCCATAAACATAGCGCAATAATACTCTAGAATCAAGACCGGAGTTTACAGCATCAGTATCAGGGAAATGCTGACCAATATCGCCTAATGCTAAAGCACCAAGCAGCGCATCGGCGAGGGCATGAAGCACCACGTCGCCATCAGAGTGAGCGAGTAAGCTGTGACTGTGCTCAATGTGCACACCTGCCAGCACCACATATTGCTGCTGTTCGCCATTATTATGAAAGGCGTGAACGTCGATACCCTGACCAATTTTTATCATTATTATTCCAGAAGCGGTTAAAAAGCTGTTAAAAGCTGTTAAAAAGGAGAAGTAAAATTAATTTGAAATTTATAAAACAGTGGTTTCAGTATCTATTAATGAATAGTCTATCAACGCAAGTCTACCGATGACCATCTATCAATAATTATTACGGAAGTTTTTAACGAGGTCGAGCCCTGCACTTCGCCACCGGTTTCAATTAGCTGTTATAATATGATGCTTATTTTACCATAAGTTGTTGAGCACTTTTTATGTCAGCTATGTCAACCACCCAAGATAGATTAGCCACGCCAGTATCGCATTCTTTTAACGCCCAGCGCGCTTTAACCCTTGCCGATATCGATAATCCTGCTACCACGCGAGTAATTGTTGGTATGTCCGGTGGGGTCGATTCTTCGGTATCTGCCGTTCTGCTTCAGCAAGCAGGATTTATGGTAGAAGGGTTATTCATGAAAAACTGGGAAGAAGATGATGGCACTGAATATTGTACAGCGATGGACGACTTGGCAGACGCCCAATCAGTATGCGATAAAATTGGCATTAAACTACATACTGCTAACTTTGCCATGGAATATTGGGACCGAGTCTTTGAGCACTTCTTAGCCGAATATAAAGCCGGACGGACGCCCAACCCAGATATTTTATGTAATAAAGAAATTAAGTTTAAAGCCTTTTTAGATTATGCCTTAACGCTTGGTGCCGATTATATTGCCACGGGTCATTATACCCGTCGCAGTATTAATTATAACAACGCTGATGGCAGCTGTGTCGCACAGCTGTTGCGCGGTCTGGATAATAATAAAGACCAAAGCTATTTTTTACATGCGGTTGGCGGCGACAAAATTGCCAAAACGCTATTTCCTGTGGGCGAACTAGAAAAACCCATCGTTCGTCAGATTGCCGAAGAGCATGACTTAATTACGGCCAACAAAAAAGACTCTACCGGTATTTGCTTTATTGGAGAGCGCCGCTTTAAAGACTTTTTACAGCAGTATTTACCTGCGCAAAAAGGCGATATCCTAACTGATGATAATAAAGTTATCGGTACCCATGACGGGCTAATGTACTATACCTTAGGCCAACGTGGTGGTATCGGTATTGGTGGCGTTAAAGACCGTCCAGAAGAGCCTTGGTTTGTACTAGCAAAGGACTTAGATAAAAATCGCTTAATAGTGGGTCAAGGTCATGAGCACCCAATGCTGCTAAGTACCGAACTGCACGCTTATAAGCTTGATTGGGTCGATATCTTGCCACCTACGGATATTTTTAGCCCTGATGGTTTACGCTGTATGGCTAAGGCGCGTTATCGTCAACCAGACCAAGCTTGCACCGTAACTGCTGCTAATGAAGACGGTAGTGAAGTACGGGTAGTATTTGATGAGCCCCAACGCGCAGTCACCCCAGGTCAGTCAGCGGTATTCTATATTGATGAGGTCTGCTTGGGCGGTGGTGTGATTGAGTCTATTGATGCGCCGTGTGGGTTTTAGGATAAACATAAAGGACAAGTATAAATGCTTGTGATTATAGTCGCTGATTGAGCTAAGAAAATCAACAGACGTCAACGTAAAAAATCTATTTTACCGACTCAATTTCAACTTATTAACTGTATTACAACCTGTAATTCAACTGAACTAAACGTGCCCAACTAACCTAAAGGATATCTATGCCCACCTCTTTATCTGCCTTGACCGCACTCTCTCCGATTGATGGCCGCTATGCGTCCAAAGCTGACAGCTTGCGCCCTTATCTGTCTGAATTTGGCTTAATTAAAGCTCGCGTCACCGTTGAAATTCGCTGGTTACAGTCATTGGCTGACAACAGTGCGATTGGTGAATTGACCGCGTTTGATACCGATACCAAGGCCTTTTTAAATGCCATCGTTGATAATTTTAGCGAAGTGGACGCGCAGGCGATTAAAGATATCGAAGCCACGACCAATCATGACGTTAAAGCGGTTGAGTACTTCATCAAAGATAAATTTCGTGGTCAGGCAGCCCTTAACGACTCACTAGAATTTATTCATTTTGCTTGTACGAGTGAAGATATTAATAACTTATCATATGCCTTGATGTTGAAAGACAGTCGCGTAATCGTACTCGATAAAATGCAGCAAATGACTGATAGTATTATTGATTTAGCCTTGACTCACGCTGATCAGCCCATGCTGTCGCGCACGCACGGTCAAACGGCTAGTCCAACCACGCTGGGTAAAGAAATGGCTAACGTGGCTTATCGTCTCGCACGTCAAATCAAGCAAGTTGGTCAGGTTGAGTTATTGGGTAAAATCAATGGTGCGGTCGGTAACTATAACGCTCATTACGCAGCCTACCCTGACGTTGATTGGCAGGCGCATGCTGAGCGTTTTATTGAGCAGAGCCTTGAGCTGACTTTTAACCCTTACACTACGCAGATTGAGCCGCATGATTATATCGCTGAACTGTTTGACGCGGTAAAACGTTTTAATACCATACTTCTCGATTTCAATCGTGATATTTGGCAGTATATTAGCCTAGGCTATTTTAAACAGCGTCTAAAAGATGGCGAAGTGGGTTCTTCTACTATGCCGCATAAGGTTAACCCCATTGACTTTGAAAACTCGGAAGGTAACCTTGGCGTAGCGAATGCTATGCTGGCGCATTTGGGTGAAAAGCTCCCGATTTCACGCATGCAGCGCGATTTATCAGACTCGACTGTATTACGTAATATTGGGGTTGGTCTGGCACAAAGCATGATTGCCTATGATGCCTGTTTAAAAGGGGTTGGTAAACTTGAATTAAATGCGCAGCGCCTAAATAGCGATCTTGATCAAGCTCAAGAAGTACTGGCCGAGCCGATTCAAACCGTTATGCGCCGCTACCGCGTAGAGAACCCTTACGAGAAGCTTAAAGCGTTAACTCGTGGCAATGCCATGACCCGTGAAGCGATGCTGACTTTCGTTGAAAGTGATGAGCTGTCTGCGGTTAGCGATGCTGATAAAACACGCCTACGTGAAATGACCCCTGCGACCTATATTGGTAATGCCGCTGAGCAAGCGCGAACTATTAAAGACTGGATTGCTAAGCTTGATAAATAATAGGCTTGATAAATAATAGGCTTGATAAATAATAGGCTTGATAAATAATAGGCTTGATAAATAATAGGCTTGATAAATAAAAGATTTAAATGAGTGGTTGCTAGTCCCTTATTTAAATCAAGCCAGTTGATAACCTTACTCTGAATGCTAGGATTTATCTTCAAAGACCTAGTGGATGAGTAAGGTTTTATTTTTTATCTTTTTTATCACCATCGTCTTCAGAACTGCCCGGTATGATGGCTTTAGTAACGGCAACGGTACCTTTAACCACACCTTTAGTAGTTATATAAGCAACCTTGACCGGTACAGTGACCAATTTGTGCACGCAAGCTTGTAGTAAAAATATGCTGGCAAGTAAGGCGATAATTTGTAGTTTTTTCATGATTGTCCTATGGTTAAGTAGATGACTCAATACGGCTTGCACTTTTTTTGAGTTCATCAAGTCGTGCGGTTTATAAGCAGTTTTAGTGGAGTATAACAATAAACAGTTCACTCTAGAAAACTAGCATAATCAGCGGGTAAACATCTAGAGCTCGCGTGAAGATAGGACAGCAGCTTTTCTTAACAGCACTTATTGGCTTTAGCAGCACTATAGTTAAAATATCTTAAAAACACTACGGTACTGCTGGTATAAGCTTTTTGCAGCCTCTGTCTGCGTAGGCACAGCAAGCAAGAAAAACTTATGCCGGCAGTACGTTATGTATCGATATTACTTTTCATTGACTATATATTGAAGCATGCCTGATTTAAGAGAGTTAAGACTCAACAAATAACTTATTATAGGCTATTGGCCAATCATAAACGATTACCTTATTTTTCTAAACAAAAACTAAACATTATTCTAAACCCATCAAACGACACGGATTTATTAATGAGCGCTTTAAAACTTTGTTTACCCGATGACATAACACCAGAACAGTTTCTAAGCGAATACTGGCAAAAAAAACCACTGCTAATTAAGCAGGGATTGCCCCAGCTTATTGGGATGTTTGAGCCTGATGACATGCTAGGGCTTGCCCTTGAGGAAGATGCTTCAGCTCGCTTACTGACTCAATCAGCAACTAAGCAAACTTCGAATGGCAAGGCTGGCGAACCACAATGGCACCTTAAAAAAAGCCCATTAACTGAAGCGGATTTTGAGGATTTACCACAACAATGGACGGTACTGGTACAAAATTTAGAACAGTGGTCACCCGAACTGGCACAATTATGGCAAGCGCTTGACTTTATTCCGCAGTGGCAGCGTGATGATATTATGGTTTCATATGCGCCTAAAGGGGGTTCGGTCGGCAAGCACTATGATGATTATGATGTGTTCTTAGCGCAAGGCTATGGTCATCGTCGTTGGCAACTGGGTAAATTCTGTGATGAGCATACAGAGTTTGTGCCTGATGAGCCAATTCGTATTTTTGATGATATGGGTGAAATTATTTTTGATGAGATTTTAGAAGCTGGTGACGTGTTGTATGTACCGCCCAAACTAGCGCATTTTGGCGTAGCACAAGATGATTGTATGACTTTTTCGTTCGGCTGCCGTCGTCCTAATTTGATGCAAGTTATCGATAGTCTTGCTGATGTGGCAACCAATGACAGCGCATTGTTTGTACCAATGCTATTGCCGCAAGCGCGCCAAGCTTCAGGTGAGTTGCAAACCGATAGTATCGATGCCATCACCACCCAGCTATTACAACTACTACAGTCAGATCGTGGTGCTAATATCATTCGCCAAGCGGTGTGTGAAGTGGTGAGCAAACGCCAATATGATGTATTGGTACCTGAAGAAACTATGAATACTGATGAGCTGATGCAAGCGTTAGCCGAAGGCGCCACCCTACAAGCGGATTACAGTAATCGTCTGCTATATAACCAAACTAGCCCTAATCAAACTGGCTCTAACCAAAAAGACTGTCAACAAAAAAATAATAGCGTAGCCTTGTATGCGAATGGTCAGCGATTGGATGGTCTGGATGACACGGCAACAGCACTATTAATGCGTTTGGCTGATGGCGAACATATCATAGCAAGCGATGTTGTAGACATTGATCCTGATGATTTAATGGAATGGCTAGAAAATGGTTGGATGTGGGTAGATTATCCTGAGTAAACCTTAATAATCTTAGCTTCAATTAGTAACAACAAAAAACCTGTTTTTGGCATTGCTCAAAAATCGGTTTTTTAATCTAGGAATTATAAGATTCGAATCATTAAAAAATTGCGTCTACGATTATCTTTAATAAATAAACGAGATTTTTATTCCTTATCTTAGGACGCCTCAGCTTTAAGATAACGACTCACTCCCGCGACTACTGTCTGTTCAATCACTCTATCATCACCTAACATCATCAGCACAAACAGACGCTCATCAAGCGATTTGGTCTGAGTCATACGGCGCTCAAGTAACGCAGTGGCGCTCATGTCTATAACCACAAAATCCGCTTCCTTGTTAGGCATAAAGTTACCGATTTTATTGTCTAATAATAACGATTGGGCGTTGCCTAAAGTAATTTGATAGAGCCCTTGATGAGCGGATAACGGATTATTTTGTAACTGTTGGACTTTATACGCCTCTGACAAGGTGGTCAACATCGACAGACTGGTTCCCGCGCCCACATCAGTGCCAACACTAACGCCGGTGTAGCTTAAGGTTTTGGGTAAATCAAACAGTCCACTACCCAAAAATAGATTAGACGTTGGGCAGTGTGCTATTTGCGCGCCGGTCTCGCGTAGCCTTTCGTACTCTGAAGTTTCAAGGTAAATACCATGCGCCAAAGTTGTGCGGCGACCCAGTAGCCCCATGTCTTCGTAGACATCCAGATACCCTTTATGATTGGGATATAGCTCGCGCACAACAGCAATTTCATCACGGTTTTCGGCCAAATGCGTTTGTAAGTAGACGCTATCGTAACTGGCGTATAACTCGCCAGCCAAGCGCAGCTGCTTTGGCGTTGAAGTAATGGCAAATCTTGGGGTAATAGCCACATGCTGACGCCCGCGCTCATGCCACTTATCTATAATATCTTGGGTGTCGCGAATACCTTGCTCAGCTGACACACAAAGATGGGCAGGTGCGTTTTGATCCATTAGGACATTACCGGTAATCATACGGGTATTTAGTTGATGGCTTTCAATAAAGAATGCCTCTACTGATTGCGGGTGACTGGTAGAAAACACCAAGGCACTCGTGGTGCCATTGGCGAGCAACTGATTTAAAAAGAACTTTGCGGTATCATGCGCGACCTTTGGGTCATCAAAGTTGGCCTCAGTGACAAAGGTATAATTATTGAGCCAGTCAAGCAGCTGCTCTCCATAAGCGGCAATCATATCTATCTGCGGATAATGCACGTGGGTATCAATAAAACCTGGCATGATTAGCTTGTGCTGATGGTTGTGAATCTGTACTGGCGCCTGTCCTTCTTTAGCGCTGCCATAATCCGCTAACATTGCCTGACTACTGCCATAGTCTACAATAAGACCGGTCGCATCATCGACAACCAGTGCACCATCAACAATATACTCAGGATAAACCTTCACGCCAGTGTTGACTGGTAGTAAAGTGATGCTTTTATCAACCGTCGTAGCCTTCGGTGAACGGTCAGCAAGGTCCTTTTCGGTAAGATAATGCAGCAACTGGGCTTGATATATATGCAGGGTCATAATGAGATCTCACATTAATTGATAATAAATATGTTGATTGGAAGTTAGTTAAATTAACATCGTCAATCCACCCTAATATGAACACAAAGATATTGAACGCAGCCTATATATTAGTATAGCTAGCGAGGCTAACAATAGTGTCGTTCATAATGGTGTCGTTTATAATTGGTAAACTATAGTGGTTTTATAAATCGCTGGGCTATGTCTTGCTGGGCTATACCTGCCTGGGTTATGTCTGATAGTAATGTTGTAAAATTTGAGCAGCAATAGATACCGCAACCGCCATGGGTTCTTTACCACCAATCAATAACCCTATTGGCATGGTTAATCTATCGACTACTTGCTCACTATAGCCGCGTTGAGTCAGACGATCTTTGAAACGTTTTGCCTTAGTCGCTGAGCCAATACAGCCGATATATGGCATTGAAACCTGTAGACCGTCGTGATCTGCAATAACATTATCAGTATTTCGCCTGATATCCGCATCATTAGTAGCTAAGCTAACATCTATAGCAGCACGCACCAGCTCAAAATCAAGACTGTGATCATGAGTCATGATCAGAATAAAACGCTGATCGCCTTGTTCTATAAAAGGTTCAATAAACGGGTGAATAAAATCAACGGGCTCCTCACTAACATGGGGACGGATGTGCGCCGGAAGTTGATAAAGAGACGATTGCTCTGACGCTGATGGCTCACCGAAGGCTTTAGGGAATTCATTAATTTGGTCCGATTTATTTAGTAAATAAGGCGCAAACATCTCAGGACGACTATCTATCCAGTCCACTTGGCAAGGCAACTCAGCCAATATGGTCATCAAAGCCGCGGCCACATGCCCTGCTCCGAATACCAATATCGACAGCGGTGGTATCACGTTAAAACACTCAAACATAACCGTGACGCTACCACCGCAGCACTGTGCCAACTTTGCACCGAGCGGATAATGTTTGGTGTAAACGCTATCGCGGCGTACTGCTTTGGCTGGCTTCGACTCTAGGTCGCTATCACCATCACTATTAATAGTGTTACCTTGCTGAGAATCTTTATCTTTTCTAGAGTGCTTTTCTTTGACATCTTTTGATACGGTTGCCTCTATTTCCCCACTCAGCAATTGACGCGCGGTCATAATGACATCATGCTCAAGACCACCACCACCGAGCGTATCGCAGTAGCTATCGACAGTAACAATCATCTTGGCTTGCAGTGCCCTGGGTGCTGATCCATTTACTGCAATGACAGTCGCCAGCACGTGAGCGACACCCTGCTGCTGATATTGGGCTAGGCCATCATACCAGCGTGTGGGTGGCATTGGAGCTGATAATAAATCATTCACTGTGAGCAGGACCTCTAGCCGTTGACACATTTGGATGTTCTACTGCATCCGGTTGAGCATCCGCTAACTGACCTTCGACTTCTAGCGGTTTGTTATCTTTAGCGTGAGGCACTTGCTGCGGCATCACTCGATCATCATCGATACCAGAGTCATCCTCTGTAGTGAGGCTATCAACAGTAGCCATATCTACCTTAGCGTTAATTTCCCACGGCACGCCTTGCATACGCATCACGGCTTTTAGTACCGCCTCTGGGGTGGCAGGCATGGTCAGCTCTGGGTTTTTCTTATAATCACCTAAGCTTGCTACGGCATTATTAATCGCACACCAGACGCTAGCGGCCAACATCAATGGTGGCTCACCAACAGCTTTAGAGTTATAAATGGTCTGCTCTTCATTTTTGCGATCAAACAATTTAACTTGCCACTGCTTCGGTAAGTCATGAGCGGTAGGAATCTTATAATTGGCCGCACTATTGGATGCTAGGTTACCTTTTTTGTCCCAAGTGAGCTCTTCAGCCGTAAGCCAACCCATGCCTTGAATAAAGCCGCCTTCAATCTGACCGATGTCAATGGCCGGGTTAATCGACTGCCCCACATCATGTAAGATATCGCAGCGCAGTACCTTATACTCACCCGTTAAGGTATCAATTTCGACCTCAGAACACGATGCGCCTAGAGCAAAATAAAAGAAGGGGCGGCCCCAAGCTTTCGAACGGTCATAAAAGATCTTCGGGGTTTTGTAATAGCCGGTAGAAGATAAACTGATACGGTGTTGATACGCCAACAGCACCATTTCAGCAAAGGTGAGATCTTCTTTGTCACCAATATAGACATGATTACGCTCAAAACGTATGTCACTTTCTGCTACCTTAAAATGCTCAGCAGCAAACTCAATAATGCGACCTTTAATGGTTATACAGGCATTTTGTGCTGCTTTACCATTAATATCAGTACCTGATGAAGCGGCCGTTGGTGAAGTATTGGGTACTTTATCTGTCCGCGTGGCCGATACTTTAACCGTGTCTAAGTCAACGTCGAATTCATTAGCAACGATTTGGGCAATTTTGATATAGAGCCCCTGACCCATCTCGGTACCACCATGATTGAGGTGGATACTACCATCGGTATAAATATGTACTAGAGCGCCACCTTGATTCAGCGTCTGCACTGTAAATGAAATACCAAACTTCACAGGCGTTAAAGCCAGACCAAGGCGTTTATCACTGCCCTCAGCTTCGGCTTGCTGATTAACCTTGATAATTTGCTGGCGACGCTTATCATACTCACAGTCTTCTGCCAGTGTATTGATGATAGTTGCCAAATCAAAATGCTCAATCGGCTGTCCATAATGAGTGCTTTGACCATTTTGATATAAATTAGTTAAGCGCACTTGCAGAGGGTCTATCCCTAAGGTGTAAGCGATGTCATCCATCATATATTCAGCAGTGAGAAGACCTTGTGGCCCACCAAAACCTCGAAAGGCAGTATTAGATACCGTATGGGTTTTGCAGCGATGTCCTGCCACATGGGCAGCAGGATAATGGTAGGCATTGTCACAGTGGAACATGGCGCGATCGACGATCGCATCGGATAAATCCGGCGCATAACCACATAAGCCTGCCAACTGCATATCAACGCCAAGTACTTGACCAGACTCATTTACCCCGACTTCATAGCGATTGGCAAATTCGTGGCGTTTACCCGTGACCACCATGTCGTCTTGCCGATCTAAGCGCATACTGACAGGTACATTATGACGTTTGGCAACAATACCGCACAGGCACGCCCATGCTGCGGCTTGGGTCTCTTTACCACCAAAACCGCCACCCATTCTTCGCACTATAGTATTGACTGCATGAAAAGGCAAATCCACCACTTCAGCGACCAGCTGCTGTACTTCACTTGGATGCTGCGATGAAGTATAAACTTCCAGTCCGCCATCATCACAAGGCACCACATATGAGACTTGGCCTTCAAGATAAAAATGCTCTTGGCCCAGCATATGAATATGACCTTTGATGCGTAGAGGCGCATTCTCAAGCGCTACTTGGGCATCGCCGCGCTGCATGGTATGAGTGGGCCGGACAAAGTAATCCTTTTCTAATGCCTCATCAATAGTGAGTACCGACGGTAAGGTCTCGTATTCTACAATAGCTTGGAGTACCGCTTGTTTTGCGGCGCGATGACTGGTCGCTACTACCGCAAATAATGTCTGGCCCACATATTCTGTGATCTCATCCACCATTAGCGGCTCACCATCAAAAACCGCACCAATATCCGTTTTGGCAGGCAAGTCTTTAAAGCTTAAAACATCCACTACCCCGTCGGCCGCTTTGACAGCATTTAAATCCATACTCAATACGCGTGCGTGAGCGTGCTTGCTTTTACCTACAGCTAAGTGCAGAGTGCCCTGCGGCTTTAGCATGTCATCCACATAAGTTGCGGTCCCCATGACATGACTAATCGCACTGTCATGTTTAGCTGAGGTACCAATTTTATTTTTGGGCGGACGCACGCGGCGAATACTGTAGCTGTCAAATAACGAGGACTGGTGGCTCATAATGGCTCTCTCTTTTATTGGTGCTCTTTTATTGATGCTCTTTTATTTTTGACATAAGATATATATTTAGCTTATGGTATTTTTTACTAATAATTTTTGGTGCAAGAAGTAATGATGCCGCGCAAACTGTGCTTTATAGGAGGATATTGTGAAAACTGTATGTTAAAAATATATGTTAAACAGTATGTGCTAAATGACAGTTTTCAGTAATAAGCTACTAAGCAGTCTCTATTTGCGAATTTTTAACTAATTGCTTGCCGCATTTAATTAATAAACGTTGTACGACATGCATACGATACTCACGGCTGGCTCTGACATCGGTTAATGGTGAGACGTCTAAAGGCAAAGCTTGTGCTGCCTTTTCAAAGCTAGCAACTTCAACAGGCTGACCGATAAGTGCTTGCTGGCAATGTGCGGCCAACAAGGGTATCGCTGCCATACCGCCCAAACCAAATTTTACGTTATTAATGGTTGTGCCATCCGCTGACAGCTCAATTTTTGCCGCCAGTAGACAGGCAGAAATATCATCTTCGTAACGCTTACTAATCTTATGAATGAATAAGTGCTGATGGTCTTGCATCAGTGGAATATGAATGGCAACCACATAACTGCCAGCTAGCAGCTTGGTTTTTTTATAATCTAAGAAAAAGTCTGATAAAGGTATAACCTCGTCAGTATATGGCTGTTCATTACTATCATCGTTAGCACTACTATTAGCGTGGCTTTCAGCATTGTCATCAACATAAGCATCAACACTAACATTGTCATAAACATTGTCATAAACATTGCCATCGCAATGACGCAAATGAATGCGCGCCCCTAATGCCAATAGAATCGGCGGCAAATCCCCAATAGGCGAAGCATTAGCAACGTTACCACCAATAGTACCCATGTTACGGATTTGCGGAGAGGCAATGCGTTCGAACAGTTGAGCAAACTCAGGAAAATACTGCTCTAATACAGGCAACATTTTTGCGTAGCTCATGCCAGCACCAAAGATTAGCTCTTGCGATATTTGAGCTGTTGATGGCTTTGCGTCACTGTTAAAGACTTCCTCAACATCAGATAACGACCAGGATTTTAGCGACGCAATAGCTGACAGCTGAACAATCACCTCATGATCGACCAAGTGCTGAGTCACACTCAAACCTAAGTCTGTGCCACCTGCCCAAATTGTCGCTGTTGGGTTCGCAGCTAACACCTGATTAAGTGTCTCAATAGATTGTGGGATAAACAGTTTTCGCCCAGCATCACTAAGTGCAGGCTCGATAGATGCTATTGAGGACTCTTTTGTGCTTACCCCAGCATTAATGCTAGTACTAATATCGGCACTTATATTAGTACTTGCCATTGCATCGGTGGCTAAACCAATGGTTAAATCTTTCACTGCGGCCTGTTCAGCATCTCTTTGCTGACCAATCTTTTCCATCATCAAACCGGCTTCGATAATAGGCCGGTAGCCTGTACATCGACATAGATTTCCTGATATGGAGGCAACGATCTCATCGTAACTTAGGTCTTCATAGCTTAGGTCTTCATAGCTTAGGTCTTCATGGCTTAGATCATCAGAGTCTGAGTTATTTGCATTTGATCCATCGCTAGATACGCTTTGAGTCGGTCGGTTAAGTCGTTGCATGCGCTTATTTTCATAGACACTCGCCAACGACATCACAAACCCAGGGGTACAAAATCCACATTGCGACCCATGACACTCAACCATCGCTTGCTGTACAGGATGTAGTAGCGCGCGCTCTGGGTGATTCTCAGGATTGTCCGCTAGATAAGAAGCGGTCATCAAATGATGACCATCCATGAGCGACAATAGAGTGATACAAGAATTCAACGTATAGAAAGGTTCGCTGCTATTGCTAGCGTTGCTACTAGAGTTATCAGTAGCGTTAAAAGGCAAGCGTTGCGCCATAATGGTGCAGGCACCGCAATCCCCACTGCCGCAGCCTTCTTTGGTATCCGTTTGACGCACATGTAAGCGCAAATACTCAAGCACCGTCGTATTGGGGTTAAGTTGGGTTAGCTCATGGTGCTTTCCATTCAGATAGAAATTAATCATAGCAATACTCGGCTAAAGTAAAATAATAAGGCGGCACTTAACGACATCTGAAAACTCAAATGTTCTTCGAAACCTCAAACGGTTAGCGCAGGCTATTAATAAAAATTTGGGGTAAAGGTAGCAATCATAAGGTTAAACAGGCGCTGTAAAGCAGCAAGGCGAATAGCCTAAAAGCGAGGCTTATCGTTCAGCTGATACATACACTCGGAACTGTTCGGAACTATGTTGTGATGCTAAAAATTTAAACATGATTAATCATCCTTGATTAATATGGCCGTAAATTAATGCCTAGGCCGTTTTTGATACTACGCACTACATAAAAAAAGCTGCTCTAACTGAGTTATAATATTTGTTATCAGCGATTACGCAGCTCTCAAATAATGCTTGAACAGTGTTAAAAAACACTTGAGAGGTTTTTACATTTGAAATTTTTGAGTTAACTGACACTTGACTACATGGTCAGTTATTAACTATATTATCACTACTTCTATTCACTTTACAACTTATAAAAAACCAAAATAGCGGTGATTAAACCAAATGAGTTCGATAAAAATATATTTAACTTAGACGCTCATAGCTAAATTTTTGATTTGCAGTGTTGGTTAGCGTCCGTCCAAAATATTTAAATCCACATCTTTACCTAACAACCGAAGGCAACGCTGAATCACGGGCGCATCGACCATATTACCGTCTATTTTAAATACCGCTTACCCATTACGTTGATACTCCTCTACCACGCGTTTGGCAAATTTAATATCAGTGTCGGTGGGTTGCAGAGCTTGCTGGACGATAGCCACCTACGACCACAGCTATACTTGATATTTGGCGGCTCGAACATTTAGCGCAGGCTTTTGGTAAATCGTGACAGTCGGCCAGTAGACATTTAATCTACACCATATATATAGCAACTACGTCAACAACTTTTTATTTATACTTCATCGGAGCTTCTTGGGTCTATAGGTAAAAACAAACTCAGTGCTATTGCCGTTATAGCGCCTATCGCCACCGGTGATATCAGCACATTACGCAGTGCTTCAGGCAGTTGCGACAATACCTCGGGTACCATCGATACGCCAACACCCATCCCTACAGAAGTGGCAATGATCAGCATATCGCGGCGGTCAAGCTTGGCGCTGGCCAATACTTTGATACCAGCCACCGCTACCGTACCAAACATGACCAATGTTGCCCCACCAAGTACCGGTTGAGGCATGGTTTGTAATATGGCACCAAAAACAGGAAACAGCCCAATAATAATCATGAAAGTTGCGATGTAGATGCCAACATGACGGCTTGCTACGCCGGTTAAGGCAATAACTCCGTTATTCTGGCTAAAGGTAGTCGACGGCATACTGTTCAGGGCAGCGGCAATCATAGAGTTGACCCCATCTGCCAATACGCCGCCTTGAATTCGGTCAAGATAGACAGGACCTTTGACCGGTTCTTTAGAAATAACAGAGTTGGCCGTTAGATCGCCGGTTGTTTCAAGTGCACTGACGCAATACAGAATGACTAGCGGAATAAACGCTGCGAAATCAAATTGGAAACCAAATTTAAATGGAATTGGAATAGTAATAAAACCAACGTTACTTAGTGAGGAAAAGTCTAGTCTACCCATAAAAAAGGCGGCTATCATACCTAGGATTAGGGCGATTACAATTGAAGAAAGTCTTAATAGAGGATTTTTTGAGCGGTTAAATGCAATCACTGATACCAGTACGATCATACCTAACAGAAGGTTTTGTAGACTACCGAAGTCTTTGGCACCATAACCACCAGCGATATCAGTCATTGCTACTTCAATCAACGGCACACCAATTAGAATAATAATAGTACCCGTAACAACAGGGGTAAATATTCTTTTTAATTTATGAATAAAGCGACTAATGATAACCTCAATAAATGCGGCACAAAAGCTAACCCCAAAAATGGTGGCCAAAATATCTTCCGGTGAACCACCTCGCCCTTTAACAATCAATCCAGCAGAGATAATAGCCGTTAAAAAAGCGAAGCTAGTCCCTTGTAAACTTAACATCCCAGCACCTATAGGACCTATTTTTTTACATTGAATATAGGTGCCAATACCAGAAGAAATTAGAGCGCAGCTAATTAGGTAAGGTACATAGGCACCTAAACCCAAGGTTCCAGCAACGATTAAGGTAGGCGTGACAATAGCGACGATAGCGGCCAGTAAGTGCTGTAAGGCGGCAAAGCTCGCCGGCCAAAAGCTAGGCTTATCATTCAGTTGATACATTAACTCGGAATTATTTTGTGACTCTAAAGATTTAGACATTGATAAATCATCCTTAATTTATATGACCGTAAGCCAATTAACAGTCCCTGTTTATAATCTATATATTACAACTCGTTGCTTCGCTATATGCGAAATTATCGTCCGATGATACAGATAACCTTTATATAGAAAAAGGCTTATCAGTTTGCTGCAGCAACTATAATGGCTCCTTGCCAGCTCCAACATGCAAACTACTCTTAAGTTATACTGAAAAATCTTTAATAGCAGTATTCAAAATTCATAGTTATAAAAGACTCAGTAGAAAACTTCTCTTATTAGTATTTCGTTTATGGCATCGCTAGTATTTAATTTTTTGCTTCATAGCTTACTTGCCAACAGCTTTCTTTTTTCATATCCAGACAATAGCTGACTATTTAGTCAACTATCAATATACTAGCATTGTTTTGACACACTTTACAACTTATAAGAACAGTTCCTTTAGGACTTTTCGACCAAATGAGTTCAACGAAAACGTACAGTGTTGCTTAAGTTTCTGTCGCTAAGCCTAAGCTTTCTATCTTAGAAAACTTAAGAAGTATTGGGTCAAAACAACACCTACAACACCTACAACACCTACAAGATTGATATTATAATTCGTTCTGTTTGCTTTAAAGATCAGCGTTCAGAGGTCATTGGCCTCGTAACAGTAAATAATTGATAAATTCAACCTCATTCGCTGTTGGTAGCTAACTGCTTCTATATAAGCGCAGCGCCTGTAGTTATGACAAAAACCTATAAAAATAATAGGCACAGAAACTACGCACAAAAAAACGGTTAGTGTCCATTTATAAGAATCCTAAGACTCTCGTAAATAGACACTAACCGTAACGCATGCGCGGCTAAATATTGTTTAGCCAGCAACAGTCTTATTCAGTACCAAGCTCAAGTAGGCTAGCATTACCACCAATTGCGGTAGTGTTGATAGTTCTTACTCGTTCAGTGGTGAAGTGATATAAATAGTCAGGCGTGAGCATATCAGACAAACCACCCATATCGGTTACCGCAATCACTTGCGTCAAGATACCGTCAGTGTTGGCAAGCTCTTGGCTGACTGCTTGTACTTCAGCAGGACTACCGGCCACGGCTACTTGCGCGAGACGATCAATATATAATAGCGTCACGGTTTGTGAGTCATTAGCAATACTAATGACATCATTATCGATACCAGTCTCATAAAGCACTTTTACGGCTTCGATGCACATCTCATCTTGGCTTGGGCAATGTAGTATTACCTCATTACCCGTCACCAATGCTGCAATGAGCTGGCCAAGTACGGCCATAGTCTTAGCGGATTCGCCACCAATAACCATAGTTTTACCACGAGCTGTCACGTATAAGTCGTTAGACTCACCAGTAGCCCCAGTCATACGGTGTACTTCATCAAGCGTGGGTGCAAAGCTTAATAAATGCTTAAATAGTCGCCGCGCCTTGTTAGCATCGCCGGTAAGCAATGCCAACTTAGGGATCGCCGCTTCAAGGTGAGCGGCGCGATTGACCGCGCTAAGTAGCCGCCAAGCTTCACAAGCTTGGGCATGATTTTTTTTGAATTCAATTGCCATGTTGCTACTCCTTATGCGACATCAGTTTGAGTGGTCTGGGTTGAGACAGTGGTATCACTGCTATCTGTAGCATTGTTTAGATCACTAAGGCGCATTAAGCGTGCCACGTAATGTGGGCCACCGGCCTTTGGACCTGTACCTGATAGACCATAGCCACCGAAAGGCTGGACGTTGACTACCGCCCCAATTTGGTTACGGTTAACATAGGTATTACCCACACAAGCACGGCGTTCGATGCGCTCAGCGATACTTTCAATACGGCTATGAATGCCTAAGGTTAAACCAAAGCCAGTACCGTTAATCGCGTCAATAAGCTTGTCTAAATCGCGCGCTTGATATCGCAATACATGCAATATAGGGCCGAAATGCTCACCGCCAATAACATCAATACTGTTCACTTCAATTGCTGTTGGCAATACAAAGGTAGACTGATCTTGACTGACTATTGAACTGGCACTCATTGTGGCTTGGCCTAAGATTTTGGCCGTTGGCTCTGCGGTCATGCGTTCAATATGCGCCTCAAGACCCTGCTTGGCATCACTATCAATGACTGGACCCACATCAGTGGCAGCATAAAGAGGATTACCCACAACCAACTCGGCCATACTGCCTTGTAGTAGCTCAATGATGCCGTCTGCCACTTCTTCTTGTACACATAAAATACGGCACGCCGAGCAGCGCTGACCGGCTGAGCCAAAGGCAGATAATACCGCATCTTTAACCACTTGCTCAGGCAAGGCAGTTGAATCGGCGATCATGGCATTTTGACCACCCGTTTCAGCAATCAATACCGGTAGCTCGCCGCTGGCTTGCGCATGATCATTTAAGCTTTGATTGATACGCTGAGCGGTTTGGGTTGAACCAGTAAAGATAACGCCAGATAAATTGTCAGCCGCTGTTAACGCTGCCCCTACTTCGCCAGCACCCGTGACAAACTGTAACGCCTCAGCAGGTACACCCGCCTGATACATCAATTGTGCACCAAAGTGGGCAATTAAGCTGGTTTGTTCAGCAGGTTTGGCAACTACCGTATTACCTGCCGCTAGGGCCGCAACAATTTGGCCGGTGTAAATAGCCAGTGGAAAGTTCCAAGGGCTAATACAAACAAAGGTACCGCGCGCCTTATATGCTTGGCGCAACGGCTTACCTGACAAGTCTTTGATTTCATGTACAATTTTATCTAAGCGCTCGGCTTCATCCGCATAAAAGCGACAAAAATCAACGGCTTCTTTAATTTCATCAATACTGTCCTGTATGGTCTTGCCAGCTTCAACTTGGCACAAAGCCATTAGCTCAGCGTAGTTTTCTTCGTATAAATCAGCCATTTTACGCAATATCGCAGCGCGCTTGGAGGCTGATACCGCTTGCCACGCTTCTTGTCCAGCAACTGCTGCGTCTATAGCGTTACGAGCAAGTTCAGCGTTGGCATAGTTTACTTCGCCAGCAATGACTTCATGGTTCCAAGGGGCGCGTATCGTATGGTTATCTAGCTTGTTAAATACACCATCGACAGCATGCTCACTAATGGTTTGGCCATTAATAATAGGCGCTGCTGTCCATGATTTATGCAAATAGCCATCAATAGCTGTTTTAAGCGGTAGCCACTGTGACTCGACAAATATATTAGGACCAAAGCTAGCACGACGCTCGCCATAGATATCAAGTGGCAACGGAATATCTGGATTGTGCCAGGTGTCATTAGTGAGTAGCTTGTCATACGGATGCACGACTAGCTTGTCGATAGGATAAGATTTATCTAATAACTGATGGACAAATGAACTATTCGCACCGTTTTCGAGCAGACGACGCACCAAATATGGTAGCAAGTCTTTATGCGCACCAACGGGTGCGTAGATACGCACAGGAATATTATACGCTTGTAAGATGTGATCATAGAGCGCATCACCCATACCATGCAAACGCTGAAACTCAAAGTCTCTATGCGCACTCATGGTCATTACTGTTGCTAGCGTGTGGGCATTATGAGTCGCAAACTGCGGCCAAATCAACCCGCGTAAATGCTCTGATAATAAGAAACGCGCGCACGCCAGATAGGCAGTATCTGTGCCTTCTTTGCGCGTCCAGACCGGATAGCCGGACAGACCTTTTTGCTGAGCCAATTTGATTTCAGTATCCCAGTATGCGCCTTTTACTAGACGTAGCGGAATACGGTCACCAACTTCGGTAGACAAACGAGCCACCCATGCAAAAATAGCAATAGCACGTTTTGCGTAGCCTTGAACAACCAGACCAAGACCATCCCAGCCAACGGTTAGCGGGTCACGATATAGCGATTCAAATAATTTTAGAGAAATCTCTAGGCGATCCGCTTCCTCGGCATCGATACTGAGGTCGACGTTGACTTCGCGTGCCGCTTCAATGAGCAATAAGCAACGCTGACGTAGCAGACCCATCACTTGTGCTTCTTGGGTCGCTTCATAACGAGGATGTAGTGCTGACAACTTGATAGATACAGAAGGCTTGGGCATGCCCTCTTTAACTTTGATATTGGCCGTAGACTTAACGGCATGCAAATAGTCGTTAAAGTAATTTTCGGCATCTTTATGAGTAACCGCGGCTTCACCTAGCATATCGAACGAATAGGTATAGCCTTTATTGCGATAGCTTTGACTGTTTTTGTTGGCTTCCTCAATGGTCTCGCCCAATACAAATTGATGACCCATAACACGCATGGCTTTTTGCATGGCCCCGCGAATCATTGGCTCGCCCATTTTTTTGGTCATACGATCCAAAAATCCTGACGCTGTCGTATCACTATCAATACTGACCACGCGTCCGGTCATCATCAATCCCCAGGTCGAGGCATTAGTGATAAAACCATTGTCACCTCCAAGGTGCTTCTTCCAATCCGCGACGCTCATCTTGTCACGGATCAGTGCATCAGCGGTATAGTTATCTGGCACCCGAATTAAGGCTTCTGCCAAACTCATCAGCAAGATACCTTCTTGAGTGTCAAGGCTATACTCAAGCAATAGTGAGTCTACCATCTTGACGGCTTTACCATCATTGCGCACATACTCGACTAGCTTGCGCGTCTGCTGAGCAGCAGCCTCGCGCTCTTCATCACTAGGCTTGGCAAGTGGCAGCAAGTCGGTTAACCAGCGGTCTTCGTCCACACTATATAGTGGCGAGATACGCGCATACAGCTCATCTGCTGACTGCTCGATATACTCTGGCACCAACAAATCGGTGGGATTAAATAAAATCGGCTCTTTCGGGGCAAACTGGTCTATTGGATTCATACCAACTCCACAACTATCGTTTAAAAACCATAATAAATGGTGCGCAGGAACTTTTTATGAGAGCGGTTTATAAAAGCCAGTTATTTACACAAGCGGTTAATTTATAAAAACTATCAACAAAGAACCGAACGGCGCCATCACAAAACGAGCAAATCCAGCATATGCTGGAGACGGTTAAGTATGTCGTTCGAACGTTCAACGAACTACGTTAACAATGCAAAGGCAACAACGAACAGTTAGGCGGCATTAGTGCCTTCTTCTTGTTGGTAGTGAAACGAGTATGACCAGTAGATTATCCAACTATCAAGGTATGGCGAAACATAGCCTTAATATCGTTAATTTGTGATCTTAGATGACGCTAATTCACTGTAAGAAAAACCTCTACGGCGTTGATTGAGGTGATGCGCTTAACTCCGCTATGTTATCACGAAAAAAACTTTCAAACTAACGATATCGACCGTTTACGATAATAAATATACCATTAAAAAACAATTAGATAGCAGGGTGGCCACCACAATGACGCTCAAGTTATGGTTTTTTGTTTACTATTGGCTATTGGGCATAATTCTACCAATTAGTAATGCTAAATAAATAGTTGAACATTACCTGAATACTGAAGCAAAAAACCTTCCTTGTCATTCAATGATAAGGAAGGTTCGAGAGCTGACATCTGAGTTTATCTAGCCTTAAAATTTAAAGAAATATGATTTTGGCTAATAAGATTAGCGTCAATACCCAAACTGCGAGGGTGATTTCAGCAAATTTACCCGCCAATAATTTGACTGCAGTAAAGGTGATAAAACCAAGCGCAATACCGTCAGCGATAGAGTATGTTAGCGGTGTAAACAATAGCACGACTGCCACAGGTGCGGCATCCGTAACATCACCCCAATTGACCTCTTTTAGTGTGGCCAGCATCAATACGCCCACATAAAAAATGGCACCGGCAGTGGCGTAGGCTGGAATCATACCGGCTAATGGCGCAAAGAAAATACTGAGTAAAAATAGCACACCGACTGTTACTGCCATCAATCCGGTGCGGCCACCTGAGGCGATCCCTGCGACACTTTCAACATAACTGGTCGTCGATGAGGTACCAAACAACGAGCCGGCAACAGTCGCTGTTGAATCCGCTATTAGCGCCTTGCCTAGATTGGGAATGTTACCATTTTTGTCAACCAGACCAGCCTGATTAGTGGTCGCCATCAAGGTGCCTGCAGTATCAAACAAATCTACGAATAAGAAGGCAAAAACGACACTGATCATGCCGACGTCAAATGCACCTGCAATATCAAGCTGCATTAAGGTAGGCGCAATTGATGGCGGCGTAGATATAATCCCCGTAAACTGAGTATTACCTGTTAATAAACTGATCAAGGCGACCAGTAAAATACCAATCGTTACTGCACCAGGAATTTTTTTGTAAGACAGGCCGACGATGACAAAAAACCCTAACGAGGCCATCACGGGTGAAAACGTGGTCATATCACCGAGGGCAACCAAGGTCGCGTCTTGCCCAACGATAATGCCAGAGCTTTGCAAGGCAATGAAGGCTAAAAACGCGCCAATACCAGCGACCACACCTTGTTTAAGAGCGGTTGGAATCGCATTGATAATCCATTCGCGAATTTTAAACAAACTTAGTAGTACAAAGATACAACCCGATAGGAATACCGCACCCAACGCGGTTTCCCACGCATAGCCCATACCCAAGACCACACCGTAAGTAAAGAAGGCGTTGAGTCCCATGCCTGGCGCTAATGCGACTGGCAGACGGGCGTAAAGACCCATTATAAAACAACCCACCGCAGCAGCTAAACAAGTGGCGACAAATACTGCGCCTTTGTCCATGCCAGCTTCTGCCAATACGTTGGGGTTAACAAATATGATGTAAGCCATCGTTAAAAACGTGGTTGCACCAGCGAGAATTTCTGTTTTGATGGTGGTGTTATCACCATTAATCCCAAAATAGCGTTCAATTGCATTCATAAGTTCAGCTTCCAGATTGCGTTAAATCAATATCGCTTCCAAATTGCATTAAGTAAATGCCGCTTCCAAATTGCGGCTGTAAGCAAACGTCTTTTTTAAATTGAGGATGTAAGTGACACTTTTAAAGTGCGACTATGACTGACGCTTCCAAATTGCGACCATAAATAACGCTTCCAAATTGCGACTATGGATGATGTTTCTAACCGACTGACTATTCGATTACAGATAAAAATACCGACAGCAGAAAAAAGACAGTGTCATAATGAGAAAAATTTAAAAACAAATACTAACATTTTAGTGAAATCAACCTACAAATTCAATCACTACTGTTACCTTGTGAATATAAAGTTACAATTTGGTATATATTAGGGACGATATTATAGTCAAAGGGGTTGTCGTCAGATATTTTATAAAACGACTGTCCACTATATCTTTAACACATTAATAAATGACCTTTTGTTCATTTAACAGTACACTAGCGGGTTAGAATGAGCGCACAGCGTTGATTGTGCATCGGAATTTCATAAGAAAACCATATAAAAAATTATGTATAAGAAAACCACGTCAACGATAGATATAAATTTGGCTTTTTTAAGCTCATAACATTTCAGTTGTTAGAAGCCCTATCTGTATCAAGTGGTTCTAGTCCGCTCATAATGAAACGACGACATCGTAAACCTCTTTTACTGCATTAAGATACAGCCTACGCTCAGTTTTTTTGTGTTTATATTATTTTGAATTGACTACAACTTAGCTTGTTATTAATTATCCGTGAGTCTATTACATGCCTGAATCATTAAACATTATCGATCTTATCGCCCAAGCCAGCCTATTGGTGCAGATTGTGATGGCATTATTATTATTAGCCTCCCTGCTCAGTTGGGTTGTTATTTTTCGGATGAGCGCGCGCCTAGGCACCGCTAAAAACTTCGATGAGCAGTTTGAAACCTGGTTTTGGTCAGGTGAAGATTTGGCCAAGCTGTACCAAGGTATCCAAGGTTCACCTGAACGCCAGGGCCTTGAGCAGATTTTTTATGTGGGCTTTTCTGAATATCTAAGAATGCATAAAAAACGCCAGCCTAAAGACGATATCATCGATGGGGTCGAGCGTAAATTACGAGTGGGATTAGGTCGTCAGCAGCAGTTATTAGAGTCAGGACTGACCACTCTAGCCAGTATTGGTTCGGTGGCGCCTTATGTCGGATTATTTGGTACAGTATGGGGCATTATGAATGCCTTTTTAGGACTATCACAGACTGAACAAGCGACCATTGCTTCCGTGGCACCTGGTATTGCTGAAGCACTAATCGCGACAGCCATGGGTCTGTTTGCAGCCATTCCTGCAGTTTTAGCCTATAACCACTTTACCGCCATATCCAGTCGCCTTTATGACTCGCGCGCGTTATTTTGTGATGAGATGACCGGCATGCTCCAACGTGAAACCAGCACAGACAATCCAATAGCGGTGACACCAACCACGCCAACCAGTCAGGTAAAAGGACTATGAAGCCAAGTCCCTACGCCCGTAAAAAAGTACCACTGAATGCAGAAATGAACGTTGTCCCTTATATCGACGTGATGTTAGTGCTGCTAGTCATATTTATGGTAACTACCCCAATGCTGACTACTGGAGTCGATGTGGACTTGCCAAGAGAGCAAACCAATACTTTAAGCCAAAATCAACTGCCGGTGATTGTGTCATTAACAGACAGTGGTGAGATTTTTATTAGCTATGAGAACAATATCGATATGCCAATTAGTGAGCCTCAGCTCATTGATACCTTATCAAACTTACAATCACAAAACAGTGATACTGGTGAGCAACCATTACAAGTCATGATTAATGCCGATCAGAATAACCAATATGGGGCGATTATGGGTTTGATGGCAAACTTACAGCAAGCTGGCATTAAAAAGGTAGGACTGTTAACAGGTACACCCCTACCCACGCCTACCTTATGATTAACGACCTATTTATTAACCGTATAACTTATTGACTATCGCTATTAGCAACCTATTCATAATGACATGCCACGCAATGGCCTACCGCTTAAAAAACACCTAAATGAGCCTAGTCAAATAAAGCAGATAACCCGATGAATCACGTCCATGAGTATCGATATAATGAATAATGGTCCTGCCGTCTATATTCCTACCCAGCCTGAAGGTAATAGGCTGACGCTGCCTACCTTATTAAGCGTGCTGGCACATGGTCTAGTCATTGGAATATTGATTTATACTTACCAGCATACTGAAACAGAGACCACAGGCAGTATTGAAACTGTCATGGTATCGCCTGAGCAACTGGCTAAGATGCAAGGACAAATATTGGCCAATCGTGCGGCGGCTTCTAATGGCTCACAAACAGATAGTAGTCTTAGCGGTGCGGTAAGTAATGAGCCACTGAACCCAAATGATAGCAGCAACACCGCACCTAATAATGGTCAAACGAGCTCGCAAAGAGCGCCCGTTTTTTTACAATCTGACAATCCTTCTGACAGTTATAATGAAGCGCCAATACTCATGAGTCAAGAACAGGAACAACGCTTTATCGAACAGTCAGAAGAGTATGAGCGTAACCTCGATGAATGGCGAGCACAGCAAGATGCTGTTACCCTAGAAAGACTGGAACGCGTTGAACAAAACAAACAAAGCAATCTTGAAGAAGAGCGCGAAAAGCTAAAAGAATTTCGCAATAAAAAGAACCACCCTCCCAAGATTGAACGCCCCAATAGCAGTCAACGTAATATTGAAATTGACACCGGTAGCTCAGGTAGTGGCGGCAAAAATTATAACTTGTCAGAGGGACAATCTACCCTATCAGGCGACACGGCAACTTCTAGCACCGCAAAAGGTAGCAACCGTTCTGCATCAAATGGTAATAGTGGAGCCAGTAATAACGAGATTATCACCTTAATCAAACGTAACTATAACCCACCCATAGCCGCTAAAGGGTCAACTCAGCGCGCCACCTTGACGATTACGGTCAATGCCAATGGCGATGTGGTGACTGTCTCTACCTCAGGCCCTGATAATGCGGTCAATGAAGCGGCGAAGCAGGCGGTATTGAGTACTCGTAATCTACCCATTGATACTGATGACCCCAAATACCCGACCTTTACCATCCAGTTTAAAGGTAGCAACTAGTCAGCGACCCGCAATCATGTATGCGCTGATTTTACCTTAAGCTCCTTGCACCCTCTGCCATATTACCTTAACGTAATAGGCCACTTATTGCCTATAAAAAATAATTTTACACCATTTTAGGAGTTCAATTTGGTCATGCGTACCCATAAAAAACTATTGATTACTTTACTTGCCAGCGCCTCAAGTCTGTTAACCGCTCCTAGTTTATTCGCAGCACCTGTGGTGTTAGAATTGGATTATGATATTCCGGTACAACAAAACCAAGTCGCCTTTGTGCCTTTTGCGGGTGATTCGATATTGTCAGCCATTATCCTAAGCGACTTGAGCCGGACTGAGCTAAACGTCACTAGCAAAAATCTGCCACAGCAGCCTCGTACTAGCAGTGAGCTGGCTGGTACGTTACCAGTCTGGCAAAATATGGGCATTCCCTATCTAGTCATCGGTAATACTCGTACCAATCGCGGTAAGATCGTTACTGATTATGAAGTGATTAATGTTAAGTCAGGGCAAGTTATAGAGGGCAAGCAAAGCTTATCGTCAGATAAAGACCCGCAAAGTATGCGTTATGCCGGTCACGTTATCGCAGATAAAGTTTATGAGCTTATCACTGGAACTCCAGGTGACTTCTCAGGGCGCATTGCTTATATTGAGGAGATTGGCCGCGGTAAAGATAAAGTCTCACGATTAAAAGTTATGGATGCTGACGGTGAAAATGCCAGTACCATCACTGAAGTTAAAGGCTCTATATTTTCGCCAGCTTGGTCGCCCGATGCCAACCGGATCGCTTACGCTGTACAACGTGAAAAATCACATCCGGTTATTTATGTACAGAATATCAGTGGTGGCAGTACCCGTGTATTGACCCCTTTTCCGGGCAGTAATTTGAGCCCTTCATTCTCACCCGATGGTAGCAGAATATTATTCTCTAGTAGCTTTGAGGGCAGCTCCGATATTTATGAGATAAGTGCCAACGGCGGTCAGCCCAGACGAATTATCAATTGGCCAAGCAGCGAAGTTCAACCAAGCTACGCGCCTGATGGTAAATCTTTTGTGTTTGTCTCTGATAAAACGGGATTTAATAAACCGCAAATTTACCGCTATGAATTCGGTTCAGGACGCACCATTAAAGTGTCTAACAGCGGCTATGCAACCAGCCCGCAGTTTAGTATTGATGGCACGCAAATCGCTTTTTTAAATGGCCGTTCAGCCGCTATTATGAATAGCAGCGGTACAGTAACTGCCAATCTGGGCAACACCGGTATTGATGAAGCACCTAGCTTTTCACCCAATGGCAAACGTGTGGTCTACGCCTCAACCCAGGGCGGCAAAGGTGTTCTCACTATTAAGTCTCTCAACGGTGGAGAATCATTCGGTAAATCAGGTCAAGGGACTCTCCGCTCACCAGTGTGGTCCGCCAGTCCTAAATAAATAACATCAGCACAACTATAGTTACATTTTTTATATTTAGTGCAATGATTAACTGTTTATTTATCACGCGTTAAGGCTATTCACTCGGATCAGAACCGGGCGGGAAATCATGGCGCAGCTGAGCGACATCAGCAGCAGTGACTGTATCGGTAAAATTATTAAGGTCACTTTGCACATATTGCGTGACCGCCGCGATTTGTTGATCAGTCATCATGCTGTGAAATGAGGGCATACCACGAAGACCATTGATCACCACGCTGATAATATAGTATTTAGATTGCATCTTACTGTTGTCAGCTAGCGGCGGATAATAGCCAGCGCCTTGTGCGCCTTCGCCTTTTTGCATATGGCAGCCCGCACAGGAGTCGTCGTAGAGCTTTTTACCATTCGTAGTAAAGAATCCGGTTTTACCTTCTAAACTACCTTCAAATTTTGCTAGCCACTGCTGTAGATTTACATCCTCTGACATTTTTGGTAGCGAGCTGACATCAACGATATTGGCTCGCGGCGATCTAAGTTCTTCTTTAGACATATAGACTGCGCCCCACGCGCCATTATTGCGGCTGGCTTGATTATCAAATACCACTTGCGCTGCTTGTAGATTAGCAAGGGTGGCTGCTGTATGAGCGGTTTGGTCTTTGTTATAGCGACTACAGCCTGATAGCGCAACGGTTCCTCCGACACTCAACATCATTACCACAGTAAGCAGGTTTGGTTTGATCATATTCATGATTACCTCTGAGTTCATTATTATTACTAACGACTGTCCCTACTTAATCATTACAGCTAATTGATAGCTGTTGCTACTAGCCCAGCTTTTTTGCTTTTTGATGTAAGCGCTGGGCTGCATCCATTCCTGACAAAATCGCTCCTTCTTGCCATGCAGGAATGTGCGAGCAGTGCTCACCTGCCAGTACGATACGATGATCAATGCTACATAGGGTATCGTAATATTGATCGCGGCTTGATTCACTCCAAAGGCCATAGCACCCCAGTGACCAGGGAATACGATGCCATGCCACGGAAGTACCGGCACGGAACTCTTTGGTATATTGCGGATGAATATATTTGCCATACTCTAGTGCCGCACTAATGCGCTCTTTTGGACTTAGCGTATTAAATTTATAAGAGGCTTCTCCAAACCCATACGCGCCAAGTAGCACCCCTGAACCGCTGGTGAACATATCGTGTGAGGGATAAGAAATTTGAGAGATGGGCATATCGGTATAGCTAATGCCCCCATAAATCCATTCGTCTTCTTCCCAAAACCGACGTTTAAACTCCAAGCCCACTTTATAAGAAGTATCATAAGGCACAGCCGCCATTGCTTGCTTCATTGGCGCTGAAACGTTGATGTCAATTTGGGTTAAGACTGATAATGGAATATTACAGACACACCAGTCCGCGCGAATGGTTTTGGATGCGCTATCTGGATTAGTGCTATCGACATAATCAACAGTCACGCCGCTATCGTCTTGATAGATCTTAGTAACTTTAGCATTGAACTCAATCATGTCACGGCACTCACGGGTGAACGCATCACCGATTTTGCCCATACCACCGACCGGCTGGAACATCGCCGGTTGGTGATCGTAGATGGTATAGTTGGCATAAATATCTGACCACATGCCCGAATCTAATAATTTATTCATTGGTATCGGTGTTGAAGGTTTGGCATCAGGCATCAGCCCGCCACCTGGATAGACACTATAGCCGCGATGCTTACTGGTATCATGGCTTTTGGTATAGCGATAGTTATTATCAAGCACACCCCAACCTTTTAAACCTTCTAACAGTTTTTCTTTGTCTTCTTTATTCACGGTACTATCAAGGCTGCCTACGTTAACCGCTTTGGACAATAACTCTGAAACATAACCACGTATATCACTTTGCACTTCACCTAAGCGCTGCGGTGCGCCATTAAAATGATTGATACGGTGTAAGTAGGCACGGTCGTTGGTTTGTATAAATGGCTGTAACGCTACCCCAAACTTCTTACAATAATGAAATACCGCATAGTGATGAACCGGTAGTCGCCATGGTCCACCATTGAAATAATTACCTTTTTCAAAGTCGCAGGTCACTTCTCCGCCACCCAGCTCAGTGTATTTATCACCACTATTCAAGGTCCAACTGCGCCCACCACCACGATTTTGAAACTCAAGAACGGTTACTTTATAGCCCGCTTTACGCAGCTCATAAGCAGCAGTGAGACCACCTAACCCTGCGCCAAGAACAACAATACTGGCACCAGCAGGAGCTCCTTTTAAGTCCATTTCTTTTTTAAAGCTAGACTCCGAAGCAAACCCAAGCGTAGTCATCGCTTGATACATCGCCGTTGCCCCTGCGGTCTTACCGATCATCGCGAGTAACTGTCTTCGTGTGGGCGATTGAAATAGATCGTTCATTTTATTGTCCTTGTAAGAGCGCACTCATCCATGACCGCAGATAGTGATTTTTTTCATAACTATAATTAATATTCAGACTTACTTTAGTAGGCGTTTGACATCGGTGGCACTGACCTCGCTACGGCTATGACCGCCGAAAGTGACACGGACGTAATTGCTGATACTGGCAATCTGCGCATCACTTAACTCTTTAGAAAAGCCAGGCATTTTAGGCGCGGTATTTAAAGCCCCTTTGGCACCATAAGCAATAACATTAATCAGTGCATCAGGTTTATCACGGCGTATGCTACTCAATCCTACGATAGATGCATAACGAGCATCTGGCTGCGCGTAACCATCTGCCCCATGACAGCTGGCGCAAGCGGCAAGGTACAGCGCTTTTGGTGACGTATTGGCATTAGTATCAGTACCAACCCTAGCATTCACTTTTTCCTGCGCTAAATAGTCTTTTTGTTCGATTAGATTATAGGTAATAGAATGGCTCGACGGCTGAGGCAAGCGCGATATGTCTACCGGAATCATCTTATCGTCCGTTTTTATGATGGGTACGGCCTTTAGATAAGAAGCCATTGCACTCAAGTCTTCGTCTGTTAAATAACGAGTGCTGTGAGCGACGGCTTCAGCCATCGGCCCGCCAGCATAAGCGCGCTGATACAATGTTCCAGTACGCAGATAAGTGACGATATCTTGCTCGCTCCAGCGACCAATACCACTCTCATCATCAGGAGTGATGTTGGGCGCATACCACTTACCGAGCGGCGCACCAGATAAATATTTATCCTTATTGAGCCCCTGAGTGAGGTTGCGCGGAGTATGACAAGTACCGCAATGTTCTAAGTTATTAACCAGATACTCACCGCGCTGCTGCGTTTGGGTGAGGCCTGAGCGATTTTCGGTAGCAGGTACATTTATAATATTCCAAGCCAGCATTAAACTGCGTATATTTAAGGGAAACGGCAACTTAGTCGTACGCTCGGGCGGGATCTCAACGGCAGGTACAGTCTGAAAATAAGCAAATAATGCGCTAACATCCTCATCTTTCATACCATGATAGGACGGATATGGCATCGCAGGATAAATCTGATGATTAGGAGTACGGCCCTTCTGCAAGACTTTTTTTAAGTCAGCTTCGGTATAATTACCGATACCATAACGCTGAGAAGGGGTAATATTAGTCGAATAAATGGTGCCAATGGGGGTTTCAATCGCTACACCACCGCTATAGTCTTCACGGTGACAGGCCATACAGTCAGCAGTACGGGCAATATAAGCCCCACGATTGGCCAAATCACTGTTGGCTGGGCTTACATTGGGTAAACTGATAGCTAGTAGGCTAACACCATCAGCCATTACAGCACTAGAAACCATACTAAGCACCAGTGCTGACAACATCATAGAAATTGGCTTCATAATATCCTTATACCGCTAGCGAATGACCTTGAACACTCTTTACTAAAATAAAACTTTTTGATCAAAATTGCTTGTTTAATTATTCGTAGTGCACGTTTTTTTACAAAAGTTACAGTAAAAAATAAGCAGGTTAATTGATATTGACTGATGAGCATCCTCAAACAAGCCGAACAAAGCATTACTCTTAAGTGTATTGAACCTGGTAATCCACAACAAAATGCTTATGTTGAACGCTACAATAGAACGATGCGTTATGATTGGCTAAACCAAGAGTTGTTTACTAATTTAGATCAAGTCCGTCAACAAGCTGAAGCTTGGCTATATAGTCAGTTCAAAATAAAATAGATACATTTGTGTCAGCGCACTACTGTGTCGTTTTTAAATTGGATTTACTATATCACTACCATCATGAGCGCCCTAATATGAGCAATGCCGATTTTACGCCAATACAGAAACTAAACCACGCCGCTTAATTCTATTTGATTAGTGTCTTATAGTTGGGATAATTACCGTATCACCTCTGTAATCAATAGCGGCGCCCTATTGATTAATACCGAGTTTTGTATATGATGTGACTTGATTTATGGTCGGTTTTTATTATTAGTAATAGTCCACTGAGAATAACTATGAAGACATTTGCTTGTACGTTTATATTCACACTGATGACCTTCCTTACAGGCTGCCAAGCGTTGTTTCAGTTTTTTGACAGCCCTATTCCAGTAAACTCTACTAAAAACCACAGCAAATAGCTTAATATTACCTCAAGACCTAAAACGGCATAAAGCTTAACATTACTCAAGCTTGTCTATAAATTTGCTGTTGAAAAATGTTGATAATCGAAACCAATAAATAAATAGTGTTTAGAAAAACAAAAAAAAGCAGATATCAATATTGATATCTGCTTTTTTATTTACTCAATTTTTATTGGCTATTTGTTTTGACGCACGCTTACTTTGCTTATACTGATTTTGCTTGTACTGATTTTGCTGGTTCTGATCCTGTTGGCTGATGCTTGATGATAGTCTTTGCTAAATGATCGCCAAACCAAATGGCAGTATCAATATCGCCTTTGCCAGGTGTTTCTTCAGGGGGCGCATTAATAGATTGGGTCATTAACCCCAAAAAGCTAGACAGTCGATTTAAATCATTCACTTCGTGCCCTGTAGGCATCAGTGGCATGCCAACCCAATTCATACCATGCTGCATCGCAAATATACAAATTTGCTGTAATACGGCAAGTTTGTCACCACTTAACCCACCTGAATTGGCAAAACCTGCTGCCCACTTTCCTTCCCATTCTCTGTGATACCAACGCTTCGAGGTCTCATCCATAAAAGTTTTAAATGCGGCTGGCGCACTACCCATATATACGGCACTACCAAAAACCAGCAGATCTGCTGCGTCGACAAAGTCCCAATCTACATCATGAATATCTATCGCCCTTACCTGGGATTGTGGTAGTTGTTGACGTGCCCCTACCACTACCGCTTCAGCGACGCGCCTAGTGTGACCATAGCTACTATGATAAATAACTGCTATTGATACACTAGGCTTGCTAGCAGAAAGTTGCGAAGACGTTGATAAAGAAGGCGCTACAGTTGTATTCATACGAACTCTAATAATAGGTAATAAGTGTTTGATTTAATAACAAAAATTAATAGGTTAAAACCTGCTGGATACGATTGGCATCCGTAATAAGCAAGCTGCGCACAATAATCAATGCCATAAGTCGGATTGCTGGCTGCTGTGAATAAACCTGACACCCATAGGGATAATAACTCTGACTATTATAGCTGCATTGACAAAGAATATCAGTACAGGTGGTAATACCGGCATCGGTTAACTGATATGCGGCAGACAGTGACAAATTCAACCTTATTTTAACAGCTACATTTTTATGAACGCTGAATTTATTAGGTCATGCTGTTTATTGGTACACACTGTAGTGAAATTTAATAGATTATCAGCAGTGCTTATTTGTGGACGTGCAACACGCCCTAGTATTAGAAAAAATAAAAAATCCTATTAAAATCATTAATATCTGCTTCCGCCATTCGCCAACAATGCTGCCAACAAATTAGTCCCTGTAGAATCTCTGTTATTCCATATAATCATATGTTGATTCTCATTCTTCTAGTGTCTCTATGTTTACTTCAATGACAATAAGATTATGATGGTGCAATTAGCCATTCAACATTTTCAAGAGATCTAGTATGGTATAGCCGCATTTTCGCTTTTTACAGTGCGTTTTTCTTGCCGCTATTGACACCATTGACGCTTGCCGTTACGGAAAAAGCTATAACATGATGACCTTTTACTATTGGCTTTTTGATCATTAACCCACTCGAAAAAACAACTTAAGTATTCCGATATATTATAGAAATTGATTCCAGCGAACTGCGTTGGAAAGGGACGTTATTACATTGACTACGATTACTAGAGTTCAACCTGTGAACGATACAAAAGGTCCGATTGTCACAGACAGTTTGGCATTAAATGCACCGCAAAAAATATTAATAGCAGGCGGCGCCATTGCTGGCCTGATACTACTGATTTATTTACTCGATACCCAGCATGTTTCTCAATCGCTGCTGCTGGGAATCGGTTTGCTGCTAGGTTATACCCTGTTCCATGCTCGTTTTGGTTTTACCTCTGCCTTCAGACGTATAATGTCAGTAGGGAATGGGCAGGCTATGCGTTCTCATATGCTAATGCTAGCGGTCGCCGTCACATTGTTTGCGCCAATCTTGGCTTACGGCGCCACATTTTTTGGCGGGCCGCTCGCAGGCTATGTCGCACCAGTGGGCGTCAGCCTCATAGTAGGGTCTTTCATGTTCGGCATCGGTATGCAGCTTGGTGGCGGTTGTGCTTCCGGTACGCTTTATGCTCTGGGCGGTGGGCGTTCTGTCATGTTCGTGACGTTTATTTTCTTTATAATTGGCGCCACCATTGGTGCTTATCATTTGCCATTTTGGACCGAAGAGATGCCAGCGTTTGAACCCTACTCACTTGCTACGTCGACTAATCTTGGCTACAGCGGTGCTTGGCTTTTGTCTTTGGCATTTTTCGGTTTAATCGCTTGGGTAACCTTGGTTGTTGAAAAGAAAACAAAGGCCCCTAAAATGGCGCCGGTACCTTCTACAAGCGGATGGAAGCGAATTTTACGTGGCTCTTGGCCACTATTTGCGGCAGCGATTGTGTTAGCCCTGCTTAACGCACTGACTTTGATGACCCGTGGCCAGCCTTGGGGCATCACTTCTGCGTTTGCATTATGGGGCTCTAAAATTGCTAGAACCTTAGGGGTCGATGTGACTAATTGGGGCTATTGGCAAGGGGCTAATGCTGCGGCGCTTGATGTTTCTATCTTTGCAGACTCGACCACGGTATTGAATATCGGTATAATTCTTGGTGCCTTTATCGCTTCAGCTGCTGGCGGACTATTCAAGTTCACCCAGGTTACTGCGGGCAATTTCGCCGCTTCAGTTATTGGTGGCTTGATGATGGGCTATGGTGCACGCCTTGCATTCGGCTGCAACATCGGTGCTTATTTCGGTGGTATTGCCTCGTTCAGCTTGCACGGTTATGTCTGGGGCATACTCGCACTAGCGGGCACTTTATTGGCTTTATACTTACGTCCCTTATTCGGACTGTCGGTGCCAAAATCGAACGATTCTGTCTGCTGATACAGACTAATGGCTGCTATTAGTTATCAACCATCATTAAATAATTGTTCAGTGTCCATCAATAAAAAGAGATAGCCGGCTAAAAACCTGCTATCTCTTTTTGCTATACGTCATAGATAAATATTAAACCGATAAACTACGCACGATGATTAAGGCCATACGTCCAGTTGCTGGCTGCTGTAAATGAGTCTGACGCCGATAAGAATAATAATGGCGATCAGCATAACTACAACCCACTGGTAAATCAGTGCACACTATAATACCTGCAGATACTAATTGGTCATGAGCCAGCTTGGGTAAGTTTAGCTTTATCTTATCCGCGCCTACTGGAGTGTGAACGGATGGGTTATCGATGGTCTTATCTACGCACTCGGTATTGGTAGCCAAATTATTAACAGTATTAGGATAATCGCTAGTATCAGCAGCTATACAGTAGATCTGAGCAAAATTATCAATGCTAGCTTGTGTTAATGATTGATTTTCTACGCAACCCGCTAACAGCCGATCAGCAACATGATTGCCGACTTCATAATGCACCGGACTGATACTGACACCAATCCATGCCATAACCTGCCCTTTGGCCATAAAGCGCTCAACCGTTGCCTTAATGACACCGCAAGCTAACCCTTGCCAGCCGGCGTGAATGGCTGCTATTTGTCCACTTGCAGGTTGATATAAGACGATAGGCACACAATCAGCAGTCATAATCGCTAGCCCTAAGTCGGCTTGCTGGCTAATCATCGCGTCAGCATCTACTAGATGCATGCTAAATGACGCACTATCGACGTCATAAACTTGCTTGCCATGAACCTGATTGACCCAGTGCAAGCTAGTGATAGGTGAGCGCTGTTGTTTTAATGGTTGAGCACTTAGTTGTTCATTAATTGCCGCCAGCAAGCGCATCCGATTGGTCAATACCTGCGCGGCATCGTCATTGACATGTAAGCCCAAATTTAACTCACCATAGCTCGCTCGTCCTAACTGACACAGTTGCTGATTTTTTTGTTCATTGCTTTTAATATCAGTACTTTCGATATCAGCATGTTCAAAGTCAGCATATTCGAAATCAGCGTTCTCATAAGCCGCGGTTTGAAAAATAGCCACGTCATCAAACTGCGCCAATAATGTAATCGGAGGCTTAGTAGTCATGGCTTATTTATCATCGCTCAGTCATCACTTTTGGTTCATCGCAGCTTATTTAATAGATTTTTTTAGTAGCTTTTCTTATTAATTCTCTTAGTAACTTTTATACGGTGCTTTTTCTTCAGGGTAATAGCCATCACTTAATACAGTCATTAACTTTTGCATATCTTCAGGAATAGGCGTCGTTACTTTAATGTCTTCACCGGTAGTGGGATGAACAAAACCTAAGGCATAAGCATGCAAGGCTTGGCGCGGGAAGTTACTGATTATATTACGCTGCTGTTCTGTCAATCCAGCACGCAATTGGCGACGACCACCATAGACCCGATCGCCGACGATTGGGTAAGTAATGTGACTCAAATGCACGCGAATTTGATGGGTACGACCAGTTTCAAGCCCAACATCCAATAGCGTATAGTTGTCATTAAGTGCGGTAACCTCTAATAGATGCGTGACGGCCTCTCGCCCAGCAGTCATCACTGTCATTTTGGTACGTTGGTTACGATGACGACCAATCGGCGCGTCAATACGTCGATGACGCATTAGGCTCGCTTGATCCCCGGCTACCACACATTGATAATGACGATAGACTGACTTATCTTTGAGCTGCGCCATCAATGCCATCTGGGCCGGTTTGGTTTTACCGATAAGTAACAGTCCTGAGGTGTCTTTATCAATACGATGTACCAGACCTGCCCGTGGCAAATGATGCTGTTGTGGATAATGATATAGCAACGCATTGACTAGCGTGCCCGTCTGGTTACCAGCACCTGGATGCACCACCATACCTACTGGTTTATTAATAACCAATACCGCATCATCTTCATAAACCACATCGATAGCTATATTTTCCGGCTGATCTTCACTGTGCTGCTGCAAGGTGGTGGACAGATGCAACACGTCTGCAGCCTTGACCCGGTACTTTGGCTTTTGCTCAATGCCGTTACACAGTAAGCTACCGTCGCTAACCCAGCCTTGTAACTGGGCACGCGAAAAGTCCGTAAAAGCTAGCGAAGCAAGTTTATCAATGCGTAGGCCAGCTTCATCTTCAGAGGCCGTATAAGTCACATCGATTATTTCTAGCACAGCTTGTCTAGCTAGCGGTGCCTCATCGCCTTGATCGTCATCGTCATCGTCATCGTCATCGTCGAGTGAATCAGTATCAAGTACATCATCTAGTGACTTGTTGTCATCATCATTATCATCTTCTGACGATACCTGACCACCATCACGTGGTTCACTGTTATTTGGTAGCTCATCTTGCGTGGTTAGATCGTTATCTAGCAACTGACTGGGCGTTAAATTTGTGGTCATAGCTTCATTATTCATAGCAGATTCATATAGGGCAAAGTCACCAAGGTGAGCTTTATAAGAAAACAGAAAGGCAATCAGCTGGCCATCAAAAATTAAAATAGCCAAAAAAAAGCGAGTTTAGTGTTGCTATAGTGTACCATGCCAAAAGCACAAGCCCTATAGTAGCTAACAGTTATCTGTCATTTGATACTCATCATTGAGCACACTAATAATCCACTATTAACTCTCTATAATATGACGTTATGGTAAGTTACTGTATCTTGGCTAGTACGGACGACCATGGTCATCGCTTATTAAAACAGTCATTACTAGGTGCTGACCAAATACTATATCGTCTGTATCAATTGATAATATCTCAACAGACAACCGCCTAGATAGAGTCAATTAGAGCGGTTGAAGACCGTTGTCATTTAGAACAATAAGTATAAAACCTTATCTCACTCTAAAATTTGCTTCACCCTGGTGCAGATAACTACAAAACAGATAATGAAAAAATAGACCCGTCTCAAGTTATTCTATAAATTAATCAAGATTTTGCTGTATGCTATGGCACTGTGTTTAATCAGAAATCATTTAAAGTTCTATTTAATTATAGTCACACCCGAGCAACTATGGTCACATCTAGGCACCGTTAGGTTTAATCATAGACAAACTTAATGATAGACTCTTTATTGTTGCCGTAATCAATTGTTGCCGTAATCGTCGCCTTTTGATCATTAACCTGTTATATAGTGTGATAGCACCATTGCTATTATGCGTCTTGTGTCGGAGAAGAAGTATGCGCCCTGTTGGCAACACGTTTATCAAACTATCCTCAGTAACCCTGCTTGCATTAAGTGTGAACTTGGTGGGCTGTCAAACTTTTAAAAATTTGACCAGTAAGGATGTGGATGCAGTCGAAACTGCTGAGAAGTCAGAACAAGCCTACTATAATGACGCCATTACCCAGATTGATAAAGGTCGCTATACGCAAGCTATTGAAGATTTGACCAATCTGCGTACCTTTTATCCTACCGGAATATACGCTGAACAAGCATTGCTCGATATCATGTATGCCCAATTCGAAAGTGGCAGCTATGAGACTACGGCAGGCAGTGCTGAGCAGTTTATTAGCCTATATCCGTCTAACCCGCAAGTCAGCTACGCTTACTACGTGCGCGGTGTCGCCAATATGCAAGGCGCATCTGACGGCATCCAAATATTCAAAATGAATCAAGCCGAACGTGATACTGCTTATCTGCGGATCGCCTTTGCTAACTTTCAAGAGCTTATCAATAAATACCCTAACAGCCCTTATGCACCAGATTCTGCCCAGCGCATGCTATTTATTTATAATCAGTTTGCCCAAAGTGAGCTGACAGCAGCTCGCTGGTATATTGAGCGTGAGGCGCATGTGGCTGCTGCCAATCGTGCTAAATGGGTATTTCAATACTATCCACTAAGCGAGTCAGTACCGGAAGCTATTGCTATTCTTGCTTATAGCCATGATAAATTAGGGCTGACGGACTTAGCAAAAGACTATAAGACGCTGCTACAAATTAACTATCCAGAATTGCTTACCAATGACGGACGCGTCAAGCTTACTACCAAAAGTGACCGCACCTGGTTGAATAAATTGACTTTTGGTCAGCTTGGACGTGCCAGCATACAAAACACCTCAATTGCTGAGGGTCAATATAGTGGCGCTACCAAAACCCAAATGATTCGTAATGCAAATCAGCTCAGATTGCCTACCGACGATGCTACTGCTGCTGATACTGCCATTATCAGTAGCACACCAGCCCGCTCTAGCGGAATCAAGGTAGGTTTAGGTCTGCCTGATAGCGCCACTGAACAAGTCTCTGGCCAAGGTAGTTCTAGCGCTGCCGCTAAAGAAGCTGCTGTCGAGCCATAAAATATCAATATAAATGACGATAGCTGAGCGTTGATGTTAGGAACCATTAACTGAAACAGTTAATAAAAAATGCCTTAACTGATAAAATCTGAAGAATAAAAAAGATATTAAAAAATAAGGTCAACGACCCCGTTGGCCTTATTTTTCTGTCTTTGTGCTACCGTTTTTTATACGACAATCTTTTTACTTAAAAGCCACCTTGCTTGAGAGCCACTTTAATAAACAATCTCTTTGTTCAAAAGCCACTACCCTACAATCACCGCACTATGATCACAGCCATATGGTAAAATATTTCTTCCATGAGCATTCCAAACCATATTCTCGAGCAATTAAATAGCCAAGCTGACCTGATCAGCATTATTGGGCGTCATACTACGCTCAAACGCGCCGGTGGCGAGTATAAAGGCTGCTGTCCATTTCATGGGGAAAAGTCGCCATCATTTTATGTCAATCCACAAAAAAATATCTACCACTGCTTTGGTTGTAGTGTCGGTGGTAACGCCATCAGCTTTTTGCGCGATTATGAGAACCTCACCTTTATAGAAGCAGTTAATGAGCTGTCAAAGCAAACCGGTATCGAAGTACCACAAGAAGAACAACAGAATGTTAGCTATCAGCGTAGCAAACCTAAACCTATCGCCAAACCACAACACCAGACGCCCAAGCCGTCGTTCAATAACTCGACGACCCAGCAACTGTCGTCAGTAGATAATCCATCGTCAGCAACTGCCCCACCTGATAGTAGTAACGATGGCAGTATTGATAACGATAATATTAATACTGCTAACGAGTACTCTGACCAGTATGACTATGAAAATAGTGGCAGGTATGATGGCTTACCACCCAATATTCCTTATGACAATGATTATAATAGCGCAGAGTATAATACAGAACCACCCGCTTGGCTGACAGGTGACGATGCGTTTGTAGGCTCAGATATAGACCATGCGTCCGCTGATAAAGACGGCAATTTATATGAGTTATTGACCCAGATTCAGCAGTTTTATCAGCATAATTTAACCACCCATCCCCATGCTCAGCATTATTTTGCCGCACGTGGTATCACTGAACAGAGCTTAGATGTTTTTGGGTTGGGTTATGCCCCATTCGGCTGGCAGCATCTTGAACATCAATTCCCACAAGATATCGAAGGACTCAAAGCACTGGGGTTAGTCCGTAGTTCAGAATCGGGGCGTGATTATGATTTATTGCGCGATCGGGTTATCTTTCCGATTCGTGACAATCAAGGTCGTATCATCGGCTTTGGGGGTCGTGCACTCGATGATGAGGTAAAGCCCAAGTATATTAATTCATCAGACTCACCAGTTTTTCATAAGCAGCACGTGCTATATGGCTACTACGAATCACGCCAGCAGCGGGCAAACCGCTGGCTAGTGGTCGAAGGCTACATGGATGTCATCGCCCTACACCAAGCCGGTATCTATGGTGCCATTGCCTCAATGGGCACGGCTATTAATGAAGCTCAAATATCACGCCTATTGACCTTAAACCCTACATTAACCTTGAGCTTCGATGGTGATAGCGCGGGACAAAAAGCGGCTTGGCGTACGCTTGAAGTCAGTCTACCAGTGCTCGGCGACGATAAAGAGCTGCGGTTTTTGACCCTACCAAATAATCATGATCCCGATACTTTTATTAAAAGTCATGGCGCAGAGGCTATGCATGAGCAAATTGCAACGGCGATGCCCCTATCGCAGTATATTTTTGCCTATCTAAGTGAGCGCCATGACTTAACATTAGCGGAAGGTAAAGCGAAGCTGATGTCGCAAGTGCGTACGCTAACCGCTTTATTGCCCAAAGGCAGTAGCTTTCGTTACCTGCTCAACAACGACATTTATCAAAAGCTGGGCGGTAAGCGTAGCCAGAATATTGAGGCAAAGGATGCGCTACTAGACTTCGATGGTGATATGACCATCAGCCAGCAATTACAGCTGTGTTTTTTGTTTCAGCCGCGTGCCCTGATTGATGATCCTATAGAGTCCATTTGGCAACAGACCGGTATTGATGGTTTGAATCTGCCCGCACATATCAAGCAAAAGGCCTCCTCTGATGCATTGCGACCCTTGGCTTGGGAAGATTTACAAGATGCTGCCTTATTGGATGTCGTTAGTACTATTAAGCGCTGTCTGGCTTATTTGCCGACCGATGCCAACGCCGCCGCACATTTTATTTTATCTAATCTAAACCCGTTAACTCAAGAAGCGCTTAGCCGTAATTGGGGATCCTTTTATAAAACCCTGATCACTAGAAATATTTTAAGCCTTGATGAGCAGATTGAAAACTTAGTGAGTCAACTCTTAGAGCGCAATATGAAGAAAAAAATACAAGAGTTGGTAAAAAATCCTGATCATATCAAGGCCACTATCGTACGCATTCAGGCGCAGCTATTAAGCAACTGGTTACGTGCCCAGCAAGCGGAACAATCAGCGCAAATGATTAGTATCTAATACAGGCAGTATTATAGATGGTCGTGGCTACGACGATTCAATGGGCCTAAATCAGCGATTTCAGCAGCTTATAAATAGTGAAATCAACGAATCTCACTTAGGTATTGGCGTATTTACCCGGTCGTTAGGCAAACAAAATGGCCAGTTTGCTTTGAATTTATTTTATTAATCGTAAAAACTGACCGTCGATATTAATTTTTTAAGCTCAACTTTTTGTTTATAATATGCTCGCTCTTTAAATTAAGGCCTGCTGACCCCATTATTTATGATTATGGCCAGCAATCAATAGCAGCTTATTGCTAAAATATTATAAAAGGTCGTCAGCGACATTGTGCTTGCTTACTAAGGTCTGTGTTAAACTGTGCCGCTATTATATTTACGGTCCTATTTCTGTTGTTTAACGACAGGTTGTTAAGTGAATTTTTAGCACTAAGTAAGGTTTGAGCAAGCATATTGACATAACCGTACTGAACCTTATTATTATTATTTTAAATTTTTTAGGTTTGAACTTTTTAGGCTTTTAACTTTTAGCCATTTTTGAGTATTTTTATTGTATTTTTTTGAATTCTAATTCATATCAATTCATTTTTGTTGTTATTGACTACGCCTACGCTTTTTTGTGATCAATCTTTTGATTAGATCAGCGCCCTGAACAAGCAGTAGCCCGTCATATCACGAAAATGTCCGACGCAAACAAAGTGAGTATTTATGAACGATAAGTCAGTTTCTAAGTCCACATCTCAGCTGGCCACCTTGATCCAAATGGGTAAAGAGCAAGGATATTTGACCTATGCTGAGGTGAATGACCAACTCCCCGACTCCATTACCGAAAGCGATCAGATCGAAGATATTATCCAAATGCTAACGGATGTTGGTATTAAAATCTTTGAGTCTGCGCCTGATGCTGATGATATCTTGATGAATGACGATTCAAGTGATGACGAGTCAGCAGCTGACGAAGCAGCGGCAGTATTAGCTGCTGTTGAGACTGAGCCTGGTCGCACCACTGATCCTGTCCGTATGTATATGCGTGAGATGGGTACAGTGGACTTGCTGACCCGCGAAGGTGAGATTGCCATTGCTAAGCGTATCGAAGAAGGTATTCGTGACGTTCAGCATGCGATGTCTTATTGGCCAGGAACGGTACAGTATGTACTGGACGAATATCAGCGTGTATTAGATGGTGATAAGAAGCTCTCTGACGTTATCACTGGTTTTTTAGATCCTGAAACTGATGCTGAGACCGCCGCCGCAAAAGAAGAAAAAATCATGGTCATCAAGTCAAAAGCCAAAGCGAAAGCTGAACGCGAAGATGACGAAGATGGTGAAGACGGTGAAGCTACTGAAGATGATGACGCCGAAGAAGAAACCGGTGGTATTGATCCAGAAGAAGTGCGAGTACGTCTAGAAGAGATTGAAGGCCTATTCATTGCAGCCAAACAAGCCCTGCTAGATTTCGGTCGGGGTAGCGTACAAGCCAATGAGGCTTACGAACAGCTTGCCATGCGCTTCATGATGCTCAAGCTTAACAACCGCTTGTCAGATCAAGTAATGGCCATCATGCATGATGTGTATGATGATGTGCGTAAACAAGAGCGTCAAATCATGCGCTTGGTTATTCGCCGTGGCCGTATGCCGCGTGAAGAGTTCCGTAAGACTTTTCCAAGTAATGAGACCAACGTTGATTGGCTCACTGAACGTCTAGCTGGTAAGCCGGCGTTTGCTGGGACCTTAGAAAAAGTCACCGATGATGTTATTCTTTTACAACGTGCCATCCGTGATTACGAGCACAAGCTCGATATGACCATTCAAGAAATGAAAGATGTGGCACGCCGCATGGCAATCGGTGAAGCCAAGGCTCGCCGCGCCAAGAAAGAAATGGTTGAAGCGAACCTACGTCTGGTTATCTCTATTGCTAAGAAGTACACCAACCGTGGTTTACAGTTCTTAGATTTAATTCAAGAAGGTAACATTGGTCTGATGAAAGCGGTTGATAAATTTGAATATCGTCGTGGTTATAAGTTCTCAACCTATGCCACTTGGTGGATTCGTCAGGCCATTACTCGCTCTATCGCTGACCAAGCGCGCACCATCCGTATTCCAGTGCATATGATTGAGACGATTAACAAGATTAACCGTGTTTCTCGCCAGCTACTCCAAGAGATGGGACGCGAGCCAACGCCTGAGGAATTAGGCGAACGCTTAGAGATGGACGAAGTTAAAGTCCGCAAAGTGCTCAAAATCGCTAAAGAGCCAATCTCTATGGAAACCCCTATCGGTGATGACGAAGATTCACACCTAGGCGACTTCATTGAAGATCAGACCATCTCTAGCCCAGTCGATGATGCTACCTCAGCTGGCCTACGTGAAGCGACTCGTGATGTGCTTAGCAATCTAACTGAACGTGAAGCACGTGTGCTAAAAATGCGTTTTGGTATCGATATGCCCACCGATCATACTTTGGAGGAAGTCGGTAAGCAGTTCGATGTGACTCGTGAGCGTATTCGTCAGATCGAAGCCAAAGCCTTACGTAAATTACGTCATCCATCACGCTCTGAGCATCTTCGCTCGTTCCTTGAAAATGACTAATTTTTGAAAGTGATTGGTTTTTGAAAGTGATTGGTTTTTGAAAATGAGTGCTTCTTTAAAGGCACAAGCTAATCCCTTATAAAGGGTTTAGCTTTTAAGCATAGCACCAGATATAGACCTAATAGCTGAGCGAGTCTCAGCTTTTTTGTGGCCTGTCGATAAGTGTGCTGAACAGCACCGCCAGGCTATACTGTTGAATAATAGCCATTGAATAACCATTATTAAATAAGACAATCAAAAATAAGGACTCTATAATGAGCGATAATCAACAAGATCCAAAAAAAGAAGTCACTGTCTCTAATCTGTCATTAGGGAATGACAAGATCAAAGGTAAAAAAACTGATATCCAGAATCCTGAACTCTGGGATTTTCCTATGGATTATCCGTTAAGTATTATCGGTCATGAAGGTGAGCACGACAGCTTACTTAATGAAGTTAAGCTGATTCTTGGTAGCCAATTCCCTGATTTTGATTTGGCTTCTATTAAGGTTAAACCGTCCAAAACCGGCCGTTTTCACTCGGCACGGGTTAATCTATACATGACCTCAGCTGAACAGGTCAACACCCTATATGCGGCGCTTGATAATGCCAAAACCGTACGCATGGCACTGTAAGATTATTGCGACCCATCACATGTAGTACGTAAAAACCTAGCGGTAATAATAATCACAATCGTCACTCATATGAGTGGCGATTTTTGCTCGTCTCAGGTACAATCGTCAGCGCAATTATGGCCGCTGCCCTAGTAATTTCTACAAGAATTTTTGTAGCATGGCCGACCTAAAATAATAAATAGTTTTTACAAAAATTTTATTATTTCTAGTAATCTCAGCTAGCCCTTACTCCATCGCCCTTTGCTAAAATATAAGCACGCCACAACCTCGTAGCAACATAGTTTACTCCTAAAATCAATATAGCTTTTTCAAAATATTCCCGCTATATTGTGCCTATCTACTAACACAAACGCTATATGTAGTGCTCAGTGATTTTATCATCACTATGAGCGGTGCTATTTTTTTGCCTGAAAAAAGCTGAGTTAGCCTGATAGAAACTGACGCATAGTAGTAATTAGCGGTAGTAAGCAACAGTGATAAATAACAATAGTCAGTCACAATGATAAGCAACAATACAATAAATAAATGGCTAGCCGATTTAGCCATATAACGAACAATATTAGCAATCAACAATAGAGGTTAGCATGACACATATCGATAGCATTCAAGTCACCAAACGTGATGGACGTCTCGAACCAATTGATTTAGATAAAATTCATAAAGTCATCGAGTGGGCCGCTCACAAGTTAGATAATGTGTCAGTATCACAAGTTGAGCTAAAGTCGCACATTCAGTTCTATGAAGGTATCAAAACTCGTGATATTCATGAAACTATTATTAAGTCTGCCGCTGATTTAATTTCTGAAACCACGCCTGATTATCAATATTTAGCGGCACGTTTGGCGATCTTTCACTTACGTAAAATCGCTTACAATAGATTTACCCCGCCCTCTTTGTTTGATCATGTACAAAAGCTCACTGACGCTGGCAAATACGATCAACATATCCTAGCCGATTACAGCCTTGCCGAATTTGATGAGCTAAATGACTATATCGATCATTGGCGCGATATGAATCTTGCCTATGCTGCTGTTGAGCAAATGGCTGGTAAATATCTGGTACAAGACCGTGTCAGCAAGACCGTTTATGAGAGCCCGCAGTTCTTATATATGTTAGTCGGTATGTGCTTATTTAGCAGCTATGATAAATCAGAGCGTCTAGACTTTGTGAAGCGCTTTTATGATGCTACCTCACAATTTAAAATCTCTCTACCAACACCGATTATGTCAGGCGTACGTACCCCATCACGTCAGTTTAGCTCATGCGTGCTAATTGAGTGCGGTGATAACCTGGACTCCATCAACGCGACCACTAGCGCCATCGTGCGTTATGTATCACAGCGTGCTGGCATCGGCATCAATGCTGGTCGTATCCGCGCCCTTGGTAGCCCTATTCGCGGCGGTGAAGCGCAACATACTGGCTGTGTACCCTTCTATAAGCTATTCCAAACCGCTGTCAAATGCTGCTCACAAGGTGGCGTCCGTGGCGGAGCTGCAACCTTATTCTACCCATTATGGCATTTAGAAGTAGAGTCGCTGCTAGTCCTCAAAAATAACCGTGGCGTTGAAGACAACCGTGTTCGTCATATGGATTATGGCGTACAGATTAACAAGACTCTATATAGCCGTCTGATTAAAGGCCAAGATATTAGCTTATTTTCACCATCTGATGTGCCAGGCTTATACGACGCCTTCTTTGAAGATCAAGACAAATTCGAAGAATTGTATACTAAGTACGAGCAAGATGATTCCATTCGTAGCCGTCAAATCCCAGCGTCTGAGCTATTCAGCCTAATGATGCAAGAGCGTGCCAGTACGGGTCGTATCTACATTCAAAACGTCGATCATTGCAATACTCATAGTCCATTTGATGCCAGCGTTGCGCCTATCCGCCAATCAAATCTATGTATGGAAATTGCGCTACCAACTAAGCCACTTGATAACATCAATGACGAAGAAGGCGAGATTGCCCTATGTACGCTATCTGCGGTTAACTTAGGTAAAGTTGAGCATGTCAGCGATATCGAAGAGCCTGCTGAGCTGATTGTACGGGCACTGGATGCCCTACTCGATTATCAAGACTATCCGGTCAAAGCCGCTGAAAATGGTAGCATGCGTCGCCGTACATTAGGTGTGGGCGTGATTAACTACGCCTATTATCTTGCGAAAAATGGCGTGCGCTATTCAGATGGCTCAGCATTGGGTCTAACTCATCAAACCTTTGAAGCGCTACAGTATTATTTATTGAAAGCCTCAAACAAATTGGCCAAAGAGCAAGGTGCCTGCCCTGCCTTTAATGAGACCACTTACTCACAAGGTATCTTGCCAATTGATACTTATAAAAAAGACTTGGATAAAATCTGTCAAGAGCCACTACATCTCGATTGGGAAACCCTACGTACTGACATCACCACGCATGGTCTACGTAACTCGACCTTAACTGCCTTGATGCCGTCTGAGACCTCTAGTCAGATTGCCAATGCGACTAACGGTATCGAGCCCCCACGCGGTCTGGTGTCTATCAAAGCGTCAAAAGACGGTATCTTGAAGCAAGTAGTACCGGAAATTGAGAAGCTTAGAGGCCAGTATGAGCTATTGTGGCAAATGCCTAACAATGATGGTTACTTAAAGCTAGTCGCCATTATGCAAAAGTTCGTTGACCAAAGTATCTCAGCCAATACTAACTATGACCCGACTCACTTTGAAGGGGGTCGTGTACCTATGAAGGTCTTGCTCAAAGACTTATTGACTGCCTATAAGCTGGGTGTAAAGACTTTGTATTATCACAATACTCGTGATGGCGCGAACGATGCTCAAGCAGATATGGAAGATGATTGTGCTGGTGGGGCATGTAAGATCTGAGAACCGTTAAAAAATTCCACTGATATAAAATTATAAATTTTCTCTTGCGTCAGGACGAAGCAATGCTTCACTCTATCCCTACTCAAGGTTCGCAAGAGAAATTCTTTAAATAGAATTTCCGACGGATGGCGGGTTTGGCTTATTTGATTGAGCTCGCTATCCATCAATAATATATTATAGAGATTTTTTAAATTTGCCTGATTCTAAAAGTATCAGGCAATAAAAATGGCAAAGACGATTTCTCATCTTTGCCATTGGAGATAATAAATACGCTAATATTTGTTATCAGGAAGTTAAGACTATCGACTTTCACAAGTGGTAAGCAAATAGAATAACGTTTCGTTGTAAGGCATCTATTCTAATTCAAAACTTATCCCTTGTCCAAGACAAACCGTGAAGTGATAGTCACAAATGTTTCAGCTCAGGAGTAATGAGTATGGAGATTTATTGTGATACCCATGGTGACTCTGGCGTAAGCGCGTTTGAAGTCGGTACCGACTTTATAATTGTACGTTTTACGAAAGGTGGTACGTATCTGTATAACTATTTCACAACTGGCTCTTACCATGTCAATAATATGATAAGACTGGCTAGAATGGGAAATGGACTTAACGGATACATAAACTTAAATGCTAAACACACTTATGCTAGAAAAATAGCATAGGTATTTGGTCTGACCTAAATGGTTTAGTGTTCGGGTGTTTCGGCACCTTAGCACTATTAAGTATAAGTTGCTGAGAGGGATAAAAATTTGAATATGTCAGTTAGTAAAAAGCATTTTGTGAGAATTACTACTTGGGATGATATTTTTAAAATGAGTGGATATACTGACTCATTAGATCCTAAGAAGGAAAAATTAAAGCAAGTTATTAATAGATATGAACTTCCAAATAAGGGTAGATGTGGTTTATCAAATTGTCGTACAGCTCATAATAATGGATGTATTGTTGAAACTGAGTCTGGAAGGCTGACTAATTTAGGAAATGTCTGTGGTAAGAAGTATTTCGGAGAAAACTTTACGTCTTTGAGTAACAAACTTAATAAAGAGATTGATTATTTCAACAAAGTCGAGAATATAAAATTAGCAAAATCCAATATTACTGAAAATTATAGAAAGTTAAGTGAAATGGAAGCTGATTGGAAAAAGATTGAGCGCGTTTATAGGGCTATAAAATCTGAAGGTCTTGATGGACTGTATGACAAGTTAGAACAAATGAAGCATAGTAAGAGTTCCATCATTTCAATACAGCGTAGAGCTGCACAATCTGAGATTGAACTTGAAGAGGTTAGAATAGGAAAAGACGTTCAAAGTCCTTTTTATATTACCAAGAGCTTAGGTAACCTGAAAGGTCTAAACTATCTTATTGATAGAGTTAAGATTAAAGCCATGATTCAAAATAACAATGCAATTCTTAAAAGTTTAGATAAGTTTGATGAAGGTAATATAACCTTTAAAGATCTCAATAGAATGATCAGAGATATTGAACATTTACAAGATAGTGTTCGTGAAGCTCATAGTATTATTATGGAAGGTTTCAAGTTATTTGAATCAGATAATATGAGACAATTTACGCCTTTGATAAGTAGTACAAGGCATAGAAAGTTAAAAAGGTTTTTGAACGCTTGTTTCGAACATTAATGAAGCGTAGGTTGGGCGGAGCTTACGGCCCCAACGGTTTTAATTTAACAACTTGTTCGGTCTCGTTCCTCTATACCAACCTACACTCAAATCAAGTTCTTAAGTTGTTATAATTAAACCATATTTAAGATACCGAGAATAAAAACGACGGAGGTCAAGGCGTGCAATATACCGCAATCATCAAAGACGGTGGTTTATTTATCCCTAACGTATTTTCAGACCTAAACGATGGTCGCTCATACATTGTACAAGTGGAAGTAGACATCGAAGACGTTCGTAAGCAGTTAAACTCAAGCGAAGAACCAAAGAAAGCAGCAATAAAAGAACCTAAAAAACAATTGAAGAAACAGACGCCAAAGCAACCATCGAAAGAACCTCAAGACCTTGGCCTAGGTACACTTCAGAAGAGTGATATCGATGAATTAGAAGCATTGGATGATATAGAGCTAAGCGAAATGCTCAAAGCTTATATGAATGATGGACAAGTACCAGTACAAATATCTTTAGAGAACTTATAGTAGAAAACCTATAGCGCGTTTTTACAACTATTTTCAAAATTTTAGACTAATAATCTGTACAACATAAAAAGGCATGACCATGACTTACTCAATCTTTAACCAAACGCCAAACAACGCTATGAAAGAACCGATGTTTTTTGGTCAGCCCGTCAATATTGCCCGCTATGATCAACAAAAGCATCCTATCTTTGAACAGTTGATTGAAAAGCAATTGTCGTTCTTTTGGCGTCCAGAAGAAGTCGACGTGTCAAAAGACCGTATGGACTTTGGCAACCTATCCTCGCATGAGCAGCATATATTTTTGAGTAACCTGAAGTACCAGACCCTACTCGACTCTATCCAAGGTCGTAGCCCAAACGTGGTGCTACTCCCGTTAGTCTCTATTCCTGAGCTTGAAACCTGGATTGAGACTTGGTCATTTTCAGAGACCATTCACTCGCGCAGTTATACCCATATTATTCGTAACATCGTCAATGACCCAAGCCTAGTGTTTGATGACATCATGACCAATGAGCATATCTTAGGGCGCGCCTCTGATATCGCCCAGTACTATGACGAGCTATATCACAACTCGCAGATTTACAGCTTGTTCGGCGCAGGCACGCATACTATTAATGACAAAGAAGTGACGGTTGATTTGACCTCCCTAAAAAAGCAACTATATCTGTGCATCATGGCGGTTAACGTCCTTGAAGCAATTCGCTTTTATGTATCGTTTGCCTGCTCGTTCGCCTTTGCTGAACGTAAGCTGATGGAAGGCAATGCCAAAATCATCAAGCTAATTGCTCGTGATGAAGCCTTACATTTGACTGGTACACAGCATATGCTGAACCTAATGCGCAATGGTAAAGACGATCCAGAAATGGTACAGATTGCCAATGAGTGCTATGAGCAAAGCATCGAGATATTCCGCAAGGCCGCTGAGCAAGAAAAAGAATGGGCCAGCTATTTATTTAAAGATGGCTCAATGATTGGCCTGAATAAAGATATTTTATGCCAATATATTGAATACATCACTAACTTGCGTATGGAAGCGGTTGGCCTACCATCAGCATTCCCAAATTCTAAATCGAACCCCATTCCATGGATCAATACCTGGCTGTCCTCTGATAATGTTCAGGTCGCGCCACAAGAAACTGAAATCAGTTCATATTTAGTTGGTCAGATTGATTCAGATTTATCAAATAATGATTTTGATGACTTTGAGCTATAGAGAATGGTAGCCAGCTGAGTAAAAGTTTAGCTTGGTGTCTCATTAACAATGAATAAGGTCGATTGACAAACAGATAGCATACGACAGGACTAATCGCGATAGGATCAACTATGACATGGGTAATGACCAGTAAACAGCAGTTCTACTTACATGACGATGAGAGCCTACTAGATGGGCTGCTGCGGACTGGTCATGAGGTTAACTACCAATGTAAGGAAGGCTATTGTGGCAGTTGCCGTATACGCCGGATTGCAGGCTCACATCCGGTCGATTATCCGTTTGCACCACTGGCTATGATTGAGGACGATGAGATCCTAGCTTGTTGTTGCCGGGTACAAGGCGTTATTTATATCGAGCATGAGTTTATCAAAGACTAATTTGTAGAACCGTTATCAGCAGCCATAAAAAAGCGCGTTATCTTAATCAAGATAGCGCGCTTTTTTTTATCACTTACTATGAGCTCTACTGCTGCTGAGTAGCGGCGTCATTTTCGAACAGCTGTAGCAATTCTTCACGCATACGTAACCGTTCTTCTTCAGACATCATCGGTCCGTCTTGATCGCCACCATGATAACTTGGTTGACCATTTAAGCTGCCCTTATCGATGGTAGTTGGTGGCTCAACTGTCTCTTGCTGTGGGCGTTCGGCTAGCATAATTTTGGCTTGCTTGTTTTTGCCGTCACGCAATATCTGCGTGTTGAGCTCAGTACGGATGGGTTTGCGAGCCACATATTGTATCAGAGTATTGGCATCAGTCATCTCAATACCATCAATGGTTAAGATCACATCACCGGCCTTTAGGCCACTTTTTGCCGCTGGGCCTTTATCGATAACTTTGAGTACTTCCACACCCGTTGAGGTTTCAAGACGGGTCGGATCTTGTAGCTGTGACTGGATTTCAATCCCTAGCCAGCCCCGAGTCACACGACCATCTTTAATCAGCGCGTTCATTACCTGTTCCACTAAAGCCGTTGGAATGGCAAAGCCGATACCCATCGAGCCCCCAGAACGTGAAAATATAACAGTATTAATCCCCACTAGCTCACCACGAGCATCAACTAGCGCACCGCCTGAATTGCCTGGGTTAATAGCGGCATCCGTTTGAATGAAATCTTCAAATTTATTCACCCCAAGCCCAGTACGACCGGTCGCTGAGATAATCCCTTGAGTCACCGTTTGCCCCACGCCAAATGGATTACCAATCGCTAATGCTAAATCACCCACGCGAATAGGAATTTCACGAAAACCAAGCGGTGTTAGCCCAGTCATGTCTACCTTAATGACGGCTAAATCACTGTCAGGATCGGTACCAATGAGTGTGGCACGACTTTTACGACCATCGTTGAAGGCGACAGTAATTTCATCCGCTTTTTCTATGACATGAGCATTAGTGACAATATAGCCATCCTTTGACACTATGACTCCAGAGCCTAAATTGGTAGGACCTTGTCCTTGCGGACCCTCATTATGAAACTCAAAAAAGCGGCGCAAGACCGGATCATCCATATAGGGATGCTCTTCCATCACTTGAGTCGTGTAGATATTTACCACCGACTGCGAGGCACGGGCAACTGCATTGTGATAAGAAGAGATAGGTGCTGGGGTGTCAGACACTGAAGCGGATGCTTGTTGCTCAACAGCCGTGGTTCTTGGTGGCTCCCATTTGGCCTCTGACGGGGTCTTCATACTCGCAAACAACCAGACAAAAGCTGCAATAACTATCAGCAATAAGGCCCAAGGTAGCCATTTTAAGAAACCGGCCTTGTTATTGGTGTTCAGGGATGACGACATATAGAAAAACCTCTATGTATTTGATACAGACGTACAGCGTCTGAGACTCTCAGACCAACAATATTTCGTCTGTAAATTATAACTGGCAACAAGGTTAAATTGTAACGGATCGTGTACCGTTTCAGTTAGTATGCTTGTCAGAATTTTTTCAGCAGTATGATAAAATAACTGTCATCCATATTATATGCTTTTATTGACAGCAAGTACTTAGCTAATACGAAATATTAGTAAGTTACAATAACAATCGAATCTAAATAATTAAGTTAGATTAATCAAATCACAGTAGTTAATCTCACTTAATTAAACCGACTTAATTAAACCAAAACAGGAAACCATAATGACTACTAAAGACGTCATAACTGAAGAATCCAGCCCTTCCGTAACCGCTCAGACCTTGACACAATTTTGTGACGACTATCTGAGTGCTGCTGCTTTTAAAGACTACGCTCCTAATGGCTTACAAGTGGATGGTGGCCGACCTATACGGCGCATTGTCACTGGCGTTACTGCTTGTGAAGCCTTGATCGATGCGGCGATTGCTGATAATGCCGATGCAATCATGGTACATCATGGTTACTTTTGGAAAGGTGAACCTGCCCCTATAGTAGGTATGAAAGGACAACGTATTCGTAAATTGCTGCAGAACGGCATCTCGTTAATCGCTTATCACCTACCCCTTGATGGTCACCCAGTAATTGGTAATAACGTCAAACTTGCAGAGGCGCTAAACATGACCATCACTGAGGCGCTCTATCCTAATGATTCACATCCGGTGGGCAACATCGCAACGTGTGCCCCGCAAACTGCCCATAGTCTAAGCGCTATCATCACCGAAGCATTAGGACGTGCGCCGCTGCATATCTCTGGCGACTATAATGCGGCTGATAATACGGCTGATAATAATAGTACCGCTACTCACTCGAAGCGCCTCGAGCGTATTGGGATATGTACGGGCGGCGCGCAAGATATGATCGAACAGGCGGCAGTAATGGGCTGTGATGCTTTTATCTCGGGTGAAATATCAGAACGTACCACTCATATCGCTCGCGAACTTGGTATTGACTACTTTGCCTGCGGTCATCACGCTACAGAACGTGACGGTATTCAGGCATTAGGTGAGTTAATTGCACAACACTTTAGCGTACCAGTGACTTTTATTGATATTGATAATCCAGCGTAATCACGAGTTAAAACTATCCTTGCTGCATTATGTTAGGGCCTGTGCTTATTTAGACGAAAGGCTTAATATGATTTGATAGCAGTATTAAGACTACATTTAGATTCAGCGAGCTAGGATAGAAAATTAATGGATATTTGTTAAGTTATTTTGATAAACTTTAGTTGGTTAAAAATTAAGCAAAATATATCTATTTTTGACCGTCTACCACCTAATTGTTAAGTTTTATCACTCTTTTCTTAACTTAACTTGAATACTGCAACTAATACCCGCATATTAGCAACTTGTAAGAGAATGTTTTGTCATGAAACTTCCCATTTATTATAGCTTCCGGTTATAGCGTTAAATGATGCGGTAGTTATTCATATATTCATTACATGATACGGCCTATGATTTTACCTGCAGTTTTCTGAGGCAGGTGGCTATTTATCCGTGTTATGCGTTGGCCTATTTTTGTAGCGGCTACTAGTACTGATGAGAATCTGAGTAACGACTTGCAGTGATACCCTGTGATGACACCATATATTTAATGATCACTATGTATCCTATATTTAGCGTAGCAATAACAGTATAGAACGATTTTTTGACCTCACTTTCTATTTGAAACGTGACGGTCATAAAATTCATTATTTATCTGTATTGCTAGACGATGGCATATTATTACGTCTTCTACTCTATAAGTTACTTGTAGAGCAGATGGTCGTTAATATCAGTACAGTAGACGTTGATTTAGATTTTTAGTTGGGTTTTACCACTACCATATCAATATTACTGTTTATGCCTATGTCTCAATAACTTATTCATGGCCTTACCTATGTTTAATATAATTTTTACCCTATTTTTGTAGCGAGCTTTGCTAACGAATTGTGTAATTCGTATCTTTGATTGTGCAGCGTTTAAGTCTTTTTAAATCGACGCTAGCGGATAGGTTGAACCCCATCTTCATATTAGCTATTTGTATCAATAACCAATACAAATAACATTGATAATGGTGGCTTTTATATTTAAGCAAGGTGATATTCACTTTTCCTATTGAGGAGTGAACAGCACTTAAAATGTAAATTTAGCGAATGCTAGCGATATAAGCATTCGTTAATGACTCATTTTACGGTAAGCAGGATGGCTAAAATTAGGAGACATGCATGCAACGTATTACTTATCGTGTCAAAGTATCCGCGCAAGGTGCCAAACGCCGTATTTCTTATTTACTGCATCCTGCTAGACGCTTGCTTAACACCAGAAGTAACCTCGTTCCATCTACTCGTTTTGCCAAGTCTAAGAAATTTATACAAGTATCCGGCATTGCATTACTATCCCTACCCGCTGAGAGTCTCACGACCATGAGCGACCCTGTGCCAGCCTATGATCATGTGATGCTAGAACAGACATTGACTATTGCAGCCGTGCCTGGTGATAGCACCTACTTTGCCACCGATGGCTTCCAACATGGCTTCGGCTATGATTTGTTGCGTAGCTATGCTGATCAGCTTGGGGTAACTATTGACCTAAAAGCCTACGCTAGCGAGGAAGCAGCACTAAGAGCGCTACAATCAGGTAATGCTGATATGGCACTAACCACTGCTAGCACCCAACTAAAAAGTCAATTTGGCCTACCCTCAGTAAATTTAAGCTGTGGTTATGACACCAGCTTGACTAAAAATGGCTTACATCCCAGAGTCAGCTGGACGTTCAACCAAGCAAATGACCCACTGTCAAAAAAAGCCAGCTATTTCTTATGTAACGGCATTAAGCTAGAAGAAACTCAAAAGTTAGCGGCGTTCTACAATCAAAACTTACTCAAAGATGCCTACAGTCAGCAGCATTTTAAAAAGACTATGACTGAAAAACTTCCTGATTATCAGTCTTCTTTTAAAGAGCAAGCGCAATACTACAATCATGATTGGGAATTATTGGTAGCAATGGGTTATCAAGAGTCGCATCTCGATGCCAATGCTGTATCGCCTACAGGAGTGCGCGGTATCATGATGCTCACCAATAATACCGCTAAGGCAATGGGGGTCTCTAACCGTGTTGATCCCGGCCAAAGTATTAGTGGCGGTGCACGTTATTTAGAGCAGATGAAGTCCGACTTTGCAGATGTGCCAAAAACTGACCGCATTTGGTTCGCACTCGCCGGCTATAACATGGGGCCGAATGCAGTTAAGGGTATTCAACGCAAGCTTAGAGCAGACGGGATTGATGATAAGAGCTGGGCAAATATTTATGCCTATCTATCAGAAAATGAGGCGTCAAATAGTCGTTTTGGTCAGGTTATGGACTATGTCAGTAATATTAGAAGTTATCTTGAAACCATGAAAACCGAGATGGTTTAATAGACTCTTTCAAGTAAAAAACTTCAGACAAAAAAGCTGCTCTTTGATAAGAGCAGCTTTTTTTGTGGGATAAGGACAAGTTTAAATCATCAGTTAAAGTAATGGCTATAAAACAGCTATTAGCGGTTCGGTACGGTCAGACGCTGGCCACGCTGTAACATAGTATCGGCTGCAATCTTGTTCATATCAGCCAGCTCTTGGGTTGAAACCCCATATTTACGTGCTAGACCGATCAAGCTATCGCCTGAACCTACAGTATAACTGACCGTGACTTTTGGCACTTTAATCGTTTGCCCGCGCTGTAGCTGTGCATTAGGCGCTAGATTATTAGTCGCAGCTAAGTCTTCTACTGAAACCCCTAGACTGCGCGCTAAAGCGATTAAGCCGTCACCTGACTGCACTTTATAGTTTTCTGTATTACTAAGCTTCTTGCCACTGCTGTTGGTCGCGGTACTGCTACTGCTACTGTTGCTACTGCTGCTAGCTGAAACATTCGCGCTACTACCACTTACAGGAATAATGATGGTACGGCCAAGTATCAAGTTGGACGTATTGCTCAAACCGTTGGCTGATGCCAGGTCGCTCAAACCAATATTATATCGATTGGCCACGCCTGTTAAGCTATCGCCTGACTGCACTTTGTAGCTGGTTGGCTGGTTGTTTAATTGACGGCTTACTTCTATCTTAGAAACGGGAACTTTAATCGTCTGACCACGTTGTAAACGCGCGTTAGCGTCAAAGCTGCTGTTGACAGCAGCCACTTGCCCCGCACTAACACCGATACTATTGGCAATACCAATTAAAGTATCCCCTGATTTTACTTTATAGTTACTAGTAGGCGTTGAACTGCTGGCACTGGCACTACTACTATTATTACTGCTACTGCTAGGAGCTGTGAAATCTACGCTGGTAGGTACTTTGAGCGTTTGACCCACATATAACGAATCGGTCGTGCCAAGGCTATTGAGACTGGCTAAAGCATCCGTTGAAATATTGAATTGACGTGCTAGTGCAATTAGGCCGTCACCAGATTTTACCTTGTAGTTCTTAGTCGCGGCGGTCGACTTACGGCTAGGTTTTGAAGACGGAGCGGCAGGGGTAACGGCAGGTGCCGTCACTTTACCGGCAATCAACCATAATTTTTGACCTCTTAACAAATCAGCACGGCTACTCAAATTATTGTAGGTTGCCAGCTGGGTCACTGATAAACCAAAGCGATTAGCGGTACCAATAAGAGTATCACCTCCCTGTACCACGTAACTTTCAGGTTGGTTTGCTGTTGTGGCACCAGCACTGCTTAGCGGCTCAATAGTTTTGGCATTGTATAGATATAAGGTACTACCAGATAATAGAGTTGCACTAGCATCTATTTGGTTCCACTCCGTGATATCACGCCAGCTAACACCAGCTCGGCTGGCTATATTAGATAGGGTGTCGCCACGTTTTACCGAATAGGTAGTCCGTGTGCCTTGTGGTTTTGGTTTGCTTGCTGAATTTTTAGCGAAACTAAGCGTTTTCTCTTTACCGCTGGCTTCTAGGATAGACTGCTGCGTCTGAATTGCAGATAGCTTAATATTACCATCGATGGCGCTAATCACGTTGGTTTCAGGGGTTTGTGACTGAATTTGTTGTACGATGAAGTCGCGCTCTTGTTTGCTTAGTGGTGGCTCTTGAACAATGGTGTTATTTTGAGTAATCATTGCTGAAGTCGTTGGTAAGCTATTGCTATTTTTTAGCTCAGCGTTAATCTTATTGGTCTCTTTACTAGTCAGTGGTGGTTCAGTACGGACAGACGCGTTACTACTATAGACCGAGCTGTTGTTAGGCGTGCTGGTTGGGGTAATGTAACTGGTCGTCTGCTGAGGCACACTAGCACTGGCAGCATAATCAGCTAGGCCGCTACCCGTAGTAGGCAATGATGAGCTGCTATAAGGCTTGCTATTGTAGCTAGGAGTCGTTGGGCTTGAATAGCTTGGCGCCGCCGTATTGCTGTTGCTTGAAGCAATAACATTACTGGTGCCATTACCTCTCAATGCGCTTAGCTTGGCATCAACCGTCAAGTTAACGTCATTAGGGATGATGACCCGCTGTGGACCTGATGAGTCAATACGTGATGAAGTTAGAGCTGTATTAAGCTTTTCTAGCTCGTCGTAACTGACCCCTGTCAATTGCGACACTTCAGATAAGCTCACGCCATAGTTGGCCGGCACACTACGAAAATGCTGACGGTTGGCAATCGCTGGCAGATAAACCCCATATTGCTCAGGTTGAGCAACAATTTCAGCAACGGCTAAAAAGCGCGGAACATAATTCATGGTTTCAGTCGGTAGCCTGAGTGACCAGTAATCAGTTGGCAATCCTTGAGCCGCATTGGCATCGATAGCTTTTTGAACACGACCAGGGCCGGCATTATAAGCGGCTAAAGCCAGCTCCCAGCTGCCAAACTGATTGTGTAATGCGGTCAAGAAGTCGTATGCTGCGCGGGTGGACTCGATAACGTCACGGCGACCGTCATAGCTGCTACTTTGGTTCAAACCGTAAATACGGCCCGTGCTTGGAATAAATTGCCATAAACCTGCCGCAGCAGCACTACTCGTGCCACTAGGGTCATACGAGCTCTCAATAACGGGTAACAAGGCCAACTCAGTAGGGATATTGCGACGTTCCGCTTCACGTACGGTATGGTATAGGTAACGGCTGGCACGCGCAGTCAAACGGTTTAGATAATCCTGACGGCTGGTAAACCAGCTTTTTTGTCCTTCAATACGCTGATTATAAACCGCTTTACTACCATTCATTTGATAGCCAGCCCGCAAGCGACTCCACAAGTCTCCGTATTGCTGGATGGCAAGTCTATTGTCTTCAACCATGGTCATATCACTGGCTTCTAATAAATCTGCCAGCTCATCTAAGCTATCAGCATCTAAATACGCAGTTGAATAGTCAGCGCTAGTGATTGGTTTTACCGCAGTAGCAGGGCGCTTAGTGACCACGGGCACGCTATTGGTTGCACCAGTACTTTTCACTGTTGAGGTATTACTACAAGCACTGAGGAGCAGAGCTGACACCGCAAGCGTCAGTGGCAAAGCGATAAATGAGCGAGAAGTTGATGACACAGTAGACATGATAATAGGAGCTTCCTAACAACAAGAATAGATGGAAATAAAATTAATTGACAGTATAGTATGCAACGTAAAGCAAAGACCAGTGTAATATAAAAGATAATAGACAAAACGTAAGCGATTGTCTTAAGGCTTAAAACTAACACTATAAATGCTGGCTATATAAACCGGAGTACTAGAAAGACTAGTCGGTTGGAGTAATGCTACTAGGGCGTATCCTTCTTGTCTTTTATTATTCACTCGTTATCTTTTATTATTCACTCGTTGTTTTTTATTATTCAATAGTCACTTGCGATACTGCACGTAACAGTACTGCATTACCAGTTGGTGAGGTCAGCGTCACTCGTGAGGTCGTCACAAATGAAACATTTCTCCCCTCTTTTACCCAGCTTTCGTTTGTCGTTACATTGGCTTTGGCCTGCACTCCAGTAATGACAATGTTATCGATAGTGATGTCGTAGCGATAGTTCGACGTTTGATTCCAGCTATTTTGCAATAACTTTAAGTAGGCATCTTTGTCTAAGCTAGTAGACTTGCCTTTTCTTGATAATGAAATAAGCGCATCATCAGAAACTAAGCTTGCCACTTGGCTAATATTTTGGCTGTTGGCCGCTGACTTCATAGCCGTTGCATAGCTTTGTACCGCGCCTTGGGTCATCGGTGCCGCTTGAGCACTGATGCTGGCGGTACTTGCTATCGCCACTACAGCGGTCGCGCTAGCAGACTTAATAAACAGAGCCAACAGCCCTTTTTCCCATAGTCGTTTCATCATATTCCTTAGTCGAATAGGCCTTAGCGAGATCATACTCGTAATTGTAGTTAATCAAGGATTTTCTTTTATTTGAGATTTGATTGACGTTACTGGTGTTCAAATGACGCTTTTTTAAATTGCTTAGAGATCTATTTATTTTTTAGTCGAGTAGTTTTGATTAATGCTTGTAATTAGTATTTGCACAAGCGACGGTGTTTGTACCATGATTCTGAGTGCCTATATATTGCTGATTGACTATATTTTAATGTCTATGCCAGCATACTGCAGCGCTAGAAATTAATTTGTTACAATTTAGAGCTTCAGACTATCATCAAATCCTCACAGCTGTGTGACGGCATGTGTCGTTCTTGCATATATTATGAGGTAAATATCATTGGCAACAGCCAGCGTTTCATCTTCTACTGGCCACTGCTTTTGTTGTCTCACTCATAATAATACTATTGTTAGATTAGGTTTGAGTGAAGCTCTAGTTGGTGCGGTCGCTTTGGAGTTTGACCTCAAAGTTTAGTTTAAGTATTACCATTATCATATTCTTCGTCGTCACTAAGCTTCATACCTAGACGCTCTACGCGCCTATCCATCATTTGCCGTGCCAACGCCTGCATGTCCTCTACGCGGTCTATTTCATCGACAATTTCAAGACCTAACAAGGTTTCAAGCACATCCTCTAAGGTAACCAGCCCTTTTACTTCACCGTACTCGCCAACGGTAACAGCGATATGAATCCGATTTTTTAGCATCAAGTCTAATAAATCAAACAGCTTCATTTTTGAGAATACATAAGTAATCTCCCGCTGAAACTGAATCAGTGGCTTATGCATAGCATGATTGACCTTCGCTAATAGCATATCGGTTTTTAATACAAAGCCCGTGATATTATCGAGATCGCCATCATAAATTGGCAATCGCGAAAAGGTTAATTTGGGTCGATCTGCCATCACATCAGCGATAGTCTTGGTCTGCTCAAACGCCAGCATTACAGAGCGTGGGGTCATAATATCTTCAACCTTAATCGCGCCAAACGCTAATAAGTTACGAATAATGCGCGCCTCTAGCGGATCGATGTGTCCTGCTTCCTCACCGATACTGGCCAAGGCAGAAAACTCACGGCGACTAAAGACATCAGCTTCTTTACCGCGCACCAAGAATTTAGTCAGGCGCTCAGACAACCAGATGATAGGATATAAAAGAATAATAATACCGCGTACAAAATAGGTCACCAAACCGCTCAATTGCCGCCAATACATTGTCCCTAGTGTTTTTGGGATAATCTCTGAGAATATCAAAATGGCAAAAGTCATAACCGCAGAGAACACCCCAAACCAAGCACTACCGAAGACGATAGTTGCCTGCGCACCTGCACCAATAGAGCCTAAGGTGTGAGCCATGGTATTCAAGGTCAAAATAGCGGCTAGCGACTGATCGATATTATCGACTTTTAGGCGTTTTAGCATATTCGCTTTTTTGGGATTATTTTCCTGGACGTCAGCGATATATGACGGGGTCATGGTCAGTAATGCGGCTTCTGCCAATGAGCAGATAAATGAAATCCCAATGGCGATCAAAACGAACAACAACAGGAATAATACGTTAGCTGTCGTCGGCTCTGCTAGAGTTTCAACTGCCAGTGCAGGATGAGGCAACATCATCAATAATATTGCCAACAGTAAAGTTGCAGATACTCCTATAACGCCAAAACGGGCGTGATATCGCATCGCCGGGGGAGGTTTAGCAGACGCTTCTTTACGATAAGCGCGTGGACGACACAAACGTGGTGTAAACAAAAAAGTGGGGAACAAGTTGGGTAACCTAAACAAAGAGAGAAAACGAAAAAGGATAAAATACGGGACAAGCAATTACTTTACATACAATAAAAAAACTACTATCTAATATAATAATGTTATTGGATATCACTAAGCAATTTTTGTTAAATTTAACAGTAATAAGTGCAGCAATTTGATATTAGCATTGATACTAAGGTTTAACAATAATTTGTCATGCTATCTACTTTTTTTGAGTAAAACAATCTACTATAGAAAGATAGTAGCAAAGTGAGTATGGCTACTAACATTATTGCAGTCTATCACCATAATCAGTGCCTTTCATTAGTGCCTTTGATATCAATGTACAAATCTAATAGCTGTCTGCTAAGGTGTTTTTACATAGTGATCTTATTGCTTTTAGCCACCCAAAAGGATTGTCCTGATAGGTATCGGCTGATAGTATGCCGGTCTGTCAAGAAAAATACGCTCATCCCATGATTAACAGTTACCAAGTATGGGATTTTTTGTTACTATGCGTCTAATTTTATTATTGTCTATTATTCATTGAGAGAGATATGGAACAATTTGGTCAAATCTTATTACCAGTAGCATTTTTTGCCATTTTTTACTTTTTGGTGATCCGTCCACAATCTAAACGTACTAAAGAACATCGCGCGATGGTCAGTTCTTTGACGGTTGGCAGTGAAGTAATCTTTGCCGGCGGTTTGATGGGTCGTATCAAAGACCTTGAAGAGGTCTATGCTGTTGTTAGCTTAAACAATAATACCGATGTTAAGGTACAGCGCGCGTCTGTGATTTCAGTATTGCCTAAAGGCACTATTGAGAGCGTATAAGTAACCGCGATAATGACTTATGGTCGTTATTAATGATTATGATTGCAGTTGTTGATAGTAATAATTGATCACGATCAGATTTGATTGCTATCAGACTGCTATTAAAATCGTTGTATTTATCTATTATCATCGTATTTATAAAAATGACCGTTCATTGTTTACGGTCATTTTCCGCTGTTAGTCAGTCAAATAAAGCGGCAGCACAGCCGGACAAGCTTCAAATAGCAGACTTATCGCTATACATTGTGACCTTAGAAATAGCCTAATTTATCGTTTTAAAGGCTGTATAACCTTTAATAAAATGTTTAAAGATAAATTAAATAGTTATATTGGGAAGCGATATCGCTTTACACCCTATAGTATTTTATACGCTACCGTTCTACGCTCTATTATCATAGCGGATGGTCGCGATGGTGGACAATTGCAAATGATAAAGGTGCCAAATGCCAAACATGGCAGTTACCCATTGCAATCGCTAACATTCCATCTGCTGACTTGTGGCCTGTGTCGCCAGTACTTTATCAACTTAAAGAAGTGATTATGCAATATCCCGCTTGGAAATACGTACTCATTGCCATCGTGCTGGTCGTTGCCGGTCTGTATGCTGCACCCAACCTCTATCCTGATGAGCCTGCGGTGCAGGTTACCAGTGCAGCGGCAGGTACTCAGCTGTCTGAAGATCTCTTGATCCGGTCACAAACCTTACTACAAGAGGCTGGTGTGGACTCTCATGACGGCACTTTTGAGGGCAATAGTGCGCTAGTACGTCTCGATAACCCAGTAGCTCAGCTCAAAGCACAAGAAGTGTTGAGGCAGAACTTGGGTGACGATTATGTAGTGGCGCTTAGCTTAGCGCAGACTACACCGCAGTGGCTGCGTGATATTGGTGCTAAACCGATGAAGCTAGGTCTTGATCTACGCGGTGGCGTACGCTTCGTACTTGAAGTGGATATGAATAAAGCACTTGAGCAGCGTTTGACGAGTGCCAGTCGCGATGTGCGTCGTGACCTACGTGCTGAGCGTGTCGTTATTAAGGGCATTAAAACGGAAGCTCAAGGTATCGTGCTGCATTTTGCTGATACTGACAGTCGTAACCGCGCTCAAAATATCTTGCAAGGATCAGCGGGTAATGATTTCAACCTACAATCCTCTATTGATAACCAAGGCCCTGCCCTGATTATGTCGTATAACGATGCGACCTTAGATGAAATTAATAGCTACGCAGTCAACCAAAACTTGAACACTCTACGTAACCGAATTAGTGAACTTGGCGTTGCAGAAGCGTTGGTGCAGTCACAAGGTTCTAATCGTATCGTTGTTGAGCTGCCTGGTGTGCAGGATACTGCTGAGGCCAAGCGAGTACTTGGTCGTACCGCAAACCTTGAGTTTCGAATGGTCGCCCAAGACAGCGAAAACTTCATGGGTGGTATTCCACCTGCTGGTACTGAAGCCTTCCCGTTTAGAACGCTTGATGGTCCACCAGTATTGTTAGATCGCCAAGCTATTGTCACCGGTGACAAGGTCACTAATGCTCAGTCTAGCCTTGATGAAAGTGGTCGTCCTGAAGTAAATATTACCTTGGACAGCGCGGGCGGTAAACTGATGCAAAATGCCACGCGTACCGCAGTTGGTGAGCAAATGGCAGTATTGTTCATTGAAAATAAGCAAAAAATCACCTATGAGGAAGACCCCGCTACTGGTGAGACTATTGAAATACGTACACCTTATGCTGAAACTAAAGTCATTAACCGTGCCAACATTCAAGCGGTACTCGGTTCGTCATTCCGTATCACTGGCTTAGACAGCAATGCTGAATCCGCTGAGCTGGCATTATTACTACGTTCAGGGGCACTGGCAGCTCCAATGTATTTCGTTGAAGAACGTACGATTGGTCCGTCACTGGGCCAAGAGAATATTGATAAAGGCTTGTTTTCAACTCAAGTCGGCTATCTATTAGTATTCGCCTTTATGATTGTCTTTTATCGTCTGTTTGGTTTGATTGCCAACGTCGCATTAGCGATTAACGTCATTATCATAATGGCGATTATGTCTATTATAGGCTCATCGCTGACGCTACCTGGTATCGCCGGTATTGTATTGACCATTGGTATGGCGGTAGATGCCAACGTACTCATATTTGAACGTATACGTGAAGAGCTGGCAAATGGGGTCCGACCCAAATCTGCTATTACGGCAGGTTTTGATCGAGCCTTTAGTAGTGTTTTCGATGCTAACATCACTACATTATTAGTGGCCTTTATTCTATTTGCTATCGGCACCGGCCCTATTAAGGGCTTTGCAATTACTTTAGCAATCGGTATTGTCAGCTCGTTATTTACAGCGCTTTTAGTCACACGCGCGCTGGTACAAATTGCTTACGGTAAGCGTAAATCTATCAAACGTTTGAGCATCGGTTAGGAGAAAACTATGGCGATTGAACAGAAAAATCCCCCAAGAAAAGAAAATACGCCAACTTCTACTGGTTCAGGTGGTGGCTCAGACGGTAACCCGAAAGACCCAAATGATAAAACCAATCGCCGCCGTAATAAACCACGCCGCGACGGTAAAGGCAGCAACAACCAGACCAAAGGCTCAACTAAGCAAGCATCACTAAGCAAAAAAGATAAGGCTCGCCGCAGTGGTCAAGGCAGTCAAGCGCTAACAACCCAAATGCCCGATTCTGAGGTCGATCTAGACCCTAATGAGTCGATGAATAACGCGGCTGATGATGCGGCGGCAAAAGCGGAAGGTGGTATTAAAGCCATTGGCAATCAGCGCATTATTCCTTTTATGAACATAGAAAAGCCAATGGCTATTCTATCTATTTTGCTAATAATCGGTAGTATTATTGCCATCGCCGTTAATGGTCTTAATTTAGGTCTTGATTTTACTGGTGGGGTATCTACAGATGTGCGCTACGAGCAACCTGCTGAGCAAACTGAAGTGGTTAAAGCCTTAGCAGATAATGGCTTTGACAATGCTGTCGTACAGTATCTCGGTACGCGCCAAGAGCTATTAGTGCGCTTGCCACCGCAATCGGATAATATTAATGGGCTTAATCTTTCACTCGGCAAAGCCTTAAATTTACCCAACAACAAAGCTGAAATTAGTAATGTTAATATTATTGGTAGCCAAGTCGGTAACGAAGTATACTTAAACTCAGTGATGGCCGTGGCCTTAGCACTCGTCTCTATGCTGGGCTATGTTGCTCTGCGCTTCCAATTTAAGCTAGCGGTGGGTGCAGTAGCAGCCTTGTTCCATGATGCCATTGTAACAGTTGGAGTGTTTGCCCTGTTCGGCTTCCCATTCGACTTAACAGTTTTGGCGGCCGTACTCGCGCTCATCGGTTATTCATTGAACGATACTATCGTGGTCTATGACCGCATCCGTGAAAACTTTCGCCGTGTGCGTGGTGTAACCCCCCGCCAAACCATCGACTTGTCATTAACGGAAACCTTGCGTCGTACCATTATGACTATCTCAACAGTGATGTTGGTAGTGTTGGCTATGATGTTCTTAGGTGGTGATGGCTTATATTGGTTCGCTGTGGCCCTGTTTATTGGTCTGATCGCAGGTACTTACTCGTCAATCTATATTTCAAGCTCTATCCCCTTAGCTATGGGGCTGTCACGTGACGATTTTGTTGTGAAGGTTAAGCCTGAGTTTGAAGAAGAGATTGTTACTTTTAATGACCCAAAAATGTTCGAACAAGACTAATATTTTAAGATTAATGTTTCAAAACTAATGTTTCAAAGCTAACATGCCAAGATAAGCATTTCACGAAGAAGTTGCTTCGAGTGGCTATAAAAAAGTGTAAAACAAAAGCACCTAACCCAATAGGTGCTTTTGTTTTTATACTATTTTTACTTTATAAGTTGTATGCTTTATAAGTCTTATATTTTGTTAAGCTTTAACCATCAAGCTATCTTCCCTGTAACCACATGATGTAGTAGCAGGCATATTCCCTATGTTTCCGCATAAGCGACTGTTTTATGTCTTCTACTACGCCGCTGAGTACCCTGCCACCGATTGATACTCGCTACACGCGCATTATCGCTATTGCCTTGCCGGTGTTATTGGCTAATTTAGCCATGCCACTACAAAGCGTTATTGACACCGCAATTGTGGGCAATATGAATGATACTGCCAAGTTGGCTGGTATGGGTTTGGCAATACAGCTATTGTCTTTATTGTTGGTTAGCTTTAACTTTTTGCAATACGCTTCATCCGGTCTGTCCGCACAAGCACTAGGGCAACTTGCTAATCATGATCAGGCATCGACGAGCAGTACTGCAAGTGATAAGCCGCAGATGCAATCACCCCTACTGTCTATTTTACAGCGGGCATTGCTATTGGCTTTTATCATCGGTGGAATACTACTACTGGCAAAACCGTGGCTCATTGATTTTGGTTTACAGGCGTTATCAGCCAACCCTGAAAGCGGCGTTGCTGCAAAGACCTATCTAGATGTACGGTTTTGGGGCGTGATAGCTGAGCTAATGAACTTTGCATTTATTGGCTGGTTTGCCGGACAAGGCAAGACCCGTTATATGCTCTATCAACAGGGGTTTATTGCGCTACTTAATATTATCCTAACCGTATTTTTTGTCTACGGTATGCAAATGGGCCTGGTAGGCGTGGCATTAGGAACGGCTATTGCCTTCTGGTTGGGGGTTGTATTGGCGTTATGGCTGAGTCGTCGTCACTTACAATTGTCTTGGCAAGCGTTCTTTACTGCGGATCCACAGCATTTCGCCAAAGAAAAAATGCTGAGGCTATTCTCACTTAATAAAGATATTTTTATTCGCACATTAATATTGACCTTAAGCTTTGCTTGGATAACCCGTTTGTCCGCTCAAAGTGGCGATTTGATACTGGCGGCCAACGCCATTTTATTACAGGTATTAAGCATTTCAGCCTTTGCCCTCGATGGTGTGGCAGTATCAGCAGAGACCTTAAGTGGTCAGGCAGCAGGACGCCGTGATTGGGCGCGTTTTCGTATTATTGTCAAGCGCACTGGTGTGGTCAGCTACGGCCTTGCTTTAATGCTGAGCGCCATATGGTGGCTGGTAATGCCCACCTACTTACAGCTGATGACTAATATTGAGCCAGTATTTACCTTGGCTTATGAGTATCATATTTACGCGATACTGCTACCCCTAGTTGGGGTCGGGGCTTACTGGCTCGATGGAATATTTTTTGGTTTAACTGCAGGAAGTATAATCCGTAACGCCGCTCTAATATTAGCCGTGGTCTTTTTCCCACTCAGTTGGCTACTATACCAGCAATGGGCTATGACCGGCATTTGGCTCAGTGTCTGGTGCTTATTACTGCTACGATTCATTATTCTGAGTGGTTTTTTATACCGGGCGCACCTTACTGGTAGCTACGAAAAGCTACGGCCTAGTTTATGAAGCCTGTCCTAATTAAATAACCTGACTTCAAGCACTAGTGTTATCGAGCCAGTAAAATCACTATTCATTTAAAAAATAGTACTCTCATAAATGCAGACGAGTTAGACAACCAAGATAGACAATTTAGGACCTCATGTGACCACTCAATCTAAGCAACTACCGCAACCGACCTACCAGTGGGCTGCGGGCTTCAAAAAAAGCATTCCGGTAGCAATGGGCTATTTACCGGCAGGGATCGCCTTTGGGGTACTCGCACAAGTCGCTGGTGTGCCAATATGGGCGACTATCATGCTCAGCGTCGTATTATATGCGGGTGCTGCTCAATATGCTTGCTTGCCTATGCTAAGTGCTGGATTACCGATTGGTAGTATCGCTACTAATATCGCTGCTATTAATTTACGTCATGTGTTTTATGGCGTACCCTTGTTGCAATACTTGCCAACCAACAAGCTTGCCAAAACCTATTGTTTATTCGCGCTCACTGATGAGACCTTTTCGGTCATGACCAGTTTACCTACTGAAACACGGCAAGCGCTAATACTGCCGGTGAGTTTATTCAACCAAAGTTGGTGGGTATTGGCAAGCGCCCTTGGCGTAATGATAGGTAGTACCCTCAATGATCTCGTACCAAACTTAGATTTTGCCTTGATTTGTCTGTTTGTAATTTTAGCTTATGAGCAGTTCCAAAATATCAAACGTTATTTCCCCATTGGTATTGCTGTTATTGGTTTGGTTATTGCCTCGCTATTTACTAATAATTGGTTATTGCTGGTCGCTATTGCGGTTTGCATGGTGCTGATTTTGATGCGTGCATTTTGGATACAGCAGACCGTAACAGGAGACTCTAATGACCAGTAGCTACCTGATTGCCGCCACCTTTGCGATGGCAGGAGTCACCTTCATCACCCGTGCTATTCCAGCCTTGATACCACAAAAAATGCTCGATAAGCCCTGGTTACATCGTCTTAACGAGAGTTTACCGCTATCGGTTTTGGTATTATTAATTTTAACCAGCCTTGCCTATCAAGATTTATCGCTAACCACCGGTTTAAGTAGTACGGAGCTGCATTTATTATTGGCGCAAATGGGTGCCTTGCTGTTGGTATTATTCATTTACCATGTCAGTCGTCAGCTACTAGTCAGCATGGTGGTTGGTATTGCCGCTATTAATGGGCTGCTTTGGTTATTTAGTTATGTCTTGTAAAGGGGCTATGTAAAAAGGCTATGTAAAAATATTTTGTCATAGAATAATCGCAAAAAAAGGCTAAATTCCCTAGAGAATTCAGCCTTTTTTATTTAACTTTTTATTGAATTTTTTTTATTTAAAGTCAGCTTATTTTTGGGCGGGCTACTACATTTCTTCTACACCAGTCATATCAACAGGCGTGTCAGCAACGATTTGCATGCCTTTTTTGCCGGTTTTAGCGGCTTCGCTACGCAGCTGTTGTAAGTGGTCAAGGTACGCTTCATTGATTTGACCAGTAATATAACAGCCATTAAATACCGCACAATCAAAACCTTCAACCTTACTGTGCTTGGTGTCTTTTACCGCATCAATTAGGTCGTCCAGATCTTGAAAAATCAAGCGGTCAGCACCGATAATCTTGCGCACTTCATCCACGCTATGACCTGAAGCAATCAGCTCACTGCGTACTGGCATATCAATACCGTATACATTGGGATATTTTACTGGCGGCGCAGCGCTGGCAAAAAATACCTTTTTAGCACCTGCATCCCTTGCCATCTGGATGATTTCGTGACAGGTGGTACCGCGCACGATAGAGTCATCAACCAATAGTACATTCTTACCTTTAAACTCTAATGGTACTGGGCTGAGTTTTTGACGCACTGATTTCTTACGTTGCTGTTGACCAGGCATGATAAAGGTACGGCCAATATAGCGGTTCTTCATAAAGCCTTCGCGGTACTTGATGTTCATCTGTAGCGCTAACTCCATCGCTGAAGTGCGCGAAGTATCTGGAATCGGTATGACCACATCAATATCGTGATCCTCACCCCACTCTCTAAGGATTTTTTGGCCCAGTTTTTCGCCCATACGTAGACGTGATTTGTAGACTGAAATGTTATCCATAATCGAGTCTGGACGGGCAAAATAAACATACTCAAAAATACACGGCGTATATTCTTGTTGCTCTACACATTGATGGGTATGCAACTGGTGATTGAGGTCAATAAAGATTGCTTCACCTGGTTTGACATCACGAATAATGCTAAAGCCTGAGCCGGTAAGCGCCACTGACTCTGAGGCCACCATATATTCGGTGCCGCCATTTTTTGCGAGACGTTCACCAAAGATTAAAGGACGAATACCGTTCGGGTCACGAAATGCCAGCAAACCATGACCAGTAATCAATGCCACTACCCCATAAGCCCCTTCACAGCGGCTATAAACTGCTTTTACTGCTTCAAAAATATCGTCAGGGGTTGGATGAGTTTTATCAAGGTTCTGCATTTCATGTGCCAGAACGTTCAATAACACTTCAGAGTCTGAATCGGTATTTAAATGACGGCGATCATCTTGATATAATGATTTTGCCAAGCTCTCAGCATTAGTCAAATTACCATTGTGGGCCAAGGTAATACCGTAAGGTGAGTTGACATAAAAAGGTTGGGCCTCAGCACTGCTAGACGTGCCAGCAGTAGGATAGCGAACGTGACCGATACCAAACTGACCCACCAAACGCTGCATGTGGTGGTTCATAAAGACATCACGTACCATGCCATTTTCTTTACGTAAGTATAAGCGCCCATCTTGTAAAGTCACAATACCCGCAGCATCTTGCCCGCGGTGTTGTAACATAGTTAAGGCATCATAAAGAATTTGATTGACTGGCTCATGAGCTGCAACCCCAACGACTCCACACATAGTTATATCCTATTTTTAGCCACATATTAGTAACACAATAACAGCACGATTGCTGGCAGTAAGAGCTGGCAGACAAACGGCTTTGATTATTTTGCTTGCTGAAATTAGATTGTCATTAAAAACAATTAATTGATGATCTATGAATGATGCTTTATGACTACTAAGTTATTAATGTTGAAAATTAAGTTATTAATGTTAAAAATCATTAGCATTATTAGTCATTAGTATTAAAAATTATTAGTATTAATAATCGTTAGCATTAAAAGTTATGAGCGCTAGATGAGGCTTGTCAGCCATTTATCAAGACTTATGATTGGTTAATTTGATCCCAAGCAACGCCTAGCACATCTGAGGCCAAAGTCTTGGCCATAGGCGCGTATGGCAGTAACTCTGGTGCTAATACTGAGGTTTGCCATTGCGGCATTTGTACCAATAACGGCGCACTCACACTAAGCACTACTAAGACGATAAGAATATTTTTGGCCGCGCCAAGTACGCCGCCAGCCATTTTGTCTACCACGCCCAGCCGTAACGTTTTAAGCACCCCTGAAAATACAAATCCTACCAGATGCATGATCGCCAAGATGACTATGACCACTAATAAGAATGCCATGGCCATCTGCAAGACCGAGCTTTGCACAAATCCTGACAACTGTGGTGCAATAGCACTGGCCAACCGAGTAGCGGCAACCAAAGCAATAAACCATCCTATTAGACCGAATGCCGTTTTGACCAAGCCCACTTGAAAACCGCGCCATAAGCCAATTAAAACAATAAAGGCAATCACAATATCTAAACCACTCATGTTTACCGCCCTATTGTCCTATTAACTTGCTTTAGCTTTTATGACTCGAGCCTTACTTTTTTATCCTTCCATCGCATCATAGTAGCCGCCAATCCCTTGAATGCAAGATTGCACTAGACCTGGACCTCGATAAATAAGACCAGTATATAACTGCACCATATCGGCACCCGCTTTGATTTTTTTCACCGCTTTTTCGCCGCTATCGATACCACCAACCCCAATTAAAGTGACTTTATCATCCAATTGATCAGAGAATTGTTGTAATATTTGGGTGCTAATGTGGCTAACCGGACGGCCTGATAAACCACCAGCTTGATCGCCATCGGTTAGATCTTCGACCCCGACTCGGCTTAGAGTAGTATTGGTAGCAATCAAGCCATCAATTTCAAAATCTAACAGCTGTTGCGAGATATAATCGACCTGTAATGGATCTAGATCCGGGGCGACTTTGAGTACGATTGGCACATAAAAACCATACTCGGTTGCCAACTGATTATGACGGTTTTTAATAGTGTCTAGTAGATACGTTAATGCTTCGCCACTTTGCAAGTCACGCAAGTTTTTAGTATTGGGTGATGAGATATTAACCGTAATATAAGAAGCATGCGGATACACGCGTTCAAGACAGTAAACATAATCGTCTGCGGCATTTTCGACTGGCGTACTGGCATTTTTACCAATATTAATGCCGATGTTGCCTTTATATTTGCAGCGTTTGACGTTTTCGATCAGATAGTCGACGCCCTGATTATTAAAGCCCATACGGTTAATAATCGCATCCGCTTGTTTGAGCCTAAATAAACGTGGTTTGTCATTGCCAGTTTGCGGCTGCGGGGTGACCGTGCCCACTTCGATAAAGCCGAAACCCAATTCGGCCAACGCATCAATATAATCGCCATCTTTGTCCAAACCTGCTGCCAGGCCAACTGGATTAGCAAATTGTAAACCCATACAATCTATCGGCTGCATTTGCTGGCCATAGACCAGCCCTAACGCTCGAGCTTTATGTGCCTTAGCCAACAAAGATAAGGTCATGTCATGAGCATGCTCAGGGTCCATCTTAAACAAAAACGGGCGAAGTAAGGCGTAGGACATAATGACAATAAACCCTAATTGAATAAAAACGATGAGTGGAACTAAATGAGATAAATCCAGCGCTGCGATTATATCAGTTTAGCGGAAGTAAGACCAAAGTTTCCTGTGCTGGCAGCCACAAACAAATGCTGAACCAATAAGCCTTTAACGAGTAAACACTTAGTAAAGCTAGCCAGCTTTACGGCACAGGGCGATTATCCGTTAGCGCAATCCAACCACGTACAATGCGGTATAAGTGCCAAATAAAAGTGAATCCTATAATGAGCACACCCAGTACGGTCAGTAAAATCGATCCAATGGCGATATTACCGCTGTCGGCCATGATGCTGACCCCTAGACCGCCTAAGGCGAATACCAGTAACATACCACCAAGTGCAAATAGAACAATACTATACCAAAAGGTTTTGATCTGCCAATCAAAATGAGTTGCCAACCAGGTTCTATCGGCATCATGACGCTTGGCATAATTCATGACAATAGGCACAATCCACAGTAGCCCAGCGGTAAAATAGCTCAATACGTATAACAAATAAGTCACATGGTTATAGGTGATTAGAGCGCGTTGTTTGTTATCACTCATCATGCCCCCCTGTTGTTGCCGTGCCAGCTCTTGATTAGGCTGGTAGCTAGAAGATATATAGTCATTAACGATGTCAGGATCAGCGGTCTTAGTCTGACGATGCAAACTCTCATCAGAATGAGGCTCAGAAGAACGGTTCATAATAATTATCCATAACTAGCAATAGCCACTACTATCAAAGTGGCAACGTACACTAGCGTAACCACTACATATTAACGTAACTGCTAGGCATTCCATTGTGGTGAATCAGGATTATTTCAAGAGGCTAATGTCAAAATACAGATTTATAGCATCAGTGTTGAGACATGCAGTGCCAACACCTAAAAGATAACCTATGGTTGGGCTCAAGTCATTACATTAGATAACGCTAAGAACTGACTATAGCTTGTACTTGAACAAACTTAGTAGCTGGGTCTTGCTCCATCGATAGTTGGGTAAATTGCCAGCCTTGCTGTTCAAGCTTGCCAAGTGCCGCGCTTACTACTGCTTGACTGGCATTGGAGAAGCTCAGTTGTACCGCATCACCAGCAGCGACCACTTGCGCATTATCGATACCAGAGGCATTTAATAGCGAGCTGATACTGCTGGCTGGTGGTGCATCACCACTTTGAGTATTGGCAGCGCTCAAAGCATTACTATCAATATTACCAGCTTGCGCGCGTAGCCAGAAATAATCGGCGACTTGTTCTTGGTAATCCGCCTTACTGTCTATTGCCGCTTGGCGCATGCTATAACCACCGTAGCCACCTACGAACAACAGTAAAAATACTATTAACACACCCAAGGCCAGCTGGTCACGAGGAGACAGTACCTGCCAGCGCAACCTCAATAGGTTTTGGTAGTGATTTATATGCCCTGACAAGGCGCTATCTGTCGATGGACTAGGTTTGGCACGACGTTGTAATATTTTCATTACCTGACCTTGGTTGCTCGTATTACTCACTCAATAACAATCATTAATAGGTTTCAAAACTCTGAGTCATTAACCATCATTAATGGACTAATGAATAGCTGAATAATAAACGAATACTGCAAATAAACGGTGAGTACGTTAAAGCTTTTTTAAGACTCAGCAGCCTGAGTCGGTACTAAACCATCTTCCATCAAATTTACGGTTATTTGGCCGCTAAACTGACCTTGCCCATTGCTATTTACTCGCTCCAAATTGGCATTCAAACCTTGTGACATCAGCGTACTGGCAAACTGATCAAGACTATCACGATTCGGTGCAATTAACGTAAAGCTAAGCGCATTTGGCTCCATAACTAACGACTGCGCCCGTAAGGACGACTGTTTGATCAATGGTGATACTCGCGCCAAGATCGCCATGTGCGATGCGGGAGCTTGACTGTCACTACGTAATTTTGGTTGTACTTGTGCTTGCAATTTTGTGCGGGTGCTCAGGGCTTCATTTGGGAACCAAGACTGATACTGCGCAGCAACCTCGATTTTGGTGGCAACCGCAGCTTCACTATAGCGATACCATTGGACACCATCAGTCGCAATTTGTAGGACTAATGCCGATAATGCCACCATCATAGCAACGCGTAAATAAGGCGATAACTGTGAGTCTGACGACTTAACAAAAAAGTTAAGCGCGTGACGCTCAGGGTTTTCGATCGGCGTGGGCGTGGCTGCTAAGCTAGTCAATAGCAGCTTACTGTCGATAATGAGTGCGGCAGTTTCTGTGGCTATATTTGCTGTGCCAGATGGGTGCATAGAGCTGTCAATTGGGGCTAACACACAAACATCACTTAACTGTGGCAGCCGCTCAAAAATCAATGGCAGATAACTGACTGCCAAACCTTGGTGCGACGACTGTCGCAGGATGGTGGTATGTTCATCTTGGTATAACACCACTTGTTGCCCAGCGCCCTCTTCGGGAATAGGCAACAATAAAAAATCAGGCAGTAACGCTTGAACCGTTAAACCTGCCAGGGTGGCACTTTGCTGCCACGTTTCGATATCACTTTGCGCAAGTGCGTATAAATAATGGCTATTGGCATAGCTGATCTGCCGCACCGCCAGTTGTTCGACTGGAGCGAGTGAGGTTTCTTCAAACAAGTATTGTTTGCCCGTCGTACCTAACTGCTTAAGCTGAGTAGAGCTCAGCTCAGTACTTACTTGTAACAGATGACTTGAAGGAAAGTATAGGCACAACGTTTTGTGACTATTGGTTTTATAGCTGCTATAGACATCATGTAACTGCTGCCAGCTGTCAACCGACTGCCACTGTTTTGTATCCGCATGCCACACAGCCAGCGGACTATTTTGTGCTCTTAACCAAACGTGTAACACTAAACGCGTCCTTGCTCATCGAACTGTGGGTAAAAGCGAAATATATAAACAAGTTTTATAATATTTTCTGTTACAGCGGTTATCAATATTACTCAGTATTGAGGATGAACTACCGACCACCTATAGAGGTGGCGGTTTCTTAGGTAATACCCATACTTGTTAAATTAAATGATAACACTACAGCTAGTACTAACGTGGTTGAGTGGGAACAAAGCGATCAATTTCATTAGCCATACCAGCCATTACAAATTCCATCTCAAACACCCGCGCCTCTGCTAAAGAAAATGCTTCAGGATTATTATTAGTTAGTAGGCCCGCAAGATTAGCCACGATGGACATATGACATACTATCACCAAACACTCTGCCTCGATATTCGCCAGTGCTGTTAGAGCCGTTTTTGCATCATCAGCAGGAGTGATATTGTCTTGCACCGTTACTGGCACTGTGGGCGCGCACGTTTGCAATTGCGCTAGAGTCTGCTGCGCTCTATGGTAAGGACTAACGACGAAATAATCAGGCGCATAATGTTCAATAATATAATCTGCTGTTTGCACTGCTTGTTGTTGTCCATAATCAGTCAGTTGGCGCGCGCTATCTGGTCGGGTCTCGTCTTCTGCTTGACCATGACGCATCAATATAATCTTCATAACGTTCCTTGGCTTAAGTTTTAATTAAAACCTTAATTTCTATTGTTTTTATCATTCTCAGTCTTTATTTTCATCAGCAGCACTTTTATCAGCAGCATTGTTATCAGAGTCATCTTCAAGCAAGTTATTACTTGCGGCTTGCATTTTCGCGGTGAGCGACTCATTGCTGTGGTCATGAGCCATCACAAATTCGACGTCACTACGAAAGCCTGCTTCCATCAAGTGTAAAGCCACGCCAAGCGCTGCTTTATCTTCATAAATAACCGCGTATAAAGCATGGGTAATGGGCATATAAATACCCTCTTTAACGGCTTTTTCGTGCACCTGTTGGATCGTATTTACCCCTTCAGCCGTTTGACCCAGCTTTTTTACGGCAGCATCAATACTCATACCGCGACCCAGCATATTACCAATACGGTAGTTACGGCTTAGCTCAGAGCTACAAGTAGCATATAAGTCGCCAACCCCAGATAAGCCTAAAAAGGTCAAAGGATTAGCGCCCGTTTCGACACCGAAGCGGCTCATCTCTGCTAAGGCACGCGTTAATAACATTGCTTTGGTGTTTTCGCCAACCTCGTAGGCCGCTGCCATGCCCATTGCAATGGCATAAATATTTTTGAGGGTGCCTCCCAACTCAACACCACGAATATCATCACTGGCAAAGACTCGAAAAAACGCACTATGTAATGCCGCTTGTACCGCATGGCGTAGGGGCTCAGAGTCACTAGCAATCACGGTTGCAGACGGCATGTTTTTCATAATTTCTATTGCTAAATTTGGTCCTGACATAACGCCAAAATTAACCTCAGGTAACTCGTCTTTAATGATATCGCTCATGAAGGCGAAAGTATCTTTTTCCATACCTTTGGTCAACGATACGATTGATTGCCCGGTAATAAAGGGCGCAATATTCTTTAGGGTTTCGCGAAAAGCTAAGCTGGGTACCGCGAGGAAAATAATGTCTTTATCTTTGACTGTCGCTTCTAAATCATGACTGTACTTAAGACGGTCATCAAGTTTGTGACCAGGCAGATATTTTTTATTCATCTGCAGTTTTGCCATAGATTTGACCGTACGTTTATTACGCACCCATAGCGTGGTGTCACAACCGTTACGCGCCGCTAAGTTTGCCATCGCCGTGCCAAAACTGCCACCACCCAAGAACGCCAAGCGCAATTTGGTAGAATTATTATGAATTTGCGACATTTTTTCAGCTACAGCGGCCTCCACTGCACTGGGATTCAGCTTTTTTCGGCCAAGACCTGACTTGGTAGCACGTTCAATAATACTTGCCAGTAGCCTGTTTTGTTTTTCAACAGCGCTATTGTCAATACTATGGTCTGTGTCTTTAGCATTATTATCGGTTGAGCTAGTCATAATCATTTATCCGTGTTGGCCGACTTATATGGTTTATCGCTATTATTTATAGCGCTAGTATGGCACATCTATACTGAGGCTAACTTGCTTAATAAATGGTTAGGTTAGGGCGTGTATTTACCAGGCTCAGCGTTGTTTACGACTCAAAGCGTAGTAGTGGCTCAATATCTATCGGTTTACGTACAGGTTTATCACAAGGACTGGTACCAGTATAAACAAAAGCCGTGACATAATCATCTGCCGCAACGCCAAAGTATTCTTTTACTGCAGGCTCGTTACACAGCAGGCCCGTGCGCCATACAGTACTGAATCCTTGGGCTTTTAAAGCTAAAATAAGATTTTGTATCGCCGCGCCTGCACTCAGCATTTGTTCAAAAAACGGCACTTTTTTGTGGTCTTGCATCTGAGTAACGACCGTAATGATAACGGGTGCTCGTAGCGGCATATTGTAGGTTTTTTGCTGAGTTTTCTCAGACAGTACCTCCCCTTCTCTAGCCGCTTTTGCCTCAGCGGCAGCAAGGAAGGCGTGTCCCAGTTGGTGGCGCGCATTGCCTTCGGTGATAATGAATCGCCATGGCTGTAGTTTTTTATGATCAGGTGCCGTCGCCGCACATTCGATTGCGGCTTCAATTTGGGTATGAGTGGGCGCAGGAATACTTAAATTACCAATACTGCGTCTTGATTTAATCCAATTAATCAGCTGTTCGTCAGTGACTTGTGCATTATCCACTGTTTTATCTTCAGTATGCGCCGATTCATTATTTCTCTGTATTTCATTGTCATCGAGCATGCTCATAATTCATCCTTATTTGTTATTATCGTTAGATATTAATACATAGCATGTGTTTTATTATCATTACTCTTAATGGTATATCCACTACTACACAACCTTGCCTACAGTTTCTGCAAATAACGGCTGCAAGAAACTGTAGGCAAAATTGAGCGTCCTGCACTATCGTATGTTTATAACCAGTATTTCTAAGCTATCGTTATGTGAGTAGTCAAATCAAAACATCTCGATCAAGAGATCTATAATAAGATACTCATTACGCAGCGTCATCAAGACGATGCTTCATTTTTAGATAGTCTTCTGATTGCATCTCAAGCAACCGCGAGCGCGTACGCTCAATCTCAAACGATAGCTTATCGCCTTGGTATAGATCAAGAATAGACTGCTCTGCCCGAATCAATAGCTTCACGCGCCGATCGTAAAACTCATCAACCATGTAGATAAAACGCCGGGTTGGATCGCGAAGATCGTCATCTAAGGCGGGTACTGCATTGACCAACACGGTACTAAATTGATTGGCAATTTCGATAAAGTCAGCCGCTGAACGCGGTTGCATACATAAATGGCGGAAGTCACAAAATAATATAGTTTCGGTACGCGCGTTGATTTTGACTTCACGGCCATTGATAGTGATGGGCTCGCTACTGGTCTTTAAATTATTTGACAAACTCGCAAAGCGATTGGCAAGCCAATGATGATTGCTTTTGGTCATGGGCGACTTGTACAGCTCAGCTTGCTGCAAGACTCGCAGACGGTAGTCGATGCCAGAGTCAATATTCATGACATTAGTATTACGCTCAACTTCAGCGATAGCAGGCATAAAACGATCGCGATGTAGACCATCCTTGTATATGCCTGATGGTTCAATGTTTGAAGTGGCCACTAAGGTGATACCACGGTTAAACAGCATAGTAAATAAATCACCTAAAATCATGGCATCAGACACGTTAGAGACAAAAAACTCGTCAAAGCAGATAATAACCGCTTCTTTATAAATAATATCAGCAACTTTTTCAAGCGGATCACTTTGGCCTTGAATCGCATGGAGCTCCTGATGCACACGCTGCATGAAGTGATGAAAATGCTGGCGCATCTTACGATCAATGGTTAAGGAGTCATAAAACATGTCCATCATCCATGTTTTGCCACGCCCCACACCTCCCCACATATACAAACCTTTGGGTGCCACCGGTTTGGACTTTAAAAAGCTAAAAAATCCTTGCTTTTGTTCTGCGGTATTGTTGAGCTGGTGATATAAATCATCAAGATAGCTCATGGCCTGATACTGCTGTTCATCTCGGGTAAAGTCATCAGTACTGACGGCTTGCTCATAGCGCTGTAATGGAGATAATTTCATAATGCGACTCGTCATTAGACAAAATAAATAATAAAGTAATATGTTGTTACCGTCAGTTGCTACTAACTTATGATTTTTACACTGAGATGGTAGCGACTGAGTTGTCAGAATGGCGCAATTTGTAGCCACTCTTTAGGTTAACACGGCTTAAGGCATTGCTTTAATAAACAGAAACTACTTTAGATAATACTATTAAATGCGATCAAATTAGGGAGTAACTAATTCACATCGTCAAAGCTATGCTGCTTTAACAAGCGTTTAAGTTCAGACAAACGTCCATGAAAAAAATGCCCAGCGCCATCAACCACGCTCACATCAAGCCCCAAACGCTCGGCAAACGCTTGCATGTTCGCAGGATCAATCACTTCATCAGCATTGCCATAGATCTCAAAGGTCTTTTGAGTCGGTAAACTTAGATCAATGCTGTCATTTTTTTCTATAGATGGTGAAATCAGGGCAACTTTAAGCAGCTCAAAATCGTTTAAGCCCCACACATGCGCTGATACCAGTACTTGCTCAGCGACCCGCGCGGTTATGTAACCACCAAAAGAAAACCCACCCAACCATAATTTACGAGCATTCGTTTGCCCTGCGATCCATTGTAACACGGTCATAGCATCTAGCACTTCGCCTTCGGCATAATCATGCTCACCGGTTGACTGCCCTACGCCACGAAAATTAAAACGTACCACATGCATGCCGTGATCACGCGCAAATCGGTACATGGTGGTCACTACTTTATTGTTCATCGTTCCTTCAAACAACGGATTAGGGTGACAAAGTAACGCGACCGTATCCGTATTAGGATCGTTTGGATTGTCTTGTTGCCACAGTGCATCGATCTCTAACACGCCGGCAGGGGCAGGAATTAATAGCATAGTTTTGACTATTGGTTGAAAAAGTTGCTTCAATTATCCTAGATATGATTTATATTTCAAGTGATTTGCTGTGTAACCATACTATTTCTCTATGAGTTCGCTATCAGTTCGCTATCAGCACAAGCTGTATCCAGCTATACAACTGAGCTGCCTGTTAATAATTGCCCCTTTATTACTTGCACTCAATTTGATTTTTGAGCCTATTTTAGAACGCTATAGAAACACAACACAGACACAACACCGCACACAACACCGCACACAATAACCACCTAGACGTTAAGGATATAAATAGGTTAAATTCTCAATGCTTAATTCACTACACTTGTTATCGAGCTTTGATTCATTTTATTTTGACTGATTTATAGGGATTTTTTATGACCGTTTTCAATAGAACTTTTAATAAAACAGCCACTTTGACTGCAATGCTAGCAGCGGTACTAGCATTGAGCGCTTGCCAAAGTACCAACTCATCACCAGTCATTCAGCGTGCTAACTCTACTTTTGAGACCACAGGTATTGCCGGCACCAAAATAAAAGCCCAACAAAATGCGCTAGATAGCGCTAAAAATACGTGTCGAGGCAAGCAAGTGATCGTCGTTGATGATAAGGTTAAGTATAATGGTATTGTGGATGAAAATATGGGCCGTATAATTGGTCAAGTGGGTGCAGTAGTCGGTACCATATTTGGTACTGGTTCGCCTGATCTATCTCGTAATGATGATTATGAATATATGATCAGCTTCCGCTGCCAATAGGTCATGCGTCTAAGCGGTTTTAATTGTCTATCTTCTACTATTAAATTATCTGTTCACTATTCTATTGAATGATTGAGTAGCTGCTGAACAGAAAGGTAGCCTCTAGCCAATAAATATGTGACGAAGACAAGGTCTGAGTTGCACATTTATTGGCTTTCTTTTTATGAACGCTCTGTTGGTTGGCGCGCTTTTAGGCTAAGCTATTAACCATACCTGTTATCCATAGTCGGTCTGATATTATGCGCAAACCCAATCTCGCTAATCTGGCGCAACTCACTACGAACAATAATAAAACTGCTGCTAAGACATTGGCCCCTGCCAAAGACTTGTCTACTTTAGAGGCCGAGCTTGCTGAGCAAGAAAGCAGTCTTGAAGAGAATCTTGAGGATACAGTACTACGCCTTAGTGATTATTTAGCAGCGGTTGGGATGGTGATCAAACAAACCTTTGACCACCGCGTTTGGGTCAAAGCCGAGATTCGGAATCTTTCTAGTAAAGGCGGTCATTATTACTTCGAATTGGCTGAAAAAGATGATGACGGTAAAGTCGTTGCCAGCTGCCGGGGTAACCTTTGGCGTTTTAAAGCAGCACGCGTATTGGCAAAGTTTGAGCGCGCAACTGGTATGCCACTCAGTCGTGATCTAACCGTTCTACTCAAGGTGTCCGCAGGCTTTCATGCGCAGTATGGCTTTTCATTAACGATTGAAGATATAGATCCCAGTTATACCTTAGGCGATTTGGCGCGACAATATGCCGACATGGTAGACCGCTTGACTGGTGAAGGCCTGATGAACCTGAATCAGCAACTGCCAGCTCCTTTCGATATCGAACATGTGATCGTTATCGCTCCTGAAAAAGCCGCAGGATTGGGCGACTTTCAAGCCGATGCGGACAGATTAGCAACCACCAATGCTTGTCAGTTTCACTATCATCATGCAACTTTTCAAGGTAATCATGCGCCAGCAGAAATACGCCAAGCGATTGTCAGCGCTCAACAACAATTCTATGCTACTTATCAGCGTTTGCCGGATTTATTGGTTATTATTCGTGGCGGTGGTGCGGTAGGCGATCTCGCCTATCTAAATGATTATGAGCTAGCAGCCTTGATCGCTGAGCAGCCGGTGCCCGTGTGGGTGGGTATCGGTCATGAGCGCGATAAAGTTATCTTAGATGAGGTCGCACATAGCAGCTTCGATACGCCATCAAAAGTAATTGCTGCGATTAGTGCCCATTTAGCGCAACTGGTGGCTCAAGTGCTACAGTATCAAACACAAATTAGACAAGCCGCCCAGCGTCAAGTGACCTTAGTTGAGCAGCAAACCGCACGGCAATTAAGTCAAATACAATCGCAAACTATTGGGCGGTTGACAGCCATGCGTAAAGACAGCGATTTTGCTTGGCGTAGCATTCAGCAGAGCGCGCAACGGCAAGTCAAGCAAGCGGCAAGACTGACCACTGAATGGCAGGCTCAGACTAAAGCAACTGCTCATCAGCAGCTAGTAGCTGCAGGTATTGAGTGTGACAGCTATCAAAACACAATTATAAAAAATGCCCAACAGCAAGTGCTCCACGCACAGCGTAATAGTGAACACTTGCGTGATATCGTGCTGCTACATCGACCAACGCGCGTGCTTAAGCAAGGCTATAGTATGCTTATGGATGAAAAGGGTAAGAAGATCCTAACCAGTAGCGATCAACTCCACCCTGAGCAGACCATTCATATTGTCTTAAAAGATGGTAAAGCAACGGCGCGAGTTTTGGCTGTTGAGAGTACTGATATTGAAAGCACTAATTTTGAAACCGTAGCAATTGATAATTTGCCAAATGAATAACATAGCTTTATCTAAATATTATATATAAATAGTTAACCCAATTTAACAACAATCTAATGTTACTAGGCTACTGAGATGAATTTTTTGCAGCCTCTGTCACGCTTGTGAACAGCACGCCAGAAAAATTTGTACCAGTAGCACGTTGCTACCAGAGTATTCCTCTTATCTTAAATCGACTATACTTTGTCATTTATTACTCTAAAATTTTAGGAACTATTATGAGCACTGCCCCCACTCGTAAACGCAAAAAAGCTACCCCAAAAACCTTTAAGGCAGCCTACGACATTCTAAAAACCAATGCCGCCGAATTACAGCAACAAGATGAACCTGATATTGATAATCTAATGACGACAGTCGAAGAGTCAATTACCGCTTATCGGATTTGCGAAACCCGTATTAATGCCGTGCAACGCGCTTTAGATGCCGCCTTTGCCGAAGAAGACAGCACCGATAAGAATAGTGTGACTAAAAAAGATAATAACGAGCTAAAAAACGATGCCAATAAAACTACTGCTAGCGAAGACAGTAGCAATAGTTAAGGTTTGGCTTGGCTTGGCTTGGCTTGGTTTGAATGGTTACTTAGACTCAGGGGCCTCAACGTCAAATACTTGGCGTAAATAAGCCAAATAAGTGTCGTTATTAATCATGGTCTTGCCGGGGCTGTCAGAGAGTTTGGCTACTGGCTGACCGTTACATTCGACCAATTTAAGGACGATATTGAGAGGCGTCAAACCCATATCATTGGTCAGATTGGTACCGATACCAAAGCTGGTCTTGATACGGTCTTTAAAGTATTGATGCAAATCCCAGGCTTTATTAAGATCCAAACCGTCGCTAAAGGTTAATATTTTAGTTTTTGGGTCTATTTTTAATTTTTGATAATGAGCAACGGCTTTATCGCCCCATATATAAGGGTCGCCACTGTCATGACGCAGTCCATCAAACAGCTTGGCAAAATATAGATCAAAATCGCGTAAAAATGCATCCATTCCCACCACATCAGTCAAGGCGATACCCAAATCACCTCGATACTCATGTACCCAAGCCTCAAGAGCCGCTTTTTGTGAGTCGCGTAGACGCACATCTAGCGCCTGAAAGGCCTGCATAAACTCATGCGCCATAGTACCAATTGGGGTCATTCCTAGCGTTTTGGCAAGCAGCACATTGGAAGTCCCACTGACAATATTGGGCTCAGCATTATGTAACGTAGCCACTACATGCGCCTGCCAAACCTTACTAAAACGGCGGCGGGTACCAAAATCGGCGACAATAAAGGGTGGTGCATTGGTCTTGTGCTTATGAGTCGCCTGCTGCTCGGCTTTTTGTTGCTTAGAATAACTGTGCAGCAGTGCCACTTTTTCATCTAATCGTCGCTGCCCTTCTTTAATCACACTGGGGTCTGGAAAAGCTTTGAAATACAGCTCATTAACGATAGCCAGTACGAACACTTCAAAAAACATCGCCTGAATCATTGGCCCTTCGATATCAATCAGCAAGCGACCTTGGCTATCGGTGCTGATGGTAATGAATCGGCGCTTGAGTTTAAATAATTCAAGATAATCGACAAAATCTGAACGCATAAAACGTAATTGACGTAAATAATCTAACTCGTCTGGTAAAAAACGTAACTCACATAAGCTGTCTAACTGCTGCTCTAAATCGTCTTTAATATCGGCAAGCGGATAAGCGGCATCTTTATTATTACGACAGCGAAAACGATAGACCCCATGAGTCTGCGGAAATTGATGCAACATGGCTTGGAGCATAGTGAATTTATACAAGTCGTTATCAAGTAATGAGGTGATAATAGGTACATAGGCAACGGTCATGTTACAGCCTTAAACGCAAAAATAAGCAATGAATTGAATATCAGTCAATCAGTTAAGCGACAAAATATGGGGGCGAGTACTACTAAACGCGGTTAATGATGTTGTGAATAAATGACTAATCACCCATCAGCAAGTCATGAAGTATAACGAAATTTGGGGCATTTTTCTGAATTCATACCCTATTTATTTTTTCTTGATAATGACAGTCAGTTCAAGGTTGGCTCCATAACAGTATGGCTGTTAGTTACTTATTGAAGGCATTCTGAAGACGCTAAGCCCAAAAGGCACTCAAGTTATTTTATGTTTTTGCGCTCATAAACTGTGCCACGTAATCATCGGCAGGATGATCGCGCAAGTCGTTAGGAGACCCTGTTTGTATCAAACGTCCGCCATTTAAGATACTAATACGCTGACCCACTTTAATCGCCTCATCAATATCATGGGTAATAAATACAATAGTCTTATTGAGACGCGCCTGCAGTTCAAGCAACTGATCTTGTAATTGGGCCCGAATTAAAGGATCAAGAGCAGAAAATGCTTCATCCATCAGTAATATAGGCGTATCAGTTGCTAGTGCTCTTGCCAGCCCCACGCGCTGCTGCATGCCGCCTGACAATTCATCAGGATAGCTGTGTTCTAGGTTAGGTAGACCCACTTCATTCAACCAGTGCCGAGCGATTTCATGGCGCTCAGCCGTACTCATTTTACGCACCCGCAGCCCATAAGCAACGTTTTGAATGACCGTCATATGCGGCACTAAACCGAAATGCTGAAACACCATACTGACCGTTTGTTGCCGATATCCTTGTAACGCCTTATCATCTAAATCTAATATATTAATAGCCGAATCTGAAGAAGCTCTGCCCGAAGCACCCTGATTCGTGTCAGCACTGGCGACTTGTGAGCTTTGGGAAGTTTGTTTTGAATGAATCCCGGTGTCAACCCAGATCTTACCGCCAGTGGGGTCAATTAGACGATTGATATGGCGTATTAACGTTGATTTTCCTGAACCTGACAGTCCCATAATACAATGCAGCTCGCCTGCCTTAATGGCTAGATTAATATCATAAAGCCCTACCGAATAACCTGTTTGTTCTTTGACTGCGATGCTATCCATACCTTCGGCCAACAATGCCAGCGCAGCCTGTGCCTGAGTCGCATTGGCATTATAAATTTTACTGATGTTCTCTAGCTGGATATGATTCATTATTATTCTCGTTGTTTTTTAGCAGCGATTTTATAGTGATTGGCTCTTACAGTAAGTGGTTTATGAGACTCTAAACCACTCTTCAACCAATCTGTCTCCTACCCGCCTTGATGGTTTTTTGACGTGCACGCTTACCTTGACCAAACGCTTGGGTAATACGGTCAATAATAATCGCTACAATGACGATAGCGGTACCTGCTTGTAAGCCTTGACCGATATTCAAGGTTTGAATAGATTGCAACACATCTTCACCAAGACCTGGTGCACCGATCATAGAAGCTAAGACCACCATCGACAGCGACATCATCACTGCTTGATTAACACCCGCCATAATACTTGGTAGCGCTTGCGGTAGCTTAATCCAAATCAGCAATTGCCAATGAGTACTGCCGAATGAGCGTCCAGCCTCAACCATCTCATGATTCACTTGGGTAATACCTAAGGTCGTCAAACGAATAAGTGGCGGCAGTGCATAAATAACAGTAGCAAACAATGCCGGTACTTTACCAATGCCGAATAGCATCAGCACCGGAATCAGATAGACAAAGCTGGGCATGGTTTGCATTACATCGAGTATCGGTGTCACAATTTTACGAAGTACATTACTGCCCGACATGACAATACCAATGGGAATACCAATGACCACGGTCACTAAGACTGATACCATCAATAGCGCTAGAGTTTCAATCAATGCACCCCATAGTCCAAATGCGCCAATCAAGAATAGCCCGGCACCACAAGCCAGTGCAAACCATATCTTACGCACCCCAAACCACGCTAACACGGTTACTAAGGCGATGATTAGCCACGGTGGAACAAAGGTTAAAAACCGTTCAATAGGCAGCAGCAAATACTTCAAGGCGACGGTGCTAATACTGCGAAAAACGTCACCATAATTTTTGACTACACTGGCCAATGACTCATTAAGAGGGGTTTCAAGCGACCACGAGGGAAAGTTTGATGACAGACCTAAGATATTGTCAGACGGTGTGACCGTATTAAGTGGTGAATTGATACTGGTGTTTTCCGCTCCATCTCCTGTTAAGCTGATACCCAGTTTAGCAGCCAGAGCGGTTGCCGCCTCAGCAGATAACCAATCTTGCCAGACATTCGGATTATCACGCAAAAACTTAAGCGCTTGCTCATCGCCACTGCGCTTACTCTCAGTCATCTCAAGAATAGCGCCATTCAACTCCTCAGCAGTGAATTGTACTTTTTTGAATACCTCAGATAGCTCAGGATTGGCCTTAAGAAATGGCGTCGATACTGCAATTTTAAGCGGTGAGACTGGAGCGCCTGATATACAATCTGAAGTACCGTTTGCCAGCAGCAAGTCTTGCCAGCAAGCCTCGTCATAAGCGGGAAATTCTATGAGTGCAAAATCATATTTGGCGATCAAACCTGTCGGTTGCCAATAATAGAATAATAAGGGTTTACGCTGCTCAAAAGCTGAAGCAATCTCAGCGTCAAGTGCCGCGCCGGTACCAGGATGGACATTGTTAAAAGTAGTGCCCAAACCCGTATTTTTGAGCAGGCGGGTATTAAATACCTCGCACGCCCAGCCAGATGGACAGTTCATAAAACGAGATTTGTTTGGGTCTTCAGGGTCTTTAAACAGCTCAGCATACTTAGGCAAGTCTTGATAGCGGCGAAGACCTGGGTTTTCATCCATCACATACTTAGGAACGTACCAGCCTTGAGTGGCACCGCCTTTAAGCGTATCACCAATCACCTCCACTTTATTGTCCTTGATGGCTTGTTCCATGATGGGCGAACGCCCTACCCACTGCTCACTAATAATTTGAATATCGTTTTGTGATAAGGCAGTCTCCAGTGCTGGCCCTGCTCCTGGCACCTCTTCAATCGTACAACCGTATCCACTCTCAGCGATATATTTCAGCACACCAGCAGTAAATTGACCGCTTTCCCAGGTTAGCGCACCAAACTTAATTGGATTCTCGCAGGCCGATGTTGTGGTCGAGGCCGCCGAAGCGGCCAGTGCTGATGCGGGCAACAACAACGAGCTTAGCAACAGTAAACTTAACGCAATCCATTGGCGCATAGCATATCCTATTTATTATTATCTTTTACTGAGCGGTGGCGGTTGGTTTCTCAAAGTTCATTACTTGAATTTCAGTGCTGCGACTACTTTAGTCTATGATTAAAGGTTATAGCAAATGATTAAACACCATTTTTGGTGAATAGTATGTATAGAAACACATATTTTATTGGTTAGCGATTAATAAGCCAAATAGTAGGCAAAAAAATAGCACTTATCATAATAAGCGCTATTTAAAAAGTAGAGGTCATTACTCAGCTTGCGTTATTTTAACATTACCGCCATGCCTTTTTTGAACAGCGCACCATAAGGCGGTAATAGCAAGTTCATACCGTTAACCTTAGATTGCACAAAAACCGACTTCATGTGACTGAAGCGCTCAAAACCTGCCTGACCGTGATAGACGCCATGGCCTGAATGCCCGACGCCACCAAAAGGTAGGTCATGTTGTAATAAATGTAACAGGACTTCATTAATAGAGACGCCGCCTGATACCGTGTGCGTACGCACTTTTTTGATATCGCGATCATTCTTACCGAAAATGTACAGCGCTAGTGGACGCGGACGATCATTAATGAATTTAATCGCATCATCAAGGGTCTCGTAATGCATCAACGGCACAATCGGTGCAAAGATTTCATTTTGCATCAACTTGCTGGTTGGTGCAGGTTCCGTCACCACAATGGGCGGCATCAAACGAGTCTCCACGTTCGATTCAACCTCGGTTAGTGGATGCACCTCTTCAACAGGTAAGCTATCGATATAGCTTTGTACCCGCTTAAACTGTTGGTTATTAATGATATGACTATAGTCTGGGTTATCGCTGATATTAGGATAGTGTTCTTTCACCCACTCTTTCGCTAAGCTGATGAAACGTTGATGATGTTGCCGCTGAATCAAAACATAATCGGGGGCGACACAGGTCTGACCAGCATTAAGGGTTTTGCCCATCATCACCCGATTGACCGCAGCTTCAAGGTTGACATCATCCAATATGATCACTGGCGACTTACCACCAAGCTCAAGCGTCACTGGCGTTAAGTTAGGAGCGGCAGCGGCCATAATTTTCTTACCGACTTCAGTAGAGCCGGTATAAATCAGATGGTCAAAGGGCAATTTGCTAAAAGCTTCAGCAATATCAACTTCACCCAGCACCACACACACCAAATCAGGTGAAAAGTACTGCTCAACCGCTTTGGCAAAGGCTTCTGCAAATTGCGGTGCAGCCTCGCTTAGCTTAATCATAATTCGATTACCGGCAGTAATGGCATCGATCATAGGTCCTATCGCTAAATATAGCGGATAGTTCCATGGCACCATTATGCCTATTACCCCTAATGGCTGCGGTTGAATTTCGTTATGGGCAGGCATATAAAGTGCTGAAATCCCTACCCGCCGCGTTCTCATCCACTTTTTTCCATGCTTTCTAGAGTGGCTGATACCCGCAAAGCTTGGGAACAATTCTGCAAACTGAGTTTCTGACTCACTGCGATAACCAAAATCTGCACTGATCGCTTTAGCAAGCTCTTGTTGTTTGTCACTGAGCATGGTTTCTAAATTGTCTAATTGAGTGGCGCGAGCCGACCAGTCAAGTATAGGATGACTACGGCTCAGTGCTTGTAAACGGGTAAACTGGGCTTGTAATTGCTCGGTAGTGTGAACCGTGCTGAGCGCCTGGTCAGCGTCGCCTGTGGTTTGATTGCTGTCACTTTGATTATGGTCTGTCATTTGTCATCCTTGTCATATGTGCTAGAGTCAATACGCTATAGTTATATCAAAACTCTATGTTTATCGTAAAGTGCTGAAAATAGTAGCACTAAGAAACAACTGTTCATTATTATCCAATGTAGCGCATTGAATGGCGAATGAAAAGCACGTTTGGCTAACTGGTGGGTTTGTATACATGAACGCCGCCAAGTTTTGGTCGTTAGGCTATTATTGGGGTGTTTTTTAGTAACCATTTTTGAATGACAGCTTTTAATGATGACTTTTGAGTAAGCAGCCTTTAATAACTGCTTTATTAATAGCCATATCTTTAGTAATCATGTTTTCAGTATCAGTCTTTATTGTCCTGCAATTTAAATTTGAGTGATGGGTTTAAAAACTGCTAAACTCAATGACACTAATCAATCAGTTTCATCACTGTTAAAACCATAAGACGGCGACCCTAATGCCAAACTCAATAGCAAACACAGAGCGAAAAGTTAATGATCACTTTATTAGTGACAGCCTTATCAGTAAATCACTGAATGCAGCTGATTATAATCCCACTCATGAGGCCATGCTACAGCGCACTTTAGAGCGTATTGCCTTAAAAAAAGAACAAGGATTACGTACTCCTGATGAGTTATGGATCGTCGACCATAATGATGTCTATACCCTTGGGCAGGCCGGCAAAGAAGAACATATCTTGCAACGCACCGATACTCCTATTATCAAAACCGATCGCGGTGGCCAAGTGACGTGGCACGGACATGGACAACTGGTGGTTTATTGGTTGTTTGACCTGCACAGTTTGGGTTGGAGTGTGCGCAACCTAGTCACGCATGCAGAACAAGCAATCGAAGATGTGGTCAATGACTGCCTAAAGCCACAATCATTAGTATCAATAAACACCGCTACGAACACACCTAGTAATGCAAACCCTAGTGTTCCTATTATTAACGCTGCTACCAACATTAGTGCTCATGCGCGCCGTGATGCGCCAGGCGTATACTTATACAATAACTCGTGTGCGGCTATGTCTGAAGTTACTGACCAGGTTGATGGTCAAGACAGTAGCGCTGGCTCCCCTGTGCCAAATGATAACGATATTATGTTAGGTAAAATTGCCTCGCTAGGCTTTAAAATTAAGCATGGTTTTAGTTATCATGGTATTGCACTGAATTTAGACTGTGACTTATCTGCATTTAACGCCATCAACCCCTGTGGCTACGCTGGTATGCAGATGCTGCGATTGTCTGACTTTATAGACATGCATGGGGGACACGGTAGCGATGCTGGGCCACTAAACTATGCGCAAGTCACTCAAAAATTGATCGATAACATTGCTCAACGTCATGCAGGACAAATCGAGTTGCGCCCAATAGCCTCAAAATAGCAGTTTTGGCACTTGCTCACTTTGCTACTCCCTTGCTTCTAACTTTGCTTTCAACTTAGCTTTTTTAAAGCGGATTGCTTTATTTTGACGGTTATACAGTATTGTCAGCCAGACATTGAGTCCTATTTTGCATAATATCGTGCGCGCTTAGACTTAAGCATAACGAGAAAATTTAAATCAAACTTGTTATAATTGCAGGCAGCATAAATCAGGCACGGTTATAGCCTTACTGTGCTTGTATAGTTTTTACTTGAACCTTCATTAAGATGACGAGTAAAATTAATAACGTTACCCATCCCTTATCGTTGAACCATCCCTAACAAAAGCAAATAGGAATACTTTATGGCAGATTTTAATAAAATTTTAGATGCAGGCGACGTCGACGGCGGTATCATTAATGTAGTCGTTGAAATCCCAACTGGCAGCAGTCATAAAATTGAATGGAATCGCGAGCTGGCCGTATTTGAGCTAGACCGTATTGACCCACAGATTTTTGCCAAACCATGTAACTATGGTTTTATTCCTCAAACCCTTGACGAAGATGGCGATGAGCTTGATGCCTTGATCATCACTGAGCATCCTTTGACTACCGGTATTTTCTTAAAAGCCAAGGTTATTGGGGTGATGAAATTCGTTGATGACGGCGAAGTTGATGACAAAATTGTAGTTGTACCTGCTGATGACCGCAACAATGGTAACGCTTATAATAGTTTAGCCGACCTGCCTGAGCAGTTAATCAAGCAATTGCATTTCCACTTTAGCCATTATAAAGACCTTAAGAAAAAAGGCAGCACCGTGGTTGAATCATGGGGCGATGTCGTAGAAGCTAAAGAAGTGATTAAAGAGTCTATCCAGCGCTGGAAAGATCTATAAGCTATCAATGCCATTAGACTTTATAATAAATAAGAACTAATTTTATGACATTTACCGCCATCATTAATGTGATTGCGGTATTTTTTTGCGTGCGTTGTAGGTGCACGTTTATAACCAAAGCTAACTCGATATAAGCAGTCTTATAAAATCATTTTTATTGCTGCAAGTTAGTGCAGAATAATGAGTGGCTTTAACAGGCTACAACCAACAAAATACAGTATTTTGTCGTAGAATACGGTACTAACAGATTCCTTACTAAAAAACACTTTGCTAGAGAGTTATAATGCCCTGCAACGATTATTATCTTAGCTTAACTATTCCATCGTAAAGCATACTGATAGAATTGCTATAATAGAGCCGTTATTAATACGTCTAGCAGATCATAAGGATAAACATGTTTGACTCTGACCCCAGCTCAAAACCTATCAGCGCTAAATTGCCCAAAGCGGTGATCATGATGATAGAAAAAAGCAATTTAGTGATGGCCATAAAAACCTTAGCTGCCGACGAAAATATCAGCATGGAGGCGGCCAAAATACGCATTGATGCTTATGAGACCGGGCTAAAGGTCAAGCAGCAGCAAAAGTTAAGTACTATTGCTAATAAACAAGGCATTCCTAGCCAGGCGATTAGCTTTGATAGAGAGCCAGTTGCAGACAGCTCTGAGCACTTAATAAAAGATCGAGTTAAGACTACCCCCTCAGAACAAAATTTCAAAGGCCTACAAGATGGTGTCGATAGCCAATTCAATGATTTAGGGTATAAAAAACCACTCCTGCCTTATTGGGCCAAGCGGTTACTGGTTATTGCGATTATTATGGCAGGAATATTTTGGATATTATGGCGGGTATTTAGTTGATGAGTCGTAACGAATATAAATAATATATCCGATTTATCTAATCAAATCTGCTAGGTCACGAGCAGTCGAGTCTAGTTAATTATGAGGAGGCATTTTTGATAGAAATCTTAGCTCAATACATTGAATTGATAGCCAAAATTATAGAATTTATCGGCGTTCTTATTATGGTTTTAGGCTTTATCGTCCTGATTCAGACATTCTTGAGCTTGTCATTACAAGTGGCGTTAGAAGGCCGTTTTCCACAGCAAAAAAAGCCGCTACACCAGAGAAAAGTGTCCAGAGACTCCCAACAATCCTTCTTAACGCAATAAATTTTAGCACAGTCAGTTTTGTCACAACCACTGTTACCACCGTCGACGTGGCAGGGCTTCAATAGTAACGGTTCACTTTATTTACTTCTTATTGGCTATGAGTGTGGGCAGTCAAAAATGTCTCAACCGCTTTAAATTGTCCAGCGGTACTTTCCTCACTATACATCGCTTGCCGAAAAGCATTAGAATTAGGAATACCCGTGGTATACCAAGCGATATGCTTGCGAGCGATTCGGCAGCCAGAGTATTCACCATAAAATCCATATAATTCTTGCAGATGGGTCAATACAATCTCTTTAATCTCACTAACTGTTGGCGCGGCAAGGGTTTCACCTGTCCGTAAAAAATGCTCGATGTCCCGAAATATCCACGGTTGTCCTTGGGCAGCACGCCCTATCATCACTGCATCACAACCGGTCAGCTCATAAACCCGCTGGGCTTTTTGAGCACTATCAATATCACCATTGGCAATCACCGGAATACTGATGCTTTCTTTCACTTCACGAATTAGCTCATAACGCGCTTCACCGTTATACATATCTTCACGGGTGCGACCATGAATGGCAATCGCGGCAATGCCTGCCTGTTCGGCACGTCGGGCAACGCGTAGAATATTTTCGCGGCCATTCTCATAACCCAATCGCGTTTTTAAAGTCACAGGCGCATCAACGGCATTCACTGCGGTATCAAGCAGCCGCGCCACCAAGTCTTCATCTTGCAATAGTGCAGAACCGGCTAGCTTACGGCAAACCTTCTTAGCCGGACAGCCCATATTAATATCAATAATCTGCGCCCCATTATCGATCTGATAACGGGCAGCCTCGGCAAGTTTATCTGGATCAGCGCCTGCGATTTGCGCTGAAATAGGCGCTATTTCGCCATCAAAGTTAGCTCGATATAAGGACTTTTTGCGGGCATACAGCGCCGTATCAGCAATTATCATTTCACTGACTGCGTGACCGGCGCCAAATGATTTGCATAACTTACGAAAGGGGTTGTCCGTCACACCTGCCATTGGTGCCACCATCAAACGATTTTCAATCGTGAGCCCGCCGATAATTAATGGCTGTAATAAAGGGTGGTGGTCGTGGTTTTTTGCTGGTGAAACAGCAGTAGCTGAAGTATTTATAGACATAAAAAAACGGCTTGATTTACAGTGAAAACAAGCCGTTATTCTAAGCATTCTTGATATTATTGCAAGCAATTAGCGTTAATCACTTATCAAAATAAATATTTATAACAACAGCTACTTATCAAACACACTGCCCTGCTCTAGGGTAATGTCATCGTCATGCTGCTGCATACGCCACGGCAAGCTATCAGGTGAGACGTCTAGGAAGTGCAAGTACTTCTCAAACTGATCGATAATGTCATTGATCACTGATTCAGACTCATAGCCATATAGGTCATAGGTTTGACCACCACGGCGCAGATAAACTTCAGCGCGATGATGATGCTCTTGTGGCAATCCACTGGCCATGTCTTCAGTATAGTAGTCCGGTACATCATGCTCAGACAAGCGCACTTCATACCAAAACTCAACATCATCACCACGTTGTAATTCCAGTACCGCACGATCATTGACCGCATCATAATTAACATGAGTCGTCCAGCCGGTTTCTACAAATTTTTCTGACACTTCTACCATTGAGGGCATAACCACCCCTTTGATATAGGCCAAGACTTTGTCACGAGTCGGCTTATCAGTCATATAGTCAATACGCTCGCGCCATGCTGAGGGTTTGAGTAGATGCGGTGGTATTCTATTGTCATTACCGAGACTTTGATTACGATGTCCTTCAATACGTAGCGCACGCCACATACCAAACATCGAGATCAATATAATAATTGCAAAGGGTAAAGCGCTGACAATAGCGGCTGTTTGTAGCGCTGTTAAGCCACCGGCCAGTAGTAACACGGATGCTACCGCCCCCTCAGTTATGACCCAAAACGATCGCTGCCACCATGGCGTGTCGCTGCGGCCACCGGCTGCTAACGAATCAATAACCAATGAGCCTGAATCCGATGAGGTCACAAAAAAGGTGATAATTAATAAAATAGTTAATGAAGAAACAAACTCAGTAAAAGGTAAGTTTTCTAATAACTTGAATAAGGCAATCGCTTGGTTGTCTTGTACATCACCAATTAGTGAGGTGTACCCATCTACCATGATCATATGTAGCGCGGTATCGCCGAAAACTGCAAACCAAAAGAAGGTAAAGAAGGTCGGTACTAGCATTACGCCAAACACAAACTCACGGATGGTGCGGCCACGGCTAATTTTGGCAATAAACAGACCAACAAATGGTGCCCAGGCAATCGTCCATGCAAAGATAAACAAGGTCCAACTGCCCATCCAGTTGCTGCTTTCATAAGCTTGCAGGCTAAAAGTACGCTCAACAATATTGCCCAAATAGCTACCCGTATTTTCCATAAAGGCATTGAGAATAAATATGGTCGGACCGACGATGAATACAAAAACCATCAACGCGGTAGCCAGTACCATGTTCAAAATAGATAAGCGCTTCACGCCCTTATCCATCCCTGCTAGCACCGATACCAGTGCCGCTGCCGTAATTAAGGTAATAGCGATGACCTGAACCGTGGTATTAACTGGAATTAGATCCGGTAATAGATAATTCAAGCCGGCGTTGATTTGTGATACTGATAGACCCAAGCTGGTAGCAATACCAAACATGGTACCCACAATCGCAAACACATCAACGGTATGACCAATAGGGCCATAGATTTTATCACCGATTAATGGATACAGCGTCGAGCGTATCGACAACGGCAAACCATGACGAAAAGCAAAATAGGCTAGTGATAATCCGACTACCCCGTAAATGGCCCAAATATGAAAGCCCCAATGAAAATAAGCAATTTGCATCGCTTCTTTGGCAGCCTCAATAGTCTGTGGGTCAGAGAGCGGCGGACTAGCAAAGTGCATTACTGGCTCTGCTACCCCAAAGAACAGCAAGGCAATCCCGTAACCTGCCGAAAACAACATAGCAAACCACTCGAGGAACTTGTACTCAGCCTCAGCGTGATCTGGACCTAGCTTAATACTGCCATAAGGCGAAAATGCCAAGGCAATAATAAACATCAGAAATAATGCTACGGCCAGCATATAAAACCAACCAAAAGTATTGGTGGTAAAATTCAGTACAGTACTGAATAGCTCACCAGCCGCTTCAGGGTTAACAGCAGTGCCGATCACTAATAACAACATAATGACCGCTGCCGGTACAAAAACCGGCAGTAAAATAGTAGATCGAGGTAATTTATTGTTCATAAAAAGGGTCTCTTAAGAATCTTACAAAAGCGGTTGTCCTTAAAGCGATCCCTAGCAAGGGGCCACTCCAAATAAAATGAAAATATCTTTTGACAGCACAAAACCTAATGCTTACAACCAGAATCTAATAACACTTACAATCAGAATCTAATAATAGTAGTGATTAAAGGTTAGGGCCGCCAGTTAGTAGCAAATAGTAAAATGCCTGTAAGGTTTACCACATACATGGTATAAACCCCAGGACTACCACTGTTTTGTAACATTTTTTTAACACGTGTTACATCACTATTACCAAGCAATAAAAAAGGCAACTTGTTAGTTGCCTTTTTATATTGTTAAGAGAGACTGAACTTTAAATGGGTGAATCTATTGAATACCACTCATATAATGGGTCACTTAAATAGAAATTACAGCAGCGAGTTGCTTGGCCGTCTCAGCAAGCTGTTCTTGATCGGCCATTTTTGCCGCATGCATACCAAGCTCATGAACGCTAGCAGGAATAAGATGCACGTGATAATGAAAAACGGTTTGTCCAGCCTGCGCCCCATTAAACTGCATCTGAATAATGCCTTCACGCTCAAATACTTGGCGCTGCGCTTGCATGATTTTTTTGGCCGTCATTAATACCGCCGCGGCGTACTCAGGCTCAAGCTCACCTAAATCAACCGCTTTTTGCTTAGGTATTACCAATACATGGCCTGCTGCTTGTGGCATGATATCCATAAAGGCGAGGGTTTTATCGTCTTCATATACCTTATGATAAGGAATCTCACCCTTTAACATTTTGGCAAAAATGTTGTTATCATCATAAGTAGTTTGTTGATTGGCTTGACTCATTATTTCTTCCTTGGTTTTTTGACAACTTAGTTTTTTGACAACTTAGTTTTTTGACAACTTAGTTTTTTGATAACTTAGTTTTTTGATAACTTGGCTATTAGGTAATAGCATTTGACAGTTATCGCTGTTAATGATGGTGTCTACAATATAGTGGACGAAATATCCTTACAGTACAAGTTGCGGTTAAGTTGATACAGTCGATTCCGTATAAGGTAAAGTCACTTGTGGCACTATGCCATTTCTGAATTGGATTAACTATGTGAAAAGCTATCATAAAAGTAGTACAAATAATAAATACCGTATCAATAATAATGCTTGTAACTTAAGCATGCTAATTTATTGGCGAGTAACGTGGTTTAAATGTTATATTAATCACACGTTTTATTAACTTTAAGTTTATGGAATCGACTGCCTTGCCCACTCAATTATCAAATCATACTGACACTTATGTAGAACCACCTAATATTATAGAGGCGGCGGCTACCTCTAGTAGTGAATCGCGAGAGCCTGCGGCCGACGAAAATATTAGCAAAACTATCGATCCCAACGCTATTATTTTGGCACAATCGTTAACAGATACTGCGGTCAGCTGGCGTATTCATAATTGTAAAATTAGTAAAAAGACCGTGACCCAAGAGTTACCGATGTTGTTTTTATATCATTATGATAGTTTGGATGACAGTGTCAAACAGGCGCACCCATTGACACCTGCTTTACTTATGCAATTTAACACCTCTATGACTGCTGATACTGCTGCCAAACTGATTGGTATTACAGGCGACTTGTTAGCAAGCCCTTGGCATGTAAAAGTTGTCGGCTCGTTAGTGGTGTTTAGCGAAGCATTACAATTGGCCGTGCGGCTACGTTGGACCAATACCGGCAAAAGTACTCAGCAGCTATATACCCAAAGTGCAGATGAAGCCCTTACCACAGCCTTTAAAGACTGGCAATTTTTTGGTCGTGTGGATGTGCTGTATAAAAACGACAAACAGCCACTAATTAGTATTGATGAGCACAATGAAGACCAAGAACAACTACACACTATTGATGCCAGCGCTGATTATCAGTATCTGCCAGCGACTCACGCCCTAATCGTTATCGCCAAGCTAGAGGCAGATAAAGCAGAGCTACCCTGGTTTGAGTCGGCTATCTTAGAACGCCTCGAGTAACGTTTGAGTCCCAATTTCTTTACGATTGTCCACGGATTGGTTTTAGTTACTGATATCTAATGGTATGGTATCGTGACTTCTTCATAACATCTGGTTATTTATTAAAAATAGTTTTTTAATACCGACTTTCTAATAGTACCCCCTATCTATAAAAAATACATTATCAACGTCCTAGTTGGGGACTCATACCTGAATACACCCCGACTACTTGTAAGGAATATCATATGGACTATCTCTCAAAAACTTCTACTGGCGGTCGTAACATGGCAGGTGCACGAGCACTGTGGCGCGCCACCGGCATGACTGATGGCGACTTTGGCAAACCTATTATTGCCATTGCTAACTCATTCACTCAGTTTGTGCCCGGTCATGTCCATCTTAAAGACTTAGGACAACTGGTCGCGCGCGAGATTGAAAGCGCAGGCGGCGTCGCCAAAGAGTTTAATACCATTGCGGTCGATGACGGTATTGCCATGGGACATAGCGGTATGCTGTACTCTTTGCCCAGCCGTGACTTGATTGCTGACTCTGTGGAATATATGGTCAATGCCCATTGCGCGGATGCCCTAGTTTGTATCTCTAACTGCGATAAAATCACCCCCGGTATGTTAATGGCCGCCATGCGTCTTAATATTCCCACCATCTTTATCTCAGGCGGCCCAATGGAAGCGGGCAAAATTCTAGCCAGTACGGTTGGAAAAAGTCATAATAGTGAAGATGGTGGCAGTACCATTCGTAAGCTTGACCTTGTTGATGCGATGATGGATGCGGCAGATGAAAGTATCAGTGATGAAGATGTCGCCGCTATCGAAGTCTCAGCCTGTCCCACTTGCGGTTCGTGCTCTGGTATGTTTACTGCCAACTCTATGAACTGCTTGACCGAGGCATTAGGACTGGCATTACCGGGTAATGGCTCGCTGCTTGCGACTCACTCACTACGTCGCGAGCTGTTCTTAGAAGCGGGACGTACTATTGTGTCCCTGGCCAAACGTCGCTATGAGCAAGATGATGATTCAGTCCTACCGCGCTCAATCGCTACTAAAGCGGCCTTTGAAAATGCCATGACCTTAGATATCACCATGGGCGGCTCGACCAATACTATTTTGCACCTACTGGCCGCTGCTAATGAAGCAGAAGTCGACTTTAAAATGCCTGATATTGACCGTTTAAGTCGCAATGTACCTTGTCTGGCTAAGGTTGCCCCAGCCTCGCAAAAATATCATATGGAAGATGTGCATCGCGCTGGCGGTGTCTTTGCGCTGCTAGCCGAGCTTGACCGGATCGGCTTGCTCAATACTGGTTTGCCAACTGTCCATAGTCCAACGTTAAAAGCCGCCATTGATAAGTGGGATATTATGAATCCTGACAATCTTGAGGCGCGCGCAAGATATATCGCAGCACCAGGCGGCGTACGTACCACCGAGGCCTTCTCCCAATCAAAAGAATGGTCGAACCTCGATGTTAATCGTGAGTCAGGTTGTATTCGTAGTGCCGAGCATGCTTATTCCGAAGATGGTGGCCTAGCAGTCCTCTATGGTAATATTGCCGAGCGTGGCTGCGTGGTCAAAACTGCTGGGGTCGATGACAGTATCTTAGTCTTTACTGGACGCGCGCGTATATTTGAGTCCCAAGATGACGCGGTAACCGCCGTGCTAGCCAATAGTATCGTGGCCGGTGACGTGGTTCTTATCCGCTATGAAGGCCCCAAAGGCGGTCCCGGTATGCAAGAAATGCTCTACCCGACTACTTACCTGAAGGCTAAAGGCCTCGGTAAAGCCTGCGCGCTATTCACTGATGGTCGTTTCTCTGGTGGTACGTCAGGCCTATCCATTGGTCATTCTAGCCCTGAAGCGGCTGAAGGTGGCGCAATCGGTCTGGTTCACGAAGGCGATATCATTCACATTGATATTCCTAACCGTACCATTAATATGCAAGTCAGTGATGCTGACATAGCCGCGCGCCGCGAAGAAATGGAAAGTCGTGGCCGTGATGCCTGGAAGCCTACCCATCGCCAGCGTCATGTATCTCCTGCCCTACGCGCCTACGCCGCTATGACCACCAGTGCTGATACCGGTGCGGTGCGTGATGTGACCCAGGTAGAGCGCTAGGATTTAAATGCTGAGCTCATATTAAACTAGCAATCACTTAAAGACAGACAATGACACGGTATTTTTTTGATGCCTATATTCTAAATTTATCCTAAGTCAGCCTAGCGCTGGCTTTTTTTTCACCAAAAAACAACGTAGCAGCCGTTCTGATAACGATTTTTTGCGGAGCTCGCCAGCTTTTACCGTCATGATAAATATTGTTTATAACTTATATTCTTTATTATCCATATTTGACGGTATTGAACTATCTTGGCCTTGCATTCTGGTAGCTGTTATTAATTGCCCGTTTTAAGCGTTTTTTCGCTATTCAAATTAACATACCCGTGTGCGTAAACCTTATGATCGAAAACTATAACTTATTCTTATTAGTGTGCGGGGTTGCCTTCTTATTTGGGGCATTATTCCCTATTATGTTTAAGCGCGCGCCTATCTCCTTGCCTATGTTACAGGTTAGTTTTGGGATGATGACGGGTTACTGGTGGACAACATTGTCATTTTTAGATCCCATAGATAATGGCTTAATTATTGAAAAGCTCACTGAAATTGTGGTGCTAGTCTCCTTAGTTGGTGCCGGTATCAAGATTGACACGCCCCTCACTTGGCAGTTATGGCGTCCTACGGCGCGTTTATTACTTATTACTATGCCGATTGGTATCTTCGCGATGGCATTTTTGGGCTACTACGCGTTTGGGCTCAGCATGGGCGCAGCGATTTTACTCGGGGCGGTACTGGCACCCACAGATCCCGTACTAGCCTCTAGTATTCAAGTTGGACCACCTAATACTGGCGGTGAGGATACGCCGCGCTTTACTTTAACTTCAGAGGCAGGACTGAATGATGGTTTAGCCTTTCCCTTTGTTTATCTCGCCATAAAGATAGCCGAAGCCTATGATCAAGGGCAACGCTTTACTGGTGAGATGTTATGGTCGTGGTTTACCCATGATGTACTATGGAAAATTGGCGCGGGCTTGGTCGTTGGCGTGGTGGTCGGTAAAGTACTGGCAAAAGTCGTATTCTCAAAACATCTGAAAGAGACCACTATTTCTCAAGGTTATGTGGTGATTGCACTGACCTTGCTGGCCTATGGACTGGCCGAATATGTACACAGTTATGGCTTTATTGCAGTTTTTATCGCCGCTTTTGTGTTTCGTCGTTTAGAGCGTGAACACACTTATCACCATAAGTTGCACGACTTCGCTGAACAGTCAGAGGGATTACTGATGTCATTAGTGTTGGTGACTTTTGGTATGTTCATTGGTCAAGGTTTACAATCGGGGGTCGAGCTAACATGGCGGGTATATATTGTTAGTTTTACATTCTTACTATTAATACGTCCGATTGGTGGGATGATCGCGTTGTCAGGGCTAAAAATGCCCCCTACAGAAAAATATGCTATATCTGCTCTGGGTATCCGTGGCATTGGTACCCTATACTACTTATCATACGCACTCAATCAGGGATTTTTCGCCGAAGAGGATGCCATTAAATTATGGGTGGTGTGCTCAATTGTAATTTTAGCTTCTATCTTTATTCATGGCTTGAGTGCGCCAAGGCTATTACAAATGACCATAAACAAGCCGCGCAAGTAATGCGATTGCTAATAGTCAATCCACCATAAGATGGATAAGCAGCAGTACCTCTATTAACGACCTAAGCGATATATTGTTATCACTTAGGTTGACCCTGTAGCAATTTTAAAGTGAGAAAATTAAACATCAATCAAAGCTAGCAGTGCTTCGGTCAAAGCAAACTGACGGATATCATTGAGCATGGTCACATCAAAATTATGCACAAAGGCAAATGACAGTTGCTGTGCAGGATCGCACCATGCTACTGAGCCGTTGTAGCCCATATGACCAAAACCTCGGTCACTGACTTTGGTCGCTTCGTCTTGTGTACGTTCTGCACAAAGTTGTAGTAAACGATGGTAGCCCAGACGCCACTCCATATTCGTCGGCATAACCGCATCCATACCGGACCCCTGTACGGTAGAAAGTTGGGCAAATGTTGCTGTATCAATAAGGGTCTGTCCTTGCCACTCGCCGCCGTTTGCCAACATGGCATAAATAGTGGCGAGTGCCTGTGCTGAAGCAACACCATTAACGGCTGGAATAACCGCCTGTAATGCCTCGGCACTGTAATAATCAATAGGTTGTTTGCTAGTAGGTATTAGCGCCGCTTTATAATTATTTAGATTGAGCTTGCTGTGATCAAAATATAAGCGATTGATTTGGGTAGCGGACAGCCGAGTATTTTCTGGGGTTAACTTTTGGTCGGTGGCCAGTTGTTGCCAGCAATGGTAACTGGGCAGCTTGGCATAAGTATCTAGTGTTTGTGCAGAGTCCGCTTTTAGCACAGGCTTATGACGTTTGCCATGCAGCTGTGGGCGGTCTTGCTCCGACGTCTCAATTTTCTTAACTGAAAAATTTTTAACTGGCTTGGCAAGCTGTTGTACTTTATTAATAGGCACACCAAAATAGCAGCTATCGGCAATACCTAACGGCTCAGTTAAATAATGACGTAACGCTGAGGCCAACGACATATCCGTGACTTGCTCTATTAAACCGCCTAATACCCAACCATAGACCAAGGCGCTATAAGCACTGACATACGAGCCACTATTATGTGCTTGAGCGGTCGGCATGGCAGCAACCTTAGCAACCATCTTATCCCAATCAACTAGCGTCTCGTTATCAGCATCAATAGTGGTGATCGCAAACAAACCAGCTTGATGCGACATCACTCCACGTAGCGTGATATCGGCTTTGCCGTTAGCAGCAAATGCCGGCCAATAGCTCGCTATCGGCAGATCATAGTCTAATAATTGCTGAGTGACCAAAACATGTACTAACGTTGCCAGCACTCCTTTGCCAGTAGAGAAGTTCAGTGACAAGGTGTCGGTCTGCCATGGCAACTCTGCCTGTGCCATGCCGATAGATGCCTGTGCGATACACTTGCCAGCTTGATAAACCACCAGTGAACCACCGGCGGGGGCATCGTCAAGCTGCAAGTCGGCTAACAGCTGCTGCAGGCATTGCTGAAGTTTGGTATTGATACTATTACTATCTTTATGATCATCTTTATGATCATCTTTATGACCATCTTTATGACCATCTTTATGACCATCTTGGTCAGAGCTACTGCTATTGTGATCAGTCATGACTGTCTCTTTTTTATTATTGTTTTAAGGATAATCTTAAACACCAATGCTGATTAAAGTGCTAAAAATTTTAAAATAAGCGCTTAAGATTGGCCTCTACTGACATTAAAAAAGGCCACCTACTGGTCGCCTGATATTGTTAAATTACTGGGTTGTTATTGTTCAACATAGCCGCTACATGCCTGCCTACTTAACGTGGTACTAATAGGCGATTATGTACCTCTTGCTCAAGACTGGTCAGACCGTGACTGTATCCACGTTCCATTGCTGTTTCTACTTTACGACCACGTAACCAGCCTGCACGTAAGGTCATTGCTGCTCCTACTCGGTTACCTGACTGACAATGCATCGCTATTTTTTTGCCGTGATACTGGCGTAAAATTCTATCAAACGCTAGGATATTTAGCTGTTTTAAATCTTCTACACCGCATATTGGCAGGTGTTGGTAATACATGCCCGCTTGCTCAACAGCTGCTGCCTCGTCGAAGCATAATTCATCATCAGGTTGCAAGTTGAGCACCACTTCAACCCCAGCATTCGCTAACGCAATGACTCTATCACTATTAAGCGCACCGCAGACGATAGTTTGTTCATCAGGGCGAAAATAAGGCTGCAGCACGGTGGCAAGATTGATACCGTTATCAATATTATTAGCATCACTACTAGTATTAGCAACGATGTCGTTAGCGGCTACTTGTTCAGTAGTAGACGCTTGAGCTGATGAGCTATTAGAGCCAGATGTGCTGGTGGAAATTTGAAGGCTCATAGCATTTTCATGTGAAGTCATAGTCATAAATTTATTAGTTAAATATAGCGGTTAAGTAAAGGTAGACAGCTATTGCTCATCTATCAAAGTTACTGGCAAAGTTACTGGCAAAGTTACTGGCAAAGTTACTGGCAAAGTTACTGGCAAGGTTACTGGCAAGGTTACTGGCAAGGTTACTGGTCTTCAGCAAGCAATTTAATATGTCCGGCAAGATGAGGCTTGTCGTTTTTCGCGCTATATAAGCCGAAATGACAAGTATTCTCTACGCTGTCAAGTGTCGCTACTGGTTCAGCGATTAACTCTACTTCTGATGGTAAAAAGATGGGTAGCTTGAATGATACTTCGACTGTACAAGCGTCAGGTAACTCGCCCATCATCGCCAAACATTTGGCCTTTGACCACATACCATGAGCAATGGCTTTAGGAAACCCAAAGGCACGCGCTGATAAAGGATGTAAATGAATGAGATTAAAATCACCAGAAATAAAGGCATAACGGCGACCTATATCTTCTGGCACTTCAAAGATGTTATGCACCCCCGCTTCGTCTACTATCGGCTTCACAGTAACTGGACGTGGGGCACTTTTACCACTTGCACTGCTATCAGGCTTTTTGCTACGTGACAAATAAGTTGATGTGCCTTGCCAAATGATCTCGTTACCAGACTTAATAATCGTGACAAAATCAAATTGCTGACCTTGATTGTGATCACGTAAATTATCGAATGCCACAGACATGGTGACCGTCTCACGCTCACCAATACGACGATACTGAGTCACACTATTGTCAACGTGCACCATACCTAACATTGCAAAAGGAAACGGCTCTTTGACCATCATGTTCATCTGTAGCGCTTGTGACAGCACTGAGAAATAAGTGATAGGGACTTTACCATTATCGGCAAAACCACAGATCTTACGGTAGTCTTTGAGATTAGCCTGATCAATGTGCAGATCGTCCACATAGTAGGTTGCTTGCGGCAACGCATCTTTACCGACTTTAGCGTTATCGCCAATAGGCAATAAGCTTTTGATAATATTGGCGTAGGTGGTATGCGCTTTTGGTAACGCATCATAATGTTTGTCTGACATAAATCAATCCTAAGTGGGCTTTAACAAATTTTGTTAGCGCATCCGTGAGGCCACTGAATGGCTTATTTTACAGTCTTATCTTTACACAATAGATGAAACCATAAGTCCAACTAACTGTCTAAACGAGTAAGAAAACAGCTGAATATAAATGTGTGAACCGCAAATTTAGCGTGTTAAGTCTGTGTTTTTATCATAAAAAAGCCACCCTCGGGCAGCTTTATTACCATTTCTCAGCAATTATTTCGTAAGCATATGTGAATTAAATTAGAAACAATCAATGAAATCAGTTATTTGCTGAGGGCCTATCTTATAAACTGAGGTTATGCGCCAAGCAAGCTTTGACCACAAACCCGAATGGTATTGCCATTCAGACCACCAGAAGCAGGCGAAGCAAACCATGCAATCGTTTCAGCCACATCTACCGGCAATCCACCTTGACTCATTGAGTTCATACGACGACCGGCTTCACGAGTGCCAAACGGAATGGCTTCAGTCATTTGAGTTTCAATAAAGCCTGGCGCAACGGCGTTGATGGTCATGCCTTTGGCATTGTCTTCCAACAATTTCGCAGTGGCATCAACCAGTCCAATGACTCCGGCTTTAGAGGTCGCATAGTTGGTCTGACCCAGGTTACCAGCGATGCCTGAAATTGACGAGACACAAATAATACGCGCGTCGTCTTTTAGGACATCGTTATCGAGTAAATAGTGGTTGAGCTTAGCTATACTACCAAGGTTAATATCAATAACCATATCCCACTTTTTCTCATCCATATTAGCAAGCGTCTTGTCACGCGTCACACCAGCATTATGGATAACGGCATCTAGACCACCGCGTTTTTCAGCAGCATCCGCAATTTCTACACCCGCATCCTCACTAGTGATATCGACCATCAAGGCTGAACCACTAATTTCACTGGCCACTTTCTGTAAGTCAGCTTGTTGCTGCGGCACATCTAGACAGATCACATGCGCGCCTTCGCGAGCCAGTACTCGGGCAATCGCTTCACCAATACCGCGACTGGCGCCAGTAACCAACATGGTTCTGCCGCCCAGCGACTGGCTCCAATCTACCTCAACGGCAGTGCCTTTAGCGACACGTACCACTTGTCCTGAGACGTAAGAGGAACGCGCTGAGGTGAAAAAGCGTAATGTCGAATCAAGGTTTTGCTCAGCGTCTTCAGCGACATAAATGAGTTGCGCAGTGATACCACGTTTAAACTCTTTACCTACCGATTTTATAAAACCTTCGAGGGCACGTTGGGCCAATGCGGTCTCGATATCTGTAGTCGCTTCAGGAGGACGACCAATAATGATCACTCGACCTGAGGTCTCTACCCGGCGTGCCACTGAATGAAAAAACTCATAAACCTGTTTAAGCTCATTCGCGTTACTGATGTTACTGGCATCAAACAGCAATACTTTAAATTTATCGTCACTACCGGTATTGGCTTTTGCTTCAATCCCCGCGTCTGCAATAGCATCCTTGATATCATCACTGCTATTCACAAACACTTCAGCGTGTAACTCTGACAAAATACGAGCGACTGATTCACTAACGCGCGTATCATCGCCACCAGCTGAGCCGACGAGCACACTGCCGCGCACCAAACGCTCACCACTTTCAAAGCGATCAAGATTTACTGGCAATGGTAAGCCTAAATTTTTTGCGACTTTTTTACCAATAGAAGACTGAACAAAATCACCATAACGGTCTGACATAATATATTCCTGTAGTTAACATTTGAAATAATGATAAGCAAAAAATGCAATACCACTATTATAAAGACTTATGAATATCATAATTATTAAAAATTAATAGTCTTTAGTAAGCGGGTTTAAAACTGTCTCAACTATACACGCCCATCGTAAACATGTCCAAAATCTAGTAATGTCTATGAGAGTTTGTAGACAAACCAGTCTACAATAGGGCTGGTTTACCTAGATTTAAAGACAACTGAGCTATGATAAAATCAAGCCTATAAGTTATGGAAAGCGGTTCTATTGATAATAATATATTATCAAACAAGATGCTATGCTGTGCCAACAACACATATAGACTATCATATAGGTAATACTTATCGCCTTTTTGAAATTTACTTAGCGTTTAGTGACCGTTACTTGGTTTGCCAAAGACCTACAATAATGCAGTAAAAACGCATTATCATAAGCAGCGACGTTATACGAAATAAGATATTATTTAGATACTATTCATTCAAGACATATTTTACAGTTAATTGGTTTTTTTATCTGACATTACTTTTTGATGTTTACTTTTCATCTTTTTTTAACCCAACTTTTAAGGATAATATTATGAGCGATAAAAACAGTAGCCCTGTTATTAACAGCACCGTCGTCAAAGGCACTGATAAAGCAACGGCTAATAATCACAGCACTACCAGTGCCAAAAGTAATGGCAATAATGACGCTCATTATGATTCAATCGCTGAGCTTAAAGAAGCGACCGATGTCATTGATGCTAAAGGCCACCCTGTAGATAACAGCTCCAATCAGGAACAAGCTGAGAAAAAAGCGAAAATTAAAGAAGATATAGCCAATGAAGCTAATGAGGTTGATGCTTTTGATACGACTGCCAACTCAAAAGCGGCGACTGCCAATAAAGACCCTACCAATGAAGATACTAGTAAAGACGCCACAGCTAAAGAACAAGACAATGCTTACGATGTGAACAATTCTAATGGCACTGCTGAGACCAATACTACCAAAAAATCGGCTAAAAAGGATGATGATAAAAGTAATAAATCAGCAGAAAAAGTATCTGACCCTAAAGCAGCTGATGCCAAAAAAGAAAAAGCCGTTGAGAAAGATAAAAGCCCTGCGAAAGACAGCAGTGATAAAAAAAGTACTGGTAAAAAATCTGACGATGCTGATAAAAAAACGCAGACTGCTACTAAAAAAGCCAGTAATACAAAATTAAGCGCCGGTCAGCATCGCGTGGCTGTCTTAGGTGGCAACCGTATCCCATTTGCCCGCTCAAACGGCCCGTATGCTGATGCCAGCAATATTGATATGTTGACTGCTGCTCTTAACGGTCTGATTGAACGTTATAATTTGCAAGATGAAAAAATGGGCGAAGTGGTTGCTGGTGCAGTGATGAAGCTAAGCCGTGATATTAACCTAACCCGTGAAACCGTACTGAATACCGCACTAGACCCGCATACCCCTTCTTATGACATCTCACAAGCTTGCGGTACCGGTCTACAGGCGACGTTTGCTTCTGCCAATAAAATCGCCCTAGGTATTATTGATTCCGCTATCACCGGCGGCGTTGACACCACTTCAGATGCGCCCATCGCGATCGGTGACGGCCTACGTAAAGTGATGATTAAGTTGGGTGCTGCTAAAAATAACAAGCAACGCCTACAGGCATTAATGGGTCTGAATCCAAAAGATTTGATTGACGCACCACAAAACGGCGAACCACGTACCGGTTTATCAATGGGCGACCATCAAGCAATCACGACCCTTGAGTGGAATATCAGTCGTGAAGCACAAGATGAGCTGGCCTTTAATAGCCATAAAAATTTGGCGCGTGCCTATGATGAAGGCTTCTTTGATGATTTGATCACGCCATACAAAGGGTTGACTCGCGATAATAACTTACGTCCAGATTCTACCCTTGAAAAACTGGGTAAACTCAAGCCCGCCTTTGGCAAAAAGAATGCCAACCCTACTATGACTGCTGCCAACTCTACTCCATTGACCGATGGTGCCTCTTGTGTACTATTGGCTAATGACGAATGGGCTGCAGCGCATGGCCTTAAAGCGCTTGCTTATATCGTCCATCAGGAAACGGCTGCTGTCGACTTCATTGGTAAAGCGGGTGACAGAGAAGGTTTGCTTATGGCGCCAGCTTACGCCGTACCACGCATGCTTGATCGTGCCGGTCTTAGCTTACAAGACTTCGATTTTTATGAGATTCATGAAGCTTTTGCTTCACAAGTACTATCAACCCTTAGCGCTTGGGAAGATGACAGCTTCTGCCAAGAGCGCTTGGGATTAGATACCCCATTAGGATCTATTGACCGTAGCAAGCTGAACGTGAATGGTTCGTCACTGGCTGCTGGACATCCTTTTGCCGCAACCGGCGCTCGTATTTTAGCCACTGCTGCTAAATTACTGGATCAAAAAGGCTCAGGCCGTGCGCTTATCTCTATTTGCGCTGCTGGTGGTCAAGGTGTGACTTGTATCTTAGAGAAGTAATATTAGAGACAGCACGTTATTTTAATCTTACTGATCTGACTTATACTTGCTGACTGTAAACACCGTTTAATCACCTGGTTAGACGGTGTTTTTTTGGCTATTAATTGGGGTTATTCATTAAGGTGGCTATCATTAAAAAATAAAATAAATACCGATCAATAAAGCGTCGCCTATTTTTAGGCACAATACTAAATGTGCTAAAGTAAGTCACAAGCATACATAATAAACAATGCTGATCTGATTTAAGAGGAGTTGATTATGACCAAGGTACCTTCAGAGATTGACCCTAAATCTCTACCACAGCAGCAACCTAATGAGCTAAGCGTATCCGAGAAAAGCAAGATCGTCGAACGGATAGATAAAGAGGTTTTTAATGATAAGATGCGCCATAAAATGCATCAAGATTTAATAGATTCCTACGACGAAGAGCTTGAGAACGAAATCGATGACTATGTCCGCGATTTTCGTTTTGATGGCCGTGAAATGACCAAGCAAGAAAGGCTTGATCGTCGTACGTATTTCCAAGAGCTGGTACGCTTACAACGTGAGTTGATTAAGTTACAAGATTGGGTGGTTGACCGCGGTGAACGTATCGTAGTGATATTCGAAGGGCGCGACTCTGCCGGTAAAGGCGGCGCCATCAAACGCATTACTCAACGACTGAACCCGCGGGTCTGTAGAGTGGCCGCTTTGCCAGCGCCGACTGAACGCGAGCAATCACAATGGTATTTTCAACGCTATGTGGCGCACTTGCCAGCAGCTGGCGAGATCGTGCTGTTTGATCGCAGCTGGTACAACCGCGTTGGCGTTGAGCGAGTAATGGGGTTTTGTACCGATGCCCAGTACGAGGAGTTTTTTCAATCGGTTCCTGAATTTGAGCGCATGCTAGTGCGTTCAGGTATTCGCTTGGTAAAATATTGGTTTTCGATCACCGATGATGAGCAGCATTCGCGCTTTATGAGTAGGATTCATGACCCACTGAAACAGTGGAAACTCTCGGCGATGGACTTGCAATCACGGCGACGCTGGGAAGATTATACTAAGGCCAAAGAGACCATGTTTGAGCGCACTCATATCCCAGAAGCGCCATGGTGGGTAGTGGAAGGCAACAACAAAAAACGGGCTCGGCTAAATTGTATCGCTCATCTACTGGAACAAATACCTTATAACGAAGTGCCACGCGAAGAAGTAGAATTGCCTGATCGCAAACGCGATGATGAATACTATCGCGAACCTATTCCGGACGATATGTATGTGCCACCGCGTTATTAATCGTATTTGATATAACGATTATGCTGTATGTCTATAGCACTATATTATGTAATATATAGCAAAGCCAGTTAATGACTAAGCTATTTAATAACTAAGCTACATGGTATAAGTGGCCTGCACGCCATCAATCTTACCAACCAATAAACGCTCAACTTCATTTTTTATTCTTTGGCCCGCCACATCAGTGCCCATCTGTACGGCAAAACCTGCTGGGCGATTGGCTTGAGCCTTATGGTTAATCCAAACTACCTTACCATTCATCGGTAAGCGTTCACTGGAATTTGGCAGAGTAACGGCAATGAACACTTCATCGCCCAATTGCTGAATGCGGTTGGAAGGAACAAACAAGGCCCCATTATTTACAAAAGATAAATAACTGGCATATAACGTTGCGATGTCTTCAATATGACAGGTAAGAATCCCGCCACGTCCTGGCATTGCCATAATCAGCTCCCTAGATTAAAGGTGTTCCTAAATACGTGGTAAACGAGATTTGGGCTAATACTATAAAGCGATCATTTGACTTTTACCTTGCTAGCTTATAAGGCACAAGCCATAAAAGCGACGCTATAAAAGTGCCAAATCCTGCATCAGCTTATCATAACCAAATTTTTCTTGTACATTTTGCTGTAGGGCCATTTTCGTTTGTTGTAAGCTGTTTGCTAAGGTTTCTAATGCACTATCAGAGGGTTGATAATGCATTAGTGCTTCTGACAAATTAAGGTCTTTTTGCACCGCGTTGAGTCCAAGACCAACACGCCGAATGTCAAGTAGCATTAGCTCAGATAGCTTGGTAAATTCAACTATATTGAGCTGGCCTTGCCAATAATCGCTTGCTGCCATACTACTACGTTTGCCGCTACGCAGCGCCTGCCATGTGGTTAGCCATAACGCACGTTTGCTGTACCAGTTGGCCCGAGCTAAATCTATTGCCGCTAAAGGTGCACCATTTGCTAATTGTAATAGCTGCTCAATCGCTGCCGGGCCAACCGCTTCACGATTGACGGTACTGCCCAATGCGTGGGTGACATAATCCAACGTGATAGCGGGATCAATGCTCTGTAATGCCAGCTGCTGGACACGGCTTTTGATGGTTGGCAGTAGCTGTGCTGGGGTATCACTAATAAGAAACAGATGGACTTGCGCTTGTGGCTCTTCTAAGGTCTTGAGCAATGCGTTAGCAGCAGCAATAGTCATTTGCTCCGCATGATCTAATACACAAATTCGCATCCCCCGCCCGCCTTGATAGATAAAAGGGTGTAAGGCACGGATATCATCAATTTTTATTGTCAGTGCCGTATTGCTTGCTGTTTTGGTCGATTTTTTGTTTGATTTGCTACTTTTAGCGGGACTGCTTGAAGCTTCCCGACTGTTGGCGCTTTCAACACTAACCGGCATGGTGATAATGGGCAATACTTGTAAGCTGGGATGAGTACCGGATCTAAGCCATTGACAGCTTTCACAAGCGCCGCAAGCACCCAGTGGATGACTGTGATGCTCGCGGCATAATAACCATGCGACCAAGCGCCAAACAAACGCACGCTTGCCCATGCCTTGCATACCCGCAGCCAATAACGCATGCGGAAGGGACTGCTGCGGCAGTAGCACTCGACTCGTAAGCTGGGTCCACAAGGTTTGCTGCCACGGTAATAGAGGCGCGAAATATATACTGTCTGTCATGCTGGTTGTGTCTGTCATATCATTCACACCTACTGACCCATAATGTAATACGCCACTTAATAAGTTTAATTTTTTAGATTCTCATTTAAGATTTCATTCAGATTTTAAATTATGCTACTTAGGCTATTTTATCGTATATCACTTTGAAACTCAGTTAAGCTCATGGCATTTAAGCGGTCCAAATCTTCTTGGGTATCGACCCCTGCCGGTAACCGATGGGCAGCGGCAGCGATCGCGATACTACCCCCATTCTCTAAAATTCGTAGTTGCTCTAAACTTTCGAGAATCTCAAGTGGCGTTTGCGACCAATGGATAAATTGTTGTAACAAACTAACCCGATAAGCATATAGCCCTAAATGGCGATAAGCATGCTTGGGTGGTGGCAATTGTGATAGATCTGCTATGGCTGGTTTTTGTTCATTGCTGTCCACAGCCAGTGCGACATCGCGATCACAAGGAATAGGCGCACGGCTAAAATACAGCGCGCGCTGTTGATTACCATGAGTTTGGCTGACTACTTTCACTACCGATGGACGCATAAAAGTATAATAATCGTCAATAGGCTCATATAAAGTCGCCATAACGCTATCGCTATCTTGTAGCAGCAATGTTTTGACCTGCTCTAATAGCAGTGGTGGCACTAATGGCTCATCGCCTTGCATATTAATAACAACATCCTGAGCGGCCCAGCCTTTGATCGCAGCGACTTCAGCCAAACGATCCGTACCTGATACGTGATTAGCGCTAGTCATTACTACCTCGTAACCTGCCGCTATACAGACTTCGGCGATACGCTGATCATCAGTAGCAATACACATATCGTCAGCAAAATGCGCCGCTTGCGCTTTTTCAGCTACCCACAGTATCATGGGCTTGCCGTGGATACTTAATAAGGGTTTACCAGGCAGCCGAGTACTCTTGAAACGCGCGGGAATAACAATATGAGTTTTAGCTGGCGCTAATACAGTCGACATGGCTGGTTCCTATAATAAATCACACAAAATAAGTCATACAAAATCATAATCACTAGCAGTTATTTGTTTTACTCTTGTCACCGCTATCAATATGAATGTCCAAAGCTACTAGCTGCTTCTGCAGATCAACATAACAGCTGTCAGATAATAAGGCCGTCACTGGTAATACCCATAGCCTGGTTATTAAATCTTGATACTCATCGTTGAGCGTTTGCTTAGTTTTGGCTGCTAACGCTGACTCATGTATTAATAGCGTCTTTATTTTGACCGCATCTTTGCTAGTGACGATGATTGGATACTGCGTGTATTGTAAGAGATCAATAATGTCAAAATCATAATGATCAGGATAAGGGTGCGGGATAACGACAAACCCAAGCATGCTAAGCGTGTCAAAAAACCGCTGCGGATAACCAATACCGCTAACCGCATGTACTTGACTGCCTGTGGTCGGTGCTGTTGTATCGGTGGACACCACGCCATCAATCAGCGCTATATCCTCAATCAGCACTATATCCTCAGTTTTATCGATTGGCTCTATGCTATTCATCTGAACGTCATTAGCGAGCAGGGGTTGCCATAATCGTTGTAAGCTATCTGGCTGTAGCTGCATGGTTAAACGCGTGCTTGAAGATTGATCGTTATCGTGATGATCGTATTGAAGGTTGTGTTTTTGCTGGTCAGGCGTTGGTTTTGCATTTGGTTTTTTATGATAGATGACGCTAGCACCTTTTAGCCGCGATATCGGCTCACGTAAAAATCCTGTCGGTAATAACTGTTGATTACCAAAACCACGTGCCGCATCTACTACAATCCACTCGATATCACGTTGCAGCGCATAATGCTGCAAGCCGTCATCTGCAATAATGAGCTGTAGATCAGGATAAGCCACTAATAAAGTCGTAATGGCTTGTTTGCGATCAGGGCATACCGCCATTGCAGCACCGGTCATATTGACAATTAAGCACGGCTCATCACCAACTTCACTAGGCACACTATCTGCAGTGACTAATGCTGGCATTTTACTACTATCGCCGCCGTAGCCGCGACTGATAACCCCAACCTTCACGCCCTGCTGCTGCAAATAACTGACCAAGGTAATAATTAATGGGGTCTTACCACTGCCACCGACCGTAATATTACCGATGACCATGACAGCAGTGGGCGCACGATAGCTAGAAAACAACCCCGTTTTGTAAGCCTGACGGCGTAGCATCATAAGCAAACCATACAGCCAGCTGATAGGCAGCAATAGCCATAACCAAGCAGCTTGACGTTGCCATGCATGGGTCACTGTCGTTTCAATGCTCATGGGCTACCACTTCACCTATCATTGCTTAATTGTAGATTATCGTACTGTCATTTATTAGAGATTTGACCACGCCTTTATACTTAGCAGCTCTTAATGAGTAGCAGCTCAATCGTTTTATCAACCGCAAAAAGCTACTCAAAATCTCTTTCATACATTTGCGCGTAATGACCTTGCTTTTGCATCAGCTCGCTGTGGGTTCCAATCTCGACAATCTGGCCGCCATTCATCACTGCGATGCGGTCGGCAGATTCAATAGTGGTTAAGCGATGCGCAATAACTAGAGTTGTGCGATTTTTCATGACATTATCGAGTGCTTGCTGGATGAAATATTCCGACTCATTATCAAGCGCACTAGTCGCTTCATCCAATATTAAAATGGGCGCATCTTTTAGGAGAGCACGAGCAATAGATAAGCGCTGACGCTGTCCACCAGATAACTGAAGACCTTCCGCGCCAATCTCACTTTGATAGCCGCGTGGCATCTTCATAATGAAGTCATGAGCAAAGGCATCTTTTGCTGCAAGCTCAACTTCAGCCTGAGTTTTTTGCGCTAAACTACCATAAGCAATATTATTAAATACGGTGGTATTAAACAGTACCACTTGCTGATTGACCATCGCAATCTGCGAACGCAAACTCTCTAAAGTAATGTCCTCAATCGGCATACCGTCCATCGTAATTTGCCCTGAAGAAGTCGTTAGGGTGCGCGTTAGTAAGTTCACTAAGGATGACTTGCCGGCACCACTACGCCCAACCAACGCGACGGTTTCGCCTGCGCGTATGTCTAAGTTAAAGTCTTGTAAGGCCACAGTCGAGTCTGGGTAGACCAAGCCGACGTTATTTAAATGAATCGCGCCTGATAGGGCCGGATTAAGCGTGCCGCTGTCTTGCTCTTCGGGCTCATCAATCAGCGCGAATATAGACTCGCCAGCAGCAATACCTTTTTGCAGTTTTTGATTGACATCGGTCAACGAGCGCACCGGCTTACTGAGCAAACCCGCCGCCGCGATATAAGAGATAAACTCACCCGCTGAGATGTTATCAATGACCGCAGGACGTAGCGCAAGCCACACGACTACGGCCATTGCTATCGCCATCAATAGCTGTACCGCTGGCGTATTAATGCTGTTAGTAACGACTACCTTCATGCCTTGGCGTAAGTTCTTTTTTGAAGTCGCGTCAAAACGCTTCGCTTCATAAGCTTGCCCACCATAATTTTTGACCACCTGATAACCGCCAATCACTTCATTAGTGATATGACTAACATCACCCATAGTTTCTTGGATGCCCTTTGACAGTTTGAGATAGCGCCTAGAGGCAATACGAATCAGCCATAATATTGGCGGTAACACTAAAAACAGAATTAAGGTCAAACGCCAATTGCTATAAAGTAAAAAGCCCATCAAAGCTAAAACCGTTAGACCATCACGCAACAGGGTCTTCAAAGAGTCAGTACTAGCAGCAGTCACCTGCTCCACATCAAAAATAAGCTTAGAAGATATCGTGCCTGCTGGATTGGCTAGATAGAATGAACTCGGTAAGCGCAGCAACTTGTTAAACACTTGCACCCGCAGCTCATAAACCAGATTCCGCGATACCAAGGCAGTATAGTAGTTACCCAAAAAGCTGCCCACACCGCGCACGAAAAATAGCGCAATAATAATAAATGGAAATAAATCTTGTTTACTTTGGTCGTTTTGGTTAATGGCATCAGTAATATATTGCAGTAACTTAGCAATCCAAATCTCTGTTGCAGCGTTAATACTAAAACCGACCACCGTCAGTAATAACGCCCACCAATAGGGTTTAAGGTAGCTTAATAGGCGCAGTAATGTCTTGTGCTTGGGCGTAGTTGATGGCGACGCTGATATTTTTTTAGCCGTATTTTTTTTAGAGTCAGACTGAAAAGCTTGGCTCATAAAAGCCTCAATTTGGGTGTAAATCTATGAATTTTTCACACTGACAGCGTGACGATATAAACGTTTGAAACAGTATCAATTTTGTGCTTCTAAATATTTAATCAAGCTGGCAAACTCATCTTGATTGTGGAAAAATATTTCGACACTACCTTGACCGTCTTTTTTATGTTTGAGCTTGACCTCAGCCCCTAACGCATCCGTCAGACGCTGAGTTAAGCGCTCAGCATCATGACTCTGCACCTGTTCTGTACGGTTTATTTTGGGCGCAGGGTTTAAGATTGATTTAACCAACTTTTCGGCTTCTCGTACCGTCATACCACCATCGATTATCTTTTGGGCAATGATCGGTTGTTGCTCGGAGGATAGTGCCAGTAACGTACGTGCATGACCCATATCGAGCGCACTATTTGCTAGGTGGTCTTTGACCGTGTCATGTAACTGGTTCAATCTTAATAAATTCGATACCGTCGTACGCGCTTTGCCCACCACTTCAGCAATCATGGCATGACTCATACCAAATTCAGTATGAAACCGCTGTAATGCGGCAGCCTGCTCAATCACAGATAAGTCTTCACGTTGAATATTCTCGATTAATGCCAGCGCAATGGCCAGCTCATCGGATAACGCACGTTCAATCGCTGGGATAACTGTTTTACCGGCCATTTTTGCGGCACGCCAGCGGCGCTCACCAGCGATAATCTCATGAGTAACCACCGCAGCACTTTTGTCTTCATTTGCCAGTAACGGACGAATAACGATAGGTTGCATGACGCCGTGCTGTTCAATAGAAGAGGCCAACTCTGCAAGCGCGGTCTCGCTCATATCACGACGTGGCTGGTATTTACCGGCTTGCAACCGATTAACATCTATTTGTACTAAACTAATTTGGTCGTCAGCCGCACTGTTATCGGTAACGCTGTTACGCATCCTACTACTATTTCGTGCTGGGCGTGGCGTACGATTGCTCTTGTTGTTAGCCTCTTCTATAGCAATAGCTGATTTTTCACGAGCTTTTGCACGGCTAGTTTTAGCTAGTTTACTTGCTTCTGATGTTGCTTCTGAAGCTAAGTTTGAGACTGTATTCAGCACCGTATCATCACTTATAACCGTATCATCACTTATAGCCGTATCGTCACTTACAACGATACTATTACTTACAACCGTGTCATCTTGTAAGGCAGAGGCGGTAATTTGCTTTTCTTTTTTGATTGACCCCAATAGGGCATCTAAGCCTCGATTGGCAGCCAACCCTCTTTTCTTCGCCATGATTACCTATCCTCTAACGCTAAAATAAAAGCCCAATGATTATTAATAAGTGCTTATTGATAACTATAATGATTAATGAATATAAAAAATAACACTTAAACAGTTTAGTAAATTTTCAGACCGCTATTATTAGTGCACTAATAGCTACAACTACTCTACTAGCGGCTTTGCTTAATAACTTCAGCAGCGAGCTTTTGATAGGCTTGCGCACCTTTTGAGCTTTTTTCAAACGCCAGTACTGGCATGCCATGGGCTGGTGCTTCAGCCAAACGAATATTTCTTGGAATATGAGTTTTGTACATTATGTCGCCAAAATGTGCGTCAAGCTCAGCGGATACATCATTGGCCAAGGTATTGCGCGCATCAAATAAGGTTCTAACCACTCCGCGAATATACAGCTTAGGATTCAGCTCCGTTAACCGCTCAATCGTTTGTGACAAGTCAGCAAGACCTTCTAGCGCATAATACTCACACTGCATCGGAATAATAACCCCGTCAGTAGCGACTAAAGCATTGATAGTCAATAAGTTTAAACTGGGTGCACAGTCCATAATAATATAATCGTAAGGCTTTTTTTGATCATTAATTTGATCCGCTACTAATTCCGCCATCGCAGTCTTTAATAGCTCGTGGCTATTGGTTTGACCCATCAAGGTAATATCCATACCTGCCAGCTCACGATTGGCACCAATCACATCAAAGCCTGCCGGGCTTTTGATAATAGCCTCTTGCAAAGACGTGCCATCAAGTAACACGTCAGTAATCGTTAACTCAAGGTCGTTCTTATCAAGGCCAGTACCACTAGTGGCATTACCCTGTGGGTCTAAGTCAATCAGCAGTACCCGCTTGCGCTTGGCGGCCAAACTGGCAGTCAAGTTGACCGCCGTCGTGGTTTTGCCAACGCCGCCTTTTTGATTCGCAATTGCTATGATTTCCATACACTCACTCAATTTAATTAATGTGACACTCACCGCTTATTGTTATAGGCCAGTAACCAGTGGTACTGGTTTTATAGCCACTAATATGGTCATAGATAACACTAGTATGCTCATAAACTAGGGCGCTCATAGACAGATAGCTTAGACATTTTTTAGCGATAATTCAATCAGATGCCGACTGTCATGCAACCGTGGCACATCCAATTTAATAGTATTAATCTGCCACTCTTTATCTAACATGTTAAGCTCTTCACTAGTAGGCGCTTTACCTTTCATGGCACATAGACGGCCATTATTGGCTAGGCGCGGATTTGCTGCTGCTACAAAATCTATCAAGCTGGCAAAAGCTCTGGATGTGACCACGTCATATTGAGCGTCATGCGCTTCAATCCGAGCCGCAATCGGTTGCACATTGGTCAAGCCAAGCTCACTACTAATCTGTTTAATAAAGCGAATCTTTTTTTGATTACTATCTAAAGCGGTGCACTGACGTTCAGGCTGACAAATGGCAATAATCACCGCTGGTAGTCCGGCACCCGTACCGATATCTAACAAAGTTCCTGGCGGTAAATGCGCTATAATGGCCAAGCAATCGATAATGTGCTTAGTAAGCGCTTCTACTGGGTCGGTAATAGCGGTCAGATTATACGCTTTATTCCATAATAAAAGCTTATCCAAGTATAATAATAGCGTGCGTTGCTGACTATTATCGAGCGACAATGCCAATGCAGTTGTTGCCTGCGCTAATATGTCAGCGAGCATCGGTAACTGTGCGCCAAGTTTAACAAAGCCAGTGGGGTCAATGTTAGAAAAAGGCGTGCTACTTGTAGAGTTGACAGAAGGCTTAGCGGATGCTGACATAAAACAAGTTATCCCGTTTTGGCATGTGAACCGTTTATTTTATCATGAGGGCTGCGTGTTGAATAGTTGCAGATTGCGCCAATGTCCGCCATCTTATACTATCTTCGAAGCCATTAATGACTTATTCGTCTTTTGTCGCACTAAATTTATAACTATAAACAACAATTGATAATGTATTTGATGTGACGACATAACCTTTTTAAGTACGATGTTTATTGTTTATTACTGCGAGCCACAACTAACCATAAATGGCTTGTCTTGACTTTTTTACTTTACTATCAATAATTTAATACCATTTATTCATTCTATTTGTTATGCATGAAATCCTTGATGATCAATCATCTGCCTATGAACGCAAAGCTGACCGAACAGCCAAACACTATTATGACTCAAAGCCTAGAAGATATGACTCACAACCCAGATAATTCTAAAGACTCGCTAGCGTCCACTGCTGACGTAACTGAGTCTCAAGCAACACTACCTGTTACCCCTGACCCTATATTTACAGCAGTGAATCAGCGCTGTCTGATAAGGGCTGAGCAGCTCAAACGCTATAGCAACATTAGGGATCTGCCTATAGATACGCGCAATGCTCCCGTACTAGATATTGGCTTTGGTCAACAGCGCGCGCTCAAGGCCTTGCAAACCGCATTAGATATCAACGCTAGCGGTTATCATGTGTTTGCCGCTGGTGAAAATGGGCTGGGCAAACGTACGGTCATTAGCCGCCTACTACAGCATATTGCTGCAAACGCACCGACGCCTAATGATTGGGTCTACGTACATAATTTCACTGACCCACGGACTCCAGTGGCACTGCATTTGCCTGCTGGACAAGCGACACTGCTGCAACAGCACGTCAATAACTTATGGCAACAGGCCAAAAAGCGCTTAACCCAACGCTTTCGCAGTGACCATTACCAAAGCAAAATAGAAATAATTAAAAATGATACTGATCAAAAGGAAAGTTGCGCTTACGATGCGCTAAACGCTGAGGGTAAGCAGTATGACTTAGCGCTTACCTTTCGTCCCTATGATAATAAAGCTATATTTGTCCATCCCAGCCAACTGTTAACAGAGGATGGCGACAAAACAGTTAAGGATAAGAAAGAGGTTGAAGATATTGCTGACTCTGACTTAGCTCTTGGATCGGATGTTCGGTCAAACAAGATTCAGTCAAACAAGAACAGTAACCAAAGCTTAGCCTCAGATATAACTTCAGACTCAAAGACCGACCGTGACACCGATGCAGATGCCCATACTGATCACAAGAATGATTTAAATAACTTTGCAAAAAAGAACCACATGCAAAAGCGTCTTAATCAGCTGACCATCGAATTAGAGCAATTAGAAGATGATGCCAATGATGCTATAGAAGCGCTGCATCGTAATATTGCCCGCCGTGCACTACAACCTTTATTCCTGCCTATTCGTGAGCAATTTGTTACGTTACCCTCAGTCATCAATTATTTGGAAGTACTGTTTACTGATATGGTCACTCATGTCGAACGTATCGTAAATGGCGATGATGAGGAATTTGTGGCTGCGGTATTGGCAACGACTCCTAGCCGTTATGCGGTCAACGTTATAGTCAGTCATACGCCTGGCAGTGGTGCGCCAGTCATTTTTGAAGACTTGCCAACCCATCTAAATCTATTGGGTCATGTCGAGCAAATCACCCAACTTGGTACGGTTACCACCGATGTCAGCATGATTCGTGCCGGCGCATTACATCGTGCTAATGGCGGTTATCTTTTATTAGAAGCCAGTCATCTGCTCGAACATCCTTATGCCTGGCAAGGACTAAAACGCGCCCTACAATCACGCAAAATAAAACTATCCAGCCTTGAGCAAATGCTCACCTTGACCGGCAGCTTGTCGTTAGCGCCTACGCCTATCGACCTTAATATTAAAGTGGTTTTATTAGGGGAAGCCGATTTATACTATGAGTTATTAGAGCTAGAGCCAGAGTTTGATGCCGTCTTTAAGGTACGCGCTGATTTTCATGACGACGTTCCCCGCACGCGTGAACATGAGTTAGCACTGGTGGCTAAAATGGCCGATATTATCAGTTATGCCAAGCTCTATCCTTTCGATAGTAGCGCCCAAGCTGCTTTACTCGAACATCTAAGTTTGCAAGCTGAAGACCAAGAACGCTTGAGTCTACATAGTGATCGCTTAATTGCCCTGTTACACGAATCCAATCGCCACGCCCGCCTTGATAATCAAGATATCGTCGATGCCAGTCATGTTACCCAGGCCATTGCTGACATGGATGAGCGCTCAGGATACTTGCGCGATCTTTATTGGGATGAGCTCAAAAATGGTCAACAGCTCATCAACACCCAGGGTCAAGCCGTTGGACAAGTTAACGCCTTGACCGTGGTCAGCTATGCCGATAGTGAATTTGGTATGCCTGCCCGTTTAACGGCGGTTATTCAACCTAATATCGGTGCTGGTGACATTCTAGATATTGAACGTGATGTCGATTTGGGGGGTAGCTTGCATGCTAAAGGCATGCTAATTATGACCAGCTATTTGCGAGCCCTATTTAGCCAGCATCACGCATTAAACTTTAGCGCCTCCTTAGCCTTTGAGCAGAGTTATGCCCATATTGATGGTGATAGTGCCACCGTTAGCGAAGCCTGTGCGTTATTATCAGCCCTAGCAAATGTACCAATCAATCAAGCGTTGGCGATTACTGGTTCTATGAATCAGCTGGGCGAAGTACAGGCGGTCGGCGGTATTAATGCCAAAATTGCGGGCTTCTTTGATGCCTGCCGAGAGCAAAAATTGACCGGACAGCAGGGTGTGGTCATTCCAATGGCCAATGTTAAGCAGTTAATGCTGCGTGATGATATTATTAACGCCGTTGAAAACGAACAATTCCATATTTATGGCGTGCACACCCTTAGTGAAGCTTTGACTCTGATGACTGGACTGCCTATCGATAGCATGAATAAAAAGAAGCGCTATCGCAAAGAAACTTTATTTGGCAAGGTCTTAAGCCGCCTAATGCTATGGGATGACAATCAGGATACCTCTGATGATGCAGAAGACAAAAAATCTAAAACAAAAGCTAAGAACAAGCGCAAAGCTAAAAAGCAGAAAAAAGAGGCTAAGAGGAAGAAAGAACAAGATAGAAAAGACACAGATAATAACCAGGATGAGCTAGCAGACGACAACGTCTAAAAGCAGTTTAACGTTATGTCCTATGGCGATGAGGTCATGACTGAGGTAGATTCAGTAACAATGAATGAACCCGCCTGCAAAGGTTCATAGACAAGACATTCAAAAATTTGAGTAAAAAGCCTTGTTCCAAATACTGGTAACATCTGCATGTTATTTTCGTTTTGAACGAACGTTGATTTTAGACTAACGACCATATCAACCCAGTCGTTAGTCTGAAGTAATAGTCAAAGCGCGCGTAATCTTCCTAGACGCTACCCCTATTTTCTGCGATGATAAACAAAAGACTACTATAGTCAATGAAAAGTAATATCGATACATAATATACTGCTGGCATACGTTTTTCTTGCTTGCTGTGCCTACGCAGACAGAGGCTGCAAAAAACTTATACCAGCAGTACCGTCGCGTTTTTAAGGTATTTTAACTATAGCTAGAAAGATATAAAGGCAAAAATCTTAACAGAAAGATCCTATTCGATACTAATACCATGTTCAGAAATCGAGGATAACGCAAAAATCGAATGCAGCCTCTACAACGAGTAGGCTTAGCAAATTTGACGGCGTTAGCTTATTTTTTGGGTATTGGTATAAGATTAACTTTATAAAGGTTATCTCTTAATGACTGTACAGAATACTGACGCCGATAGCCTCAAGGTTCGACAGCCTGCTAGTGAGCCGCAAACTGATACCCTGCCAGTTTCGGCTAATAACGTCTCTGAAGATATAGCTGATAGTCGACACGGGGCTGCAACCACTGCGCGTCAGTGGCAAGTACTGTCGCAGCTACAGCGTAATCGTTGGGTGGGCACTACCCATGTATATGAGCAGCTGAGCTTAGCAGGCTTTGACATCAGCTTACGCACTGTGCAAAGAGACTTAAACGCTTTAGCCAAACGCTTTCCTATCGAAAAGAATAATGCCAATCCGCAGGGCTGGCGCTGGGAAGAAGACGCACCTTTGCAGAGCTTACCGCATATGAACCTATCACAAGCGGTTGCCTTTAACATGGTCGAAGCCAATCTGACCCAACTGCTGCCCCCTGCTATTTTAGGGGAACTGTTTCCGTGGTTCGATTTGGCGCGGCGACAACTCAAAAATAGCAAGGTGACTCATTCATGGATTGACAGAGTACGTATTGAACCGGCTACCCAACCTTTAATTGCGCCACATATCGATTTGGACAGTAAAGATAATATTTACCATGCCCTATTTTATCAGTTACAAATCAAAGCCTGCTATACCCGCAGTAACAAATCGCAAGCCGGTGAGTATGTATTAAACCCCATTGCCATCATTCAACGCGGGGTCATTATTTATCTGCTGGCGACCCGCACCGATGACCCAGATGCTATCATTCGTACCTTTGCCTTACATCGATTTGCCAATGTTGAGATACTTGATAGTACCGCACAGACCCCTGATAACTTTCATTTAGACAGCTACTTGGATGCCGGTGGTATGGGCTTTACCCACCCCTTACTCAGTCAGCTACCCGATCACGGCAAAAATACGGCGATCGAGCTGACATTTACCAAAAAAGCCGGTAAGAGCCTTACTGAAAGTAAGCTCAGCGACGACCAAACAGTGATCATGAATGACGATGACACCCTCACGATAAATACGACAGTTAACTTGAACTCTCAGTTAGTGTGGTGGCTACGCGGTTTCGGTAAAGGACTATTAGATGCCAAACCATCGCTACTTTATCAAGTCGTATTAGACTTAGATGTTGAATAGCCGTTATAGCCCCTTATTTATAGGCAGCGTCAAGAAACAATGTATATAAGCCAGTGACAACAGCCCCTTAAAAATAAAAATTAAGCATCCAAAAGGAATATTATGTCGACCGCTACCCCCTCATCGCCTACGTCACCACCGCTCATTTCAGGCAGTTTGGCTGCGCTTGGCTTGACAGCCGATACTTTATTTTTTAGTTTAAATTATAAATTTACCAAGACTGACCCGAAAGGTATGATGAAGCGTTTCAAACAAAATCAAGGAACGATTGATCTTGATTTGGCTTGCGTGCTATATGATGACAAGTGCACCATAAACGATATAGTATGGTTCAAGCAGTTGCGCGATAAAAGTGAAACAGTAAGGCATCAAGGGGATAGCCTAGACGGCAAAGATCGCGGCGAACAAGCACTGTATCATGCGCCGCTAGATCAAGAGCAAATTCGCTTGTATCTAAATAAAATTCCAGCACACATTAACCACATTGGCTTGATAGCCAGCTCGTACTACGGTCAACCATTCAGAGCAGTTGATAGTGGTGAAATGCATCTTAGTGATGATGAAGGCAACCGCGCTTTTGAAGTGTCTCTGAAGCAGCTGCCACACGGCTGTAGCGCCATTTGGATAGCCAGTTTACGCCGCGAAGTGGATGACTGGCATTTAACGCTACAAAACTTGCCATTAACCGATACTGATATACAAAAAGCGGCGCAACAAGTCGCACATGAGCTTGCCCGCGCCCTGCCAATGCCACAAACAGCTCGTGAATAATTTGACTATTATTACTATCGCCGATATGGATTGCCTTAACTGTTCGTAACCCTTAATCAAACCTTAAAGACATCAACTTACTCTAGCGCTTCCCCGCAATGCGGGCAAAAATTCTTTTTCTGCACGTCTTTTTCTCGGCGTTCAAGCGATTGCTCCCGTAGTACTTGGAGCACAATATCTTGTGCCTGCTCTTTATCCAAGCCCAGCTCACGACGAATTTTATCGATCATACTTTGATTTTGTACCAAATCAAAATCACCATCGACTAAGAGTTCGCGAAACTGTTGTTCCAACTCATCACGGCGTTGGCTTAACTCATTGGCCAAACCCGTCGCCAAAATACCGGCTGGCAGTGCTGCCAGACCCACACCTAATATCGTGATAATCGCACCTAATATCTTACCTGCAGTGGTAATCGGTATGACGTCGCCATAACCAACCGTGGTCAGGGTGACCACCGCCCACCACATAGCCTTAGGTATCGACTCAAACTCATCCGGCTGGGCATGGTTTTCGACTAAATAAATACCACTAGAGGCCGTCACAATCATAATAATTAAGATAAAAATAACCGCTTGAAATGAGCCTTTCTCTTTGCTGATAACCACCAATAAAATACGCATGGAGGCAAAATAGCGGGTCAGCTTAAGAATGCGGAACAAACGTAGAATACGTAAGAAACGTAAATCAATACTGACGAAGAAGTTTAAGAAAGCGGGGGCAATGGCTATCAAATCAATGAGAGCCGAAGGGCTTCTCAACCAATCCCAACGTTGCCGCCAGGTGGTATTGTCAGGCTTGGCTTCAGCCACGCTCCATAAGCGCAGTGAATACTCAATAGAAAACACCACGATAGAAAAATTCTCAAACCAAGTAAAGTAGCTTTGATTGGGGTAGTACCACTGATCAACAGACTCCGCAATTACTGCGGCTACATTGGTCATAATCAAAAAAATTAGAAAATAGTCAACGTAACGACTGAACAAGGTGTCGTGGTCATCATTTTGCAAAATATTATAAACAAAATGACGCAAGCGCCGTATAGATTGGAATATCATGCCGTCCCTATGCGGTGCAATACCGGTCTTATAGTAATAAAGAGTGAGGCAGAAACAATAAGAACTGTTTTATTTCAGCCGCCAAGTGACTTAAGTTACCACGATATCATTATAAGGGAGTGATATAAGTCTCAAATATAATTATAAGAACAGTATTTGCCCTATTTAAATCTAGCAGATTAACACTGCTGCTTGAGAGATTAATTTTAAAAACTATTGTTAAAATGGTTTCCTTAAACCGATTGCCACTCATCCTGAAATGCTGGTGGATGGTAATGGTTATGCAAGACCAGTGTAATAAATATAGACCAGAGCCAGCACAATTAACACCATTACTAACAAAGCCAACTGTAAAACCCGTTGATCAGCATGTGAACCATCACGCAGCTGCTGAGCAGGTAATAAATGCAGTCTGCACTCAGAACAACATTGGTCAACTTGATTTAGCATTATCATTGAGCGCGCATTGGCACAACGAAGTGGTGAGTTACTGCAGTAGCCGAGCATAATATATGACTGATTCCTTGCTGTAGGTTATGTAAAAATGGGCTCTAGAGCACCTACAATAATAGGTTATTAAGTGAATGTTACTAAATTATATCTAAAACATTACAGTTAATAAGGGTTTTGTATTATAATGAAGTGGTGATGTTACCAGTTAATTTATAACAATAACATCATGTATCGGTAACTAATGTCATCCCTCATTAGTAATTTATCGGCAATCATTTATTACCTTAAGGAACCAATTAATGAAACTACAATCCCTAGTTTTAGCGACTGCTGCTGCTCTCACAATGACCACCGCCTTTGCGATACCTGCTGGTACTTGGACAGTCGCTGCTGGCGCACACTATGTTGACCCTAAAAGCGATAATGGTACCTTACTTGATGGTGATGTATCTGTTGACGTTGATGGTGATGTGCGTCCAACCATCAGTGGTGAATATTTTATCGCTAATAACGTCGGTATTGAGTTGCTAGCTGCGATTCCTTTTCATCATGACATCACCTTTACTGCTCCTAATGGTAATATTATTGAAGGTAAAACTCAACATTTACCACCTACTCTTTCTTTACAGTATCACTTCGATGGCTATAACATGCCGATGAATGTGAAGCCGTTCATTGGTATTGGTGTCAACTACACTACTTTCTTTGAAGAAAAGATTAATTTTCCTGGTGTTGAATTAAACCTTGACGATAGCGTTGGTGTTGCTGGCCACATTGGCTTAGATATTCCATTTGCGCCAACTGAAGCTTTCCGTATTGATGCGCGTTATATGGACATCAAAACTGATGCTAGCTTAGATGGTGCAGATATTGGTGAAATCGATATCAGTCCTTGGGTTTATGGCGTTGCTTTTGTTAAAACTTTCTAATATAACATAAAGTAATATGAATGAAAAAAGCCGGCTATATGCTGGCTTTTTTGTGTCTATTATTTTATACAATGAGTATTTCATCCAAGCTTTTATTAAATATTAGACGTAAAAAAGACCGTCCATGGACAGTCCTTTTTATTATCAGTATGGTTATTAAGCGATCAAACAGCCTATAGCAAGATACGGCGTGGATCGGCAAGTAGACCGGCGACATAACGAGTAAATACCGCAGCATCAGCGCCGTTAATAACTCGATGATCATAAGATAGTGACAAGGGCAACATCAGGCGTGGTTCAAAGGTTTGCTTGGCAGCATTCCAATGCGGCTGCATAGTTGCTTCTGAAGCGCCTAAAATAGCCACTTGTGGCCAGTTGACCAGTGGTGTAAATGCCGTACCACCTAAGATACCTTGGCTTGAAATCGTGAAGCTGGCACCTTGCAAATCTTTAGTGCTTAACTTTTTATCACGTGCTTTTACTGCCAGCTCACCAATTTCAATGGCAATCTGCTTGATACCTTTATCTTGCGCATTTTTGATGACCGGGACAATCAGACCATCATCAGTTGCCACCGCAATACCCATATTCACGCTTTTACGCAGAATCACTTGGGTATTGTCATCACTTAAATGACTGTTAAAGCGTGGATGTTGAGTCAGCGCATAAGCCGTCGCTTTGACGATAAAGGCTAGAATAGTCAGGCCAATACCTTGGGCTTTCATACCCCCTTTTAGTTCACCACGTAGCTTCTCAGTTTCAGTGATATCAGAGACGTCGAACTGGGTCACTTGCGGTAAATAGGTGTTGTAATTGAGCTGCGGTATAGAGACTTTTTGCAAACGCGTGAGGTCTGTGGTTTCGGTCTCGCCCCAAATCTCAACATTGCTCATGTCAGGCAGTTTTGGCAAACTTGTGCTGGCAACACTAACGCTAGTAGGGGCTGCTTGCGGAGTAGTCAAACTATTTTTGACGTGTGCAAACAGATCTTCTTTTAGGATACGATTATTCAACGCTGAACCATTGACTTGGGTGATGTCCACACCCAATTGACGAGCTAGCTTACGTACTGCAGGACCAGCATATACTTCGGCTGCCTTATCATTAACCTGAGCTTCTGTTAACTTACTATCCGCAGTGTTCGTAGGCGCGTTATTGACCACAGGCGACGATTTAACGGCAGCTGGTTTTGGTTCGTCTGTGGTTTGCGGTGCAGCCGTAGCAGCTGGTTTGGGCGTTGCAGCTTCTTCAACCTTGGGCGTGTCAGCTTGCTCATTGCTAGTGGCAGCTGCACTACTAACGATAATAATAAAGTCTTGGCCATTAGCCACCATGTCACCGGCTTTTACTAATATTTTTTCAATTCTGCCGGCTTCGGGCGCAGGCACTTCGACTGACGCTTTATCAGACTCAATCAACAAGATTGATTGATCGGCACTGACCATATCGCCTTCGCTGACCATAATCTCCGACACTTCTGCTTCATCAACACCTAGATCTGGTAGCGCATGCGTAGTCGCTGTCCCTGCTGTAGTAGCAGAAGATGATGAACGGTCTTCAGTAGCAACAGCAGCTTGGTCGTCGCTACTATTGTCGTTATTATCATTATCACTTTTGTCGCTATTAGCAGTCTCACTGTCTTTCTTAGAGTCAGTCACATCAGCGCTTGCGTCATTAGCATCTGAGCTATCGCTATCTACATCGCTATCGAGCTCAATGAGTACCATGCCTTCACTGACTTGATCGCCAACAGCAACATTAATCTTGGTAATTTTACCACCAGCGGAACTCGGTACTTCTACCGAGGCTTTATCAGATTCTAGTAGGATAATATTATCGTCTTTTGCGATAACATCACCAACACTAACCATAATCTCACTGACTTCGGCGCTATCGACACCCAAATCGGGGGCTTTAATATCCATCCTTATTCTCCTTATCTTAAGATTGCCTTGTCTTATAGGTTTTATTCTGTGACGTCATCATCATTGAGTAAAGTGGCATCGGCTTGGTCTTCAGCACGGCCTTCATTACTAATTTCGTCATCGTCTTCACTGACAAACTCAGGGACAGGATTCGGATTCACATTACCAGGTGCTGGTGCATCTGGAGAATGGTCATAATAAGGCTGCTGCTGCCATGCAGGTGGTAGATCGACATCAATACCCAAGCTTGAAATAGCATCTTTTACCAAGCGCATTTCTACTTCGCCTTCGTCAGCTAAGCGTTTAAGCGTGGCAACAACAATATGCGCAGCATCAACGTTGAAGAAACTGCGTAATTGCTCACGGCTATCAGAGCGACCATAACCATCCGTACCCAAGGTGGTATAAGGACGATTATCAGGTAACCAGGCTCGGATTTGCTCTGAGTAGTTGCGCATATAATCCGTTGCTGCCACTACGATACCTTCGTGCGGCGCAAGCTGTTCTGTAACCCATGGCACGCGCTCTTCATCCATTGGATGTAGACGGTTATAATCATCACAGACCATACCATCGCGAGTCAGCTCATTAAAGCTGGTCACGCTCCAAACGTTAGCAGTAATATTAAACTCGTCTTGTAGTATTTTCGCCGCTTTTTGTACTTCGCGTAGGATAACACCAGAACCCAGTAGCTGTACTTGGGTTGAACCATTGTCTTCTAACAGATACATGCCGCGTTTGATGCCTTCTTCAGCACCCTCTGGCATTGCAGGTTGCTCATAGTTTTCATTCATCAAGGTCAAGTAATAATAGACCCGCTCGCCTTCACCATACATACGGCGCAGGCCATCATGCATCACCACTGCTAGCTCATAGCCAAAGCAAGGATCATAAGACACACAGTTAGGTACGACGTTGAATAAGATTTGTGAATGGCCATCTTGATGCTGCAAGCCTTCACCGTTTAGAGTGGTACGACCAGCCGTTGCGCCTAGTAAGAAGCCTTGCGCTTGACAGTCACCTGCGGCCCATGCCAAATCACCAATACGCTGGAAACCAAACATAGAGTAGTAAATGTACATCGGAATCATCGGTAACGCATTGACAGAATAGCTGGTTGCTAGTGCAATCCAAGTACTCATGGCGCCTGCTTCGTTAATACCTTCTTCTAGCATGTGACCGTCGAGGGCTTCTTTGTAGCCCATTAACGCTTCGCTGTCTTCTGGAGTATATTTCTGGCCAACAGCAGAATAGATACCCAATTGACGGAACATACCTTCTAGACCAAAGGTACGTGCTTCATCAGGAACGATTGGCACGACACGATCTTGAATGTCTTTATTTTTCAGCATCGCTGATAGTAGACGCACAAATACCATCGTGGTCGATTGCTCTTTTCCTTTACTACCCTGAAGCACACGATCAAAAATAGACAGCTCAGGAATATCTAAAGGAATATGACCACTACGGCGATTGGGTAAATGACCCCCTAACGCTTCACGGCGACCTTTAAGATATTTCATCTCCGCTGAGCCCTCTTCAGGACGATAAAACGGTAGGGTCTCTAACTGCTCGTCAGTAAAAGGTAAATCAAAGCGATCACGGAAATACATCAAGGCTTCTTGATCCAACTTTTTGATTTGATGCGATTTGTTGACCGCTTGAGTTTGGGTCGATAAACCGTAGCCTTTAACTGTTTTTGCCAGAATAACCGTTGGCTGACCTTTGGTTTTCATCGCTTCGCTAAAGGCGGCGTAGACTTTCATTGGATCATGACCGCCACGGTTTAGGCTTGAAATATCCTCATTAGATAACTCATTAGCCATTTCCTCAAGTTCTGGATATTTACCAAAGAACTCTTTGCGTACAAAATCAGGGTCACGCGCTTCGTATAATTGATACTCACCGTCAACCGATTCTTCCATGCGATGTTTGAGGACACCGGTAGAATCATTGGCCAATAGACTATCCCATTTACCGCCCCAAACGACTTTTATTACTCGCCAGCCTGCGCCGCGGAATACGGATTCTAGTTCTTGAATGATCTTACCATTACCGCGTACTGGGCCATCAAGACGTTGTAAGTTACAGTTGACCACCCAAATCAGGTTGTCCAGCTTTTCACGGCCAGCAAGAGAAATTGCGCCTAAGCTTTCTGGCTCATCGGTCTCACCATCACCCAAGAATGTCCAAATCTTACGGCCTTCTTTTTCAAGCAAGCCACGGTTTTCCATATAGCGATGCACGTGGGCATGATAGATCGACATAATGGGACCAATACCCATTGAGACAGTCGGGAACTGCCAGTAGTCTGGCATCAAGTACGGATGCGGGTAACTTGATAAACCTTTACCGCCCACTTCACGACGGAAGTTATCGAGCTGCTCTTCAGTCAAGCGGCCTTCTAAATAAGAGCGCGCGTAGATACCTGGTGCTGAGTGACCTTGATAATAAATCATGTCACCGCCGAAATGATCGCTCGCGGCACGGAAAAAATGGTTAAAACCGGTTTCATAAAGAGTAGCACTAGACGCAAACGTCGCTAAGTGACCCCCTAGATCATCATCATTTTTATTCGCGCGCATGACCATCGCTAAAGCGTTATAACGAATTAAAGCGCGAATTTTGCGTTCGATAGCCAAATCACCGGGATACATGGGCTCGTCTTCAACCGCGATAGTATTGATGTAAGCGGTATCAAGACGATTAAACGGCAGTCCTTCTTGCACCGCCATATTGTATAACGCTTTTAGCAAAAACTGGGCACGATCTTTATCAGCATGTTTGATAACGGACTCAAAAGCTTCCAACCATTCCTGCGTTTCGGTGCTGTCAGCATCCTTATAATAATTCATCTTTGTTAATCCTTTTATATCAGTCATACCTACCTAATGGCAGGGTCTTATTAAATAGTGTGTAATGAGATACCGGATTACTTACGACTTCCTTGCTACGCTCAAGCATTCCATTGTCTTATGCGGTCTATATATAGCTAGGTCATACAAAATAGTGGCAGTGTGCATTAGCATACGCGTTAAATGAGCATAATGATAAAATAGACCGTACAGTTAATGCCGTATATTCGGTCGTTAAATAATTATCAGGGTCTATTATAGGCGTTTATGGCTCAATTGTTTATAGCTGTAGAGAAATGAAGATATAACAAGTATTTTTGAAATAAATAGTGATTAGTGTTTTTAGAAATGTTTATGGGAAATACGATATCTTTTTACCGCTTTATAATCATTACTATAGAAAAAATGCTACTCATCTTACTATTTGACCTTCCATCTTATTTGTTAATTGGTCGCTTGTAATTTTTTTACATTTAGATAAATTAGCTTGCCGTTCTTTACTTTTTTTGTACGGTATTTATGTGTTTAAAGTAAATTTGGCTTTGAGGTGACTAGATGCAAGAAAGTAAACATGCGAGCTTTGGAAAATATACAAACATTCGACTGATATTTATTTTCATTATATCTGCGCTGCTATTCATTGGGCTAAGTATGAACAATGCTCATGCTAACTTTGAATCGACTGACAGCTCTAGCAATGGTATGTGTCCAGCTGATCATAAAATGTATTATATTGGTGCCAATGCTCCTACTTCTACTACAACATTTCCTGTAACAGCCATACCTCTAAGCTGGATTGCTGGAAGTTCTACTGGTAACTTTACCTTTAATGAGACCTCAGGTAAAAAAACTTTCAATATTAATTTTTCTTCTATTTTAGACAAAAATAGTTCTGAGGGAATACTCCCATTCTTTGGTTCCATCCCTGGTGCTACTACGTCTGCTATAAACTTATCTCATGAATCCACAACTGCCAAGACCAACCATGTTATGGACGTTAGTATCAATCGTTCAGTCAGTAAAACCGGCTATAAAATACAAGATTTAGATTCAGTTACTGTTACTCGTTTTATTTTCGGTTTTTTTCCTGTGCAAAGAACACCCTATATTGAACAGGCAGATGTCTCTGCCAACAACGGTAGATTATCGTTTGATAGTGCCTTTCACACTGCTAATAATCCTGCTCCTAATACCAGTATAGTAACTGCTATCGAAGGCCGAAACTGCGCGACCGGAGAATGTACTATCGATGCCGCTTGGAATTATAAACCTGCTAATAGTCCTCTGAGCCTTAAACATAACAATACTTTTAGTGAAACTAATAGTGACCATACTGTTGGATATTCTGATTTCTATTTTTGTCTTGCTCCACCTAAAGTAATTATTAAAAAGCAGCTAGAAGGTGCGCGTGTCAACCCTAACGATCAGTTTGAGATAATTACTACACAAGGTACGACAACGCCGAATCGCTTCACGACGACCGGATCTGGTACAACTGTTACCAACGACAGTAGCCCTGTAATAACTTTAAAAGAAAGCACCAGCTATACGGTTACTGAAAGAGTGATCAATGGAACGACACTTGGCGATATAGCGAATTACAATGCTACCTATACCTGTAACAACGCCACAACGGGTAGCACGACTGTCATGCCTACTGCAACGATGGCCTACAACTCGACTACTAAAACTCGCGCGTTTACGCTTGCTGATACCACCTATGGCGATGAGATTACCTGTACTATTACGAATGCAAATGCACCAAAACCTTATACGTTTTCTGGAACAGTATTTAATGACAATGCTGGCCTGAGTCTTACAACTGACGAGATCAACAACGTTGACAGCAAATACTTCAATGGCATCTTAAATAAAGGTGAATTGGGAATATATAACAGTAAGCTAAAAGTCAGTCTAACGGACTGTGATAGCAATACTCTTATAATTACCAGCTTGCCCAATCCGCAGACAGTATCCAGTACAGGCCAATACAGCTTTAATGTACCTCAAAGCTCTCTAGCTGTAGGACAGATGGTGTGTTTAACTGAAAACGAGCCGGACTCATGGGACTACAGTATTGATACCACATCTAATAAAAGAGAAGTTAAGATCATCAATGGTAATTATATTTATGACAATCTTGACTTTGGTGAGGTCAAAGCTAATAACACTGCGTTGGTACTTAAGAAGACACAGTATGTCCATACTTGCAATGTCAATCTGAATTACCTTGACGCTACTATCAATCAAAGTACGAGTGACCCGACTATTGGCTTTAGTGATCAACCAGTGAGCGACATTACTCCAGACCAATGTATCGCCTACCGCGTAGTTGCTTATAATCGTGGCCATGTAGAATTAAAGGAAGTGGAAATTACCGACCCACTTCAGTCAATTAAGTCGAGCTTTTCAATGCCAGTACCAAAAGGTGATCCTGCAACTATATACACTAGTAATGCCCTACCAACAACTAATAAAATCATCTCTAATAAGTTTAGTTTGAGAAGAGCATCAGATAGTGCTACTAAGGCAACTCTATACTTTAATTCAAAATATAGTACAACTGCTTCGAAATAGCATCAATTGCTGTTTGTAACTTCGACTCTTTCTAGCTACATCACCTACCTCAATATAGTTCAACTAAAGCCCTGTCTACTTGCATAGGGCTTTTACCGTCTGACTACCTCAAAATTCCGTCCATCGTTTTTATAATGATTCTTTATATTTATTTTGTGACAATGCCATCGAGATATAATTCTATTTTTTGTCAGAGCCATCCATAAATAATAAATTGCAGATCGTGATACTGCGTAGCAAAAAGTTAAGGTCGCACTGATAGTAATGGTTTAAGCAAGGAATACGATATGAAAGGTTTTAATGCTTTACACAGTGTTTTATTGGTCACCGTAACGTCTGTGTTTTTATTGAGTGCTGCTCATGCTGATGACGCTCTGAAAATGGAGCTGACAGCTAACAAGGTTATTAAAAATACCGAGGGTAAAGTTAGCTACTTACCAGTCCGTACTGCTCCAACGGGTACCATCATTCAGTACAAAGCAACTTATACCAATGCGATCAATAAAAATATCAATGACTTAGCCGTGACTCTGCCTATTCCCGCTAATATGACTTTTACTGGTGACGTATATCCTAGTAGCGCCCAAGCAAGTATCGATGGCAAGAACTACGCCGATATGCCGTTGATGCGCAAAGTCGATGGCAAGCTGGTCAAGATCCCCTTATCCGAATACCGTACCTTACGTTGGGATATCAAGCTATTACCAGCGAATAAATCGGCAGCTGTGGCGCTTAATACCATCGTTGATTAATACGATCATTGATTAAAGCAGCCCAGTTACCCCCCTAGAATCCCAATTTCTAAATGTTTTTTAATTTCGGAGTTATACATGCGTTCAAACATTTTTAATTACAGCTTATTAGCTGTTGGAATCGCTGCAGTGCTAGGCATTAGTTCTACTGCTAACGCAGCACCAGCAGACACTGGCTCAACAACAACAGAAGTAAATATCACCAACCAAGCGAGCGCCAGCTATAACGTTAGCGGTCAGAATCAGCCTGAAGTTAAATCTAATATAGTAAGAGTTATTGTATCAGAACAGGTATCATTCTCATTGAGTGCTGATAATGATGATAGTGCAGCAGGCAGTGAGCAAGGTGATAACGCAAACATTCAAGAAGAAGTGGCTCCTAATGGGTTCGCCATCTTTAAGCATACTTTGATTAACACCGGTAACCGCACCGACACCTATACTATAACCCTGACCGAACCTGATGCAAAGTATGATACGGCTAAATCTACTGTCTCATACAAGATATATGACGCAGATGGAACCGAAGATACAGGTCGTACTGTAGCAAACGCACCCTATAGTGTAGCTAATGGCAAGTCATTTCCTCTAGAAGAGGGGCATTATATTGAGTTTTCTATTAATGCCAAAACTACTGGTAACAAAGGCGGAGATAGTCAACAACTACAAATATCTGCCAAGAGTGCAGTCTTGGCTGCTAACCCTAATGCTCCAACGAGCACACTTACTAACACTGATAGCTCATTCACAAGGCTCCCTACCTTTGGTATTGTTAAGACCATTACTAATGGTTTAGACCTCAATGATAAAACGGATACCGCCACTTATCAGATCGTTGTGAACAACGACGGCAACACTGACTTTAGTACTGATGCCACTGTTGTTACTATCACAGACACTTTACCAGCCGGTCTAGTCATGGCAGAAGCACTAACAGCCACTAACATAATAGTCACTGGTCAAGCTACCAAAGGCACTATAGGCGCTGGTAATGCGGGTGATGGCGGCTTCAACATTACTGATATCAATATCCCAGTAGGTCAAAAGCTAACCATCACTTTTAAAGTAAAACAAGCTGGCAACGGTACGCTTGTTCCTGCAACCGCCATCAACCATGTGAAAGTCACTGATGACTTGGACAATAATACTGCAACTGATAATGAGCTTATCGATAGTACAGACAGTACTGTTGAAAACGTTGCTACATTTTACCCTACTAACGATGTTGATAACGTCAATGGTCAGACTCCAGCTTCTGCAGGTGACGACTCAACGGTGCCATTACTGACCATCAAACGTGCTCTAACCCTAACCGGTGTTACTACCAGAGAAATTGCACCGACCTCAGGTACTGCCGGTCAAGTTACTCATCAAACGGTCATTACCAACACGGGTAAAGACCGCGAGGGGAGTAAAGCTGGTGAGTTAACGTTCACTATCACTGATAATGATGGCAACACGCAGGATGCGGTTAACATAGAACCTAATACCGTCACTGTCACTTATTATCCAGATGGTAATGACACTACAACACCAACAGTGGAAGGACAGAAGATTACGGCTGTTAACGGTGCCTACGATATTAACAGTGTTTTAAGTGGTGGCATAGCACCTAGTGGAACCGTCACTATTAATTATAAAGTGTCGTCAGTTAAGGCACCACTGTTCACACCATTAGGTTCCAATGACCCTACGTTTGAGAAGACTATTGTTACCTTGATTCCGAAGCTAGAAGGCGCACCTACAGTGCCTCCGATAGAAGATACTACAACTGTTCGCGGCTTAGTGCTAGTTAAAAAACAGGCGATAAATAAAAATTGTGACGGTACTACTATTACTGCAGACGGATTCCTTATCAAAGATCTTACTGGTGCCTTACCTGGTGAGTGTATTATTTACCAAGTCCAAGCCCAAAACACCTCTACTGCGACAGAAGGTTTTAACATTACTGATGTAGTCATCACAGACGAATTGGCTAAATTCTCAGCCAACGCTGATTATGTAGAAGGTACTGCAACGACTACTGCCAGTGCTGGTGGCACCTATACAGCGACTAACAATGGAACTGCGATTACTACTAATATTGCTACATTAGCGCCTCAAGGAGCAGCAACCCTGCAGTTTAAGGTCAAAATAAAAACCGCTCGTACATTATAGCTTTGTTTTGATATTGCTATTGCTATTATAAATGTCATTTTAACGTCTAACTTTGCCATCTAATTTAAATGTCTATAAGTATCTATCGGTACTTATAGACTTCCTACAGTCTGAATTTATTTAGGCTAGAGGAATCTAGACCGCCCATTTTGTTTTATTGCATAAGCGACATATGACCAAATCTATAATGATACTGTCTAATCGTACTGCCCTATGTACAGCGAGGATCTCCGCGTTGTCGTTGGCGATGTTGCTTATGCAATCGAATACTGCCCTAGCGGCCACTAATTCAGCTTTACAGCTTATCGACAACATTGCTAACGCTAGCTACATTGTTCATGGTCAAACAAGTGTGCTGCTAAGCAGTAGCTCTAACCAAGTGCGCGTCCAATCGTCTGCTTTTCCTAAGTATGGTATCACCTTAGAATCGCCACTAAGAAAGACGGTAGAGCCAGGTAAGACAGTTAGTTGGAAAAACGTTCTTACAAACACCAGCTACAGCGATCAGACTATCGATTTGTCGCTTATCATAGCTAATAGCTTGTCGAACATAAAAGTCTATCAAGACTTGAATGATAACGGCATTTTCGATGGTGCAGATAAAGAAATTAAGTTAGATAAGAATCTAACCACTCAGATTACTTTGGGTCAAAGTGAAAGCATCGACCTCATCGTTGAAGCGCTATCTGACCCTAGTGCCGTAGAAGGTAGTACTGCCGATATCGAAATCGATGCCATTGTTGTAGAAGACCCTTCAGTAAAAGCCGCCACTGCAACAGATAGTTTAATTATCGTTGAGCCTAGCATTAACTTTATGAGCAGTGACTGGGCGATCAATAGCAAAGGCACTTCTCAGATAGGCGAAAATATTTATCTACAAGCCAGCTATGCGCAGTGTAACGCTGACCCTGATGAGCAAGATCAAGTCTGGGTCGCTATTACGTCTCCTGCAACAGGTGATATCTATTCGTTAAAAGCTTTAGAAATCCCAGATGATGTTACGGGAAAATACAATACTGGTAAATTTCGCCTAAACGCGCGAACTGAAAATAACGCTAACGCTATTGATGACAAGATTGTCCAGACACTACAAGGTGATACTTTAGGAGCAGAATTGGTCGCCTGTATTGATCCTGAGCTTCCTCTAAACCAAAAGCCCAACCAATCTGACTTTACAACTTTTATCAGCGGCTATACCAGTAAGATCGATATCGTTGACGAAAACCCTAGCTTACAAGTCGAAAAAGAAGGCGATGTTAAAACCGCATCTTTAGGTGACTATGTTAACTACAGTATAACTGTTAAAAACGATGGAAAAGCGACTGCTTATGATGTTGAACTAAAAGACGCATTGCCACGCGGCTTTGATTATGTCGAAGGCACAGTTCGTTATACTGAAAATAGTTTGAAAATTGATAAAGCTCAGACTAATGATTTTAAGACTGAAGGTAAATACCAAGTCCTAAGTTTGGGTGATATGGATGTAGGCACAAGTAAAAAAATAACCTATCGTGTGCTTATCGGATCATCAGCACTCGGCGGTGACGGTGTCAACCGCGCTACTGCTCATGGTCGTGATAAAAAAGATGATGCTGGCAAGGTGCTTACTTCAAGAGAAGCACAGTGGCCGATCGAAGTGAGCCGCGGCATGATGAACACTGACGGTATCATCGTTGGTAAAGTCTATCACGACATCAATCGCGACGGCATTCAGCAAAAAGAAGATGGCGAGCTTGGCGTTGCTGGCGTGCGTATCTATATGGAAAACGGTAATTTTATCGTTACTGACCCTGAAGGCAAGTATAACTTTTATGGGATTAGTGCTAAGACTCACGTCTTAAAGGTGGACCGCACTACCTTACCTAGAGAAACTGAGCTGATTATCCAAAGCAACCGTAATGCGGGTGATGCCGGTAGCCGCTTTGTCGATCTCAAATACGGCGAGCTACATCGTGCTGATTTCGCTATTGTCAGCGGTATGGCAGACAGTACTGAGCGCTTAAACCAAGATCTGGTTGCCCGTAGCAAGAGCATTAGTGCTAAAAATGATAGCTTAGAGCAAGCGGTTAAAAGCGAGCTGACCCTAGATCCTGATTATAATCGCGATTATAAAGATAACGTTGATGCCACTGGCTGTAAGTCTAACGATATATTAGATCAAGGCATTCAATGTGACTCAGCGATAGTAGCTGACATGGTCAATCCTAGCGCTGCACGTGTCGATATGAGCATTACGACTGTTGCTCCCCCAGTAGAGAAAGAGCTCGAAGAATATTTAAAAGAAGTGGCTAACAACGACGTTGCCTTTATTAATTTATCAGCAGATCAACAGCTTAATACCTACAAGCAGATGGTACAAGTACAAGCACCACTGGGATCGAACTTCACCCTTTATGCCAATGACAAAGCAGTGTCTGAGGAACAAATCGGTAAAACTGCCAAGCAGCAAAAACAAAACGTTACCGCCTTTGATTATTATGCAGTAGATCTAAAACGTGGACGCAATACCCTACGCGGCGTCGCAACTGATATAAATGGCAAGATTATCTCTGAGAAGACCATTGAGGTCTTAACGCCAGATAGTTTGCAAGCCATCGACTATCGTACCCAAGAGCAGTTAGTACAAGCGGATGGCGTAAGCGAATATCAGATGGTTATTAGTTTAAAAGACCGTGACAACCGTCCGTATATCGCTTCAACGCCTATTACTATCGATACCAATATTGGCCGTATTAATCTACCAGATAGCAGTAAAGACCAAGCGGGCACGCAAGTTACTGTAAATGGCGGCGAGCTGTTAGTTTCCGTAATTGCGCCTAGTGTACCGGGTAAAGGCGAATTGGTAGTTGATACTGGCAGCAGTAAGCAAGTGATTCCGCTACAGTTCACTGCCAAATTGCGCCCTCTTATCGCCGTTGGTATCGTTGAAGGGGCGATATCGCTCAAGGACTTCGACGGTGGTAATATTACCGATGCTCAAGGCGCGTTCGAACAAGAGCTGAAGGAGTTTGCCGGTAATGACGACTATTCCGCGACTGGCCGCGCCGCGATGTTTCTTAAAGGTAAAGTACGTGGCGACTATCTGCTCACTTTGTCTTATGACAGCGACAAAAAAGGCGAGCGCTTGTTTCGTGATATCGAGCCGGGCGAGTATTATCCTGTGTATGGCGACTCATCAGCCAAAGGCTTTGATGCGCAATCTACTGGCAAGCTTTATGTGCGCTTAGATAAGGGTCGCTCATTCGCGATGTATGGCGACCTAAAAACCCAAATTGATAACGATGATGGCATTAAGCTGGGTCAATACAATCGTACTTTGACAGGGGTTAAAGCCCAATACGAAGATGCCAATACCCGCATTACCACGTTTATCGCCGAGACCAGCTCTTCACAGCGGGTTAATGAGACTCGTGGCCTAGGCATCTCAGGCCCTTACCCACTGGCCGAAAACTTCGATGCGGTATTAGAGAACTCTGAGACCATAGAAATTATCACCCGTGATGCTAATAATTCGGGACTTATCATTCGCCGCGAGACCCTTACCCGCTTCGCTGATTATGAAATCGATCCGATCAGCCGTAGCTTATATCTGAAAGCGCCGATTGCTAGCCAAGACATTGACGGTAACCCTATCTATCTGCGCGTGACTGTGGAAGTGGACGAAGGTGGCGAAAAATATTGGGTCGGTGGTATAGCAGGCAAACAGCAACTGACTGAGAAAGTAGCTATTGGCGGCAGCTATATCAATAGTGATGACCCACTGAATAAAGAACAGCTTGCCAGCATTAATAGTGTGGTTAAAATTAACAATACCTTAAAACTGGTGGCGGAATATGCGAAAAGTAAAGCTGAGGATCCCAATTATCAAGCAAGTAATCAGGTTAATGCAGCAGAATTAGCAGGCAATGATGCTGAGGGTGACGCCTTTCGTATTGAGCTAGATTACGATAATAAAAAAAATACCCGTGCTAAAGCTTACTATAACGACGCCGATATAGGCTTCGTTACTGGTGCCTCACCCTTAACCGCTGGCCGTACCGAATCCGGGGTGGAAGTCACTCATGCATTAGCCAATAAAAAAACCGCGCTAAAAATCGAAGGCGTACGCACCACAGACCATACTACTGAAGCCAGCCGCGAAGGCGTACAAGCCAGCATTGAGCAAAGATTGAGCAAAAATATCGTTGGTGAAGTGGGTGTACGTTACTATAAGCAACAAGCCACCGCCGCCTCGCGTAATATCCAAGCAGCAACCGACGTAGTAGATGTCACTGATGATACTGTTTTTAACGACGACATCAATCAGTCGGCGCTTAATGGCGTTAGTAGTGCAGAGAAAGATATCGAAGGTACCACTGCCCGCGCCCGTGTTACTGCCCGTTTGCCCAAGCTAAATAAAGCGTTGGTATTTGCCGAATACGAGCAAGATATCAACCATAGCTCGCGTAATGCGACTTCTATCGGTGGTGAAACCCCACTAGGTAACCTTGGTCGCCTTTATGCACGCCATGATTTAATCAATAGCTTATCAGGCAGTTACGGTCTGGATGATACCGATGAACGTCAACGCACGGTGGTTGGTTTTGACGCCACTTATATGAAAGATGGCAAAGTTTATAGCGAATACCGCATGCGTGATGCTATTGATGCTCGCGAAGCCGAAGCCGCTATCGGCCTCAAGAACAAATGGTATGTCCAAAAAGGCTTAACGGTAAACACACTATTCGAGCGGGTTGAGTCGCTCGAAGGTGAAGAAGACAGTACCTCAACCGCCGCCGGTTTTGGGGTTGAGTACCTGGCGAAAGAAAACTACAAAGCGTCAGGTCGTTTTGAGAAACGCTGGGGCGATACCAGTGATACCTTGCTTGGTAGCGCAGGTATTGCTTATCGCTATACTGACGACATTACTCTACTGGCTAAAGATATCTATTCGCGGGTTGATTATGACGATGGTAACCGTACCATTAACCGCTTTCAGCTTGGTGCAGCTTATCGCGACTATGATAGCAATCAGCTCGATATGCTGGCAAAACTTGAATATCGCCTAGATGATAATCAAACAGGTACTGATCCATACCAAAAAGACGCCATTGTTTGGTCATGGAGTGGTAATTATCATCCGACTCGCCCGTTAACGTTGTCAGGTCATTATGCCGGTAAGTATACAGAGTACAGCGCCGATAATATCACCAGCGATAACACCGCCCATGCCGCTTATGCGCGTGGTCTCTATGACATCAATGAGCGCTGGGATGTTGGCTTGCAAGCGGGTACCTATTGGAATAAGCAAGCGAATGACCTAGCCTATATGCTTGGCGCTGAAATTGGCTACAGCCCTATGACTAACTTATGGCTATCACTGGGCTATAACTTTATGGGCTTTGAAGATGAGGATATTGCTTATGATGACAGCACTCAAGAAGGCGCTTACTTCAGAGTACGCTTTAAGTTTGATGAAGATCTATTTAAAGGTACTGATCCACGCAAAAATTAGCGCTTACACGATAAGTCTACACTAAAGCTAACATAACCTTATAGACGGTTATAATTTGCTCATAATTTATAGCTATTATCATAAAATTACTTTGTAGCTAATGAGCCGTTAACGGCTCATTATAATCCAAGGCTGGCATTATGCTTGACTCTAAGAATTCAGCGATTAACTCAGTAGCTAACAAACTGCCTCGTTTATTACAACTCTCACAAAAGTCCTCGTTATCAGTATTACTGCTACTAGCATTTATGCCATCTGTGCAAGCAGCAAATAATAATAACGCTAGCAATGTCTCCACGGCTGCTGCTGATACCTTGAAAGCTCAGACCACTGCGTGTCATAACAACATAGAAGCACAAACGTCACGTGCAAAGATTCAAAGTTTAAGGTGTCAGAATATAGACTGTATGCTCACACAACTAGGTGATTATCGGCTTGGGCAAGACTCCTATCAAGTTGAACAAGACAATCGACCACCAGATATTCTGTCACCACGTGAGCAATACCTTGCCTATAAAGCTCAAGCTTGGTTGAATTATGCCTCTCATGAAGACAGTATTAGTAGTCGCTCAGCTGCAGGCGTACATGCTCTACAAAGTGGCACCTCTATCCTGACAGCGCTGCAACACAATAACGATCAGAGCCTCCACATAACGACCGACATTCCACCGACCTCTGCTTTGATGCGACCAGATCTTTGGGCGACTTTAACGGCTTTAAAAGACAGTGGCGGTATAACGACTGCACCACGTGAGCTGGCGTTTAGTGAAGTGGCCTTAATATGGGCAGCTACCAATCACTGTAAATATGGTTCGCAGCAGTCAGGTGGTCATTTTCGCATGGCTGATCGCTGGCTAGAACAAGCTCGCGAAGCTTATATTAATACTCATGACTCGCACCTAAATGTAAAACTTGAAAGCTTAATAAACCAGTATTATAAGCAATTTTCACCCTTAGATCCGAGCGACGATATTTGTCGTGGACAGGCATTACCGATGCAGCTACCAACGTTACATACCGAAATTAACCGTACTTTGTCGGTCGCACAAACGGACGCTATTTCCATCTCAACTGCAAACGGTCGCATTGTTTATTAGACTGTGTTTATTAGATCTATTTTATGACACGATATATTTATAACTACTAAAAAACTGATAAAAAAGAACCGGCATCAGGCCGGCTTTTTTATGGGACTATAATTATATTATGTATAGTCAGTTCAAAATAAATGAGAGTCATTCATAGCAATGGGCTACTGGTATAATTTTTTTACTTGCTGTTCGCAAGCGTGACAGAGGCTACAAAACATCTATACCAGCAGCACTGCATCCTTTTTAAATTAGATCGACTATAGCAGCAGTTTGTTGAGACCGATTTAGCGATTTTTACGTGGCAGCTTTTCTGGTAAATAACAACGCAAATAAGCGATAGAGGCGGTATTGGCTTCTTGCAAATAGCTATCAGTGATACTTTCATGATGACGATAAGATAACGTGAATATGCCGTTGACAATGCTATAAGTGACTAACAAAACATCTTCAATATCTTCAAATACCGGCATCTCATAGCGTTCTGACAAACGCTTATAGACCAATTGAACTATTTGATAGTCAATATCTTCACCGAAACTATCACCTTCAAAATCTGGTGTATTGGTTCCATATACCAGCTTAGCTTTAGTCTCGTCATTGCGGAAAATCTGTACGCAACGTTCAATCAAAGCCGTCAAATAAGCTTGCCATCTATCGTAATTCACAGTCTCAACTGTGGTCAGTACTTCTAAGATGTCAATAGCATTTAAAAAGCGTAGCGCTAAGAATATCGCTTCGATGTTTGGGAAGAAATGATAGGCAGAAGCTCTTGGAATACCCGCTTCTTCGCAGACAGCAGCTAGAGTAATGTCATTAATAGATTGAGTTTCACTCAGCTTTTTGGCACCCATCAATAACTTTTGACGGCGTACGCGGCCTTGCTGGCTGGTAAATTTAAATTTATTAGGTACCAGCTTTTTTGCCAGCTCGGAATCTACTAATACATCTTCAATTTTGTCGTCTTTATTTTCGCTCATTATAAACCTCTCGATGTTACGCCTTATTTACAGGGTATATTTTATTAAATAGCACTTGCACTAAATCGGCATGCTGTTGGCAGCTTTTGGTCAATGTAACCACTACCATATTTAATGAATAGTGCATCATAAACACTTGTATATTATCAAGCAAGCGCGTCGATGGGTTACAAACGTAATATATCAGTTAACAATATCAGATGTTTAGTCATGCAGCTTTATTTTAGCTCTTATAATACCATGATCAGTCATTCTATCTGCATAGTCCCATTTCAGATGATCATTAAAGTAATCCACTCGCTCCACTTGCCCAAGTGCAAACTTACTATCAGGTAAAAATTCTTCTGAGACAAACAGCTGATCAATCACCTCTGGTATCCCTTGATAAATATGGGTATAAGCCATATCCTTCATCCAGCCATAACGGGCTTGAACCCGTGCTGCATCGAAGAGAGCAATATCACGCATACTTTTGTCATAATTTACCTCACCAGTCTCAGCCATCAACTGGGTAGTCACGCTGCCAGTGACATCATTCATATCACCGAGCAATATGAGTGGCTCGCGCGTATGCAGTAAACGCTCAATAATAGACATTCGAATTGATGCTGCCTCTGCCGCGCGCATACATAGACTGCGAAGTTTGGCACGAACACGAATATTTGGATCATCCATATCTTCTAACAAATTACCGTCTGCGTCGCGTAGGAAAAAGGCGCGTTTACTTTTGAGATGAGCAGTAATAACGGTTATCGGCTGGCCAAATGCATTCACACGTAATAATAGAGGCGGACGGTTAAAATGACGATAAAGGCCAATATCAGGAATATCGATCACAGCTTTAGGGGCGATATTTTCTAATAGGCTGATCTCTAATTGTTCAAAACGACTGATAATACCAACAGCAGGCGTCTTTTGTGCACCGCGCCCTTGGGTATAGGGGCTAGCACTATCATTGCTTGCCAGCGGAATGACTACGTTTTCTGGTTTAAAACCTAATGCTACGGCGACGGCTTCTAACGCCTCACTATCCCAAACTTCTTGCACCGCAATAATATCAGCGTGGGTTTTGGCTAGTAGTTCTGTAATACCCCGTACTTTTTTATCGTAAGCTTTATGGTCGTAGGCTGGGGCGTTATCGTAATAAATTCGATTGGGATTGGCAAGGTTAAGTAAATTAGCGGTAGCAATATAGAACTGTTTACGATTGTCCGGGCCATCACGGTGCATGATAAGTTACCTGTCAGTTATAGTTATATTTTTTGAGGGTGTTAACTTTTTGTGGTTGTTAATATTACCTATAACCTGACAATTATTATTGGTTGGTACTATTACACATTAGATTTTCTACTCTTTACTTGGTATTAAACCTGTAGGAATAGAAGTTTGTTTGTTTAATTGCTCTAAATTTTAAGTATACTATATATAAGGCCTACTAAATATATAACATTTTATTTTTATCTGCGTATCAACCATTGAATAACAGAAAAGCTTTCAGAGTTTACTCTGAAAGCTTTTCTGTAGCGCTATAAAAATCATTTAGAGCTGCTGCCCAGTAGTTATCTACAATTGTATGGGCCATAATAACAAAATGGCTCATTTATATACTGTTTATTGAGTTTAGACTGAGCCGATGTCCCTAGCTTTTAGTCTATTGATGATAACCTACTAACTATAATACTTTACTAATAACGTTGCAGTTTATGACACACGTCATGACACGCGATTCCAAGCATCACGAGAGGCTATCCGAGCATCTCCCCAAGCCATACGTGAATCACCTTTAACCTCATGCCAAGAGCTTTCTAGATCTGCTTCATGATCTTCAAAACGGGCATCAGCAGGATAACGAGCACGATTAGCATACCCTACTGCATAAGCGGGATGCATGTCACGATCAAAGTCATAGCCTTCTTTCTGATAGTCGAGATTGGCATGTTCTGCGCGCCAATAAGCTTCTTCACGTGTGGGGTCAATTGCTTCTGCTGATGCATGGCCTGCACCGCCACCTGCAATGGCACCGATTGCGCCACCGATTAATGTGCCTAATGGTCCGGCCATAGTACCGATAGCGGCACCTACTGCTGCACCGCCTACACCCCCAACGCCAGTACCTACTGGATGTGAACCCGGCTCGCCCGTAATAATATCGGCATTAAGATCTTTTTTTGACTCTTTTGATAAGTGCTTTACTGCATCGCGATTGATACTATCATGATTGTCTATAATATTATCGTCTTCATGTCTAATTACCGTATTATCAACTGCATGATGATCACTGCCAGTTACTCTACGCTCGTTATCGTCAATGATTCGCTCTCTATCACCTACTTCAAGGTAGTCATCATCAATCACACGATTATTAGGGTCTGTAATACGGCCATCGTTATTCATAGTATTGTCCTTAAATTATTTGTTGTATTTTGCTTTTATTGATTGCTAATCTAGACCAGGTCAGCAGTCTTATTTAACTCATCTAAAGTATAGGAAATTAAACACGAAACCAGATAGACCGAATATGTAAATCTTGTCCAAATCACGATGACCTTAGGTTACAGTTTGTAGCCATATAGTACTTCTGTATGACCGCATAGTATTTTGAGTAACTTTTAAGCTAGCCGTCTATATATCCATCAAGGCTCTCTTAACAGCTTGCTGCCATTTATAGAGATGCTGCTCGCGGCTATCAGCTGACATGCTCGGCTCAAAGACACGATCAACCTGCCAGGATGTTTTCATTGTGGCTTCATCATATAAGCCACTTTTTAGACCAGCCAATAAAGCCGCACCTTTGGCGGTAATTTCGGTATCTTTGGGTCGTAGTACGGGCACACCCAGTAAGTCAGCTTGAAACTGCATTAGTAAATCATTATTAGCCGCGCCGCCATCAACTCTTAGCTCGGTGAGAGGATGAGGACTGTCCTTTTGCATCGCAACTAATACATCATAAGTCTGATAAGCAACCGCTTCTAAGGCCGCTCGCGCAATATGCGCTTTGGTAGTACCGCGGCTCATGCCACTAATACTGGCACTGACATCAGAGCGCCAATAAGGGGCACCAAGTCCTGTAAATGCTGGCAGCACGACTACCGATTCACTACTGTCTACTTGTAATGCTAACGCTTCGACATCACAGCTTTGCTTAATCATACCTAAATTATCGCGTAGCCATTGCATGATCGCCCCAGCCATAAATACGCTCCCTTCTAATGCGTAATTTATTTCTCGGTTCATACCAAAACTGGACGGCTGTAACATGCGTTTTCCGGACTGCATAATCTGTCCTAGTGACCGATTGTCTATACGACTGGGCCCAATTTTTCGTTGCCAAGCGATGGTGGTTAGCAGTTGATGCTCACTAAGCTGGGGGTTTTCACCGATATTCATCAGCATAAAGCAGCCGGTGCCATAAGTATTCTTAGCCATGCCAGCATCTAGGCAACCTTGTCCAAAGAGCGCTGCTTGCTGGTCCCCCAATACGGCATGAATCGGGATTTGCTTAGCGAATAAGCCTTTCTTGGTCTTGCCAAAGTCACCATCAGAGGGCAGTACTTTGGGTAATATGGACGTCGGTATATCAAAGCGTGCGCACAGCTCATCCGACCAGGCCAATTTATGAATATCAAACAACAAAGTACGTGAAGCATTGGTGATATCAATGACATGCTCACCCCCTGTCAATTTATAGATTAGCCAGCTGTCAATAGTACCAACGGCTATCTGTCCACTGCTTGCCCGCGCTTTAATTTTAGAATTATTCTCAAGCAGCCAAGCAATTTTACTGGCACTAAAATAAGGATCTAAACGCAAGCCCGTGATACGTTGAACCTGTTTCGCCATATCCTCATTACTATTATCAGTACTGTTACTGACGCTTTTAGCAGCAAGTGCCTTACAATAATCTGCCGTGCGTCGATCTTGCCAAATGATGGCAGGTGCCAAAGGTTTGCCAGTTTGTTTGTCCCAAATGACAATAGACTCACGTTGATTGGTAATGGCAATACTGCCGACATCAGTGGCCAGTAGCCCAGCTTGGTTAATGACATCATGAGCACAGCTGATTTGAGTCTGCCAAATTTGTTGTGCATCTTGTTCGACATAGCCAGCTTTTGGGGTTTGTAGCGTAGTCGGCTTTTGCACCATTTTAATCGGGCGGGCATGGTCGTCATACAAGATCGCTCGACTCGATGTTGTCCCTTGATCTAAAGCCAAAATATACCCTTCCATCACTAGTCCCTTTTTGTTTCTTAGATTAAAATATATCTTAAAAATTATATTGCCACAGCATAGTTATTAATTTTTAGTGTAGCCGATTCAATATAAAAGAAAGTCACTGCTAGCAAGGTACTACTGGTGTAATTTTTTCTGGCGTACTGCTAGCAGGCCTGTGGGAAGCGGCAAAAAATTCATCCCGATAGCACTGTGCCATTTCTCATTTGGATTGGCTACACGCGTATTTATAACAGGTGAAATATAGCATACACCATCATTATCTGACGATTATTAGCGCTACTGTATAAAACAAAAAAACTTATCAAAACTATAATGATTACTTCTAATAAACCTTTTATAATTTATAAATGAATGGTGCTATGTTTTGTATCAAAAATTCTGTGTCAAAAGTTCTGTATTAAAAAAATCCTGCGCCATGAATAGATCGTTTATTCAATGGCTAATAAAGGAACACTGAGCATTGACCTGTCATCATTGTCGCTCTAAAGTATACGCCTTGTTGTTGGCGATAGTTTTTTGGCGCCTGTAGCTGGTTACTCCTATCAATATTGCCTGTTATGGCCGATCCAGAAAGACTAATAGTGTGACTTGCTTGACAACACCCTACAATCTACCTAATGGCCTATGTAATTTATGAAACTTGTTCTGTCGTCTTTGCCTCCTACTATGGTTGCCATTATATTGACAGGGATATCTGTACCTACCTTGGCGCGCTGATACAGTTAATCCAATTTAAAAACGACACAGTGCTGCTATTATGAATTTTTCGTAGACTCGTTCACGCTCGCGAACAGCAAGCAAGAAAAGTTTATACCAGTAGCAGGCTGACACAAAAGTATCTATTTTATTTTGAACTGGCGATATCGACGTAGCAAGTAATCAACCCCAGAATACAGCAATGCCGATGACGGTCACCCAAATTGTCGATGCTGATATTCAGCTGCCGACATTATACAAAGAATAATGCTTGTAAAAACGATGATATTAATCATATCGAAGACAACTGAATAAAGCGCTCACTACTAAATGGCTATGCTATGAATAAACCTACTCTGAATAACCCTACTCAAGCAGCAAAGTGGCAACACCTTATACTCAAAACATGGCGAAATACTAACAAATCTAATGTTTGGGCACATTGCGCCAGCGTGGGGTTTTTTGGTTTTTTATCTATTTTTCCAATAATGGCCGTATTTGTACTGATTTATGGTTTGGCCTTTTCGCCTGCTGAAATGGCAGCACAAATCTCATTTCTGCGTCCATTCATGCCTCCGACAGTGTATGACGTCCTTGATGCACGCTTGAGTGAACTGGTTGCTAATACCACGTCACGCCTGACTTACAGTCTAATTCTCTCAACATCGTTGGCACTTTATGCAGGCTCCCGCGGTATCAAATACTTGATTATCCTCATAAACCTTGCCTTTGACATCACTCAAGAGCGAAATTTTATACAAGGGCTCATCCGCGCAATTGGTCTGACTTTTGCAGCACTGGTCATATTTATCATAGCACTGGCATCAATTGCTGCCATTCCTTTAATAGCTGCGTATTTTCCTTTTCCGCAGATAACAAAGACGATTGCGCTTTGGAGCAGGTGGCCTATATTAGCGGTCATCATATTCTTTAGTTTTCTAGGCCTTTATCGTTTTGCGCCAAACCGCGAAACAGTACGTTTCAAAAAACTAATACCAGGGGCTGCCTTGGCAACCGTGCTTTGGATTGTATTGTCTATTGTGTTCTCAATCTATGTACAAAACTTTAATAACTATAGCGCTGAATTTGGTGCGCTTTCAGCTGCTGTGGTAATAATGCTGTGGCTTTATTATTCGGCATTTATTGTGGCGCTTGGTGCTGTTTTTAACTCTGAACTCTTAGCAAGTGCTGATGCTGATGCTGATGCTGATGCTATTTGAATATATCCTTGAACAGCTCGTTAAACGATTAAATTAGCCCTTTATTGTCTCCTCTACTGCTTTGGGAAACCTGCTGTTATGTCCGAACCTCACAATGAATCTGATAATGACTCTGATAATGACTCTGATAACACTAAAGAATTAGACCCATCAGATACTCTTGATAACGAGCAAACATCTAATGCAGTTGAAACTGGTAGCGTAGAGCAAATAGCGCCTGATTATAATCGCGTTAAATCAGCAGCCACATCTGCGAAAAAATTGGCCGTAATAAAGAATCTATCCTGACGCTGTTGGTCATTATTGGGCTGTGGTTCCGTCAACGCGAACGCGGTATGCAAATTTTAATTTTTAGCTCGCTACTAATATTCTTCTTAAGTGGTTATCCTTGGCCGGCAGACCAACTGCCCGCAGCATTACAAGTCGTACGCTGGCTAGTACCAACCACTCTCGGTATTAATACTTCTGCACAGCTCAACCAAATATAGTTAAAATACCTTAAAAACGCGACGGTACTAAAAACTTATGCCAGCAGTAGGTTATGTATCGATATTACTTTTCATTGACTATAGCTGTCACCGACAGTATAAATAGGCAAAAAAGAGCGCCTGTATATTATACAGACGCTCTTTTATTACCCTATACTTCCTATTTATGAGCTATCAGAACACGCGGTTTAGGCCATTTAATGCAGCTACCCGATAGGCTTCTGCCATGGTTGGATAATTAAAGGTGGTGTTCACAAAGTACTCAAGGGTAGCATTACACTTCATCACCGCCTGACCAATGTGAATAATTTCTGAAGCGTGATTGCCGTAGCAATGAATGCCTAGAACCTCAAGGGTCTCACGATGGAATAATATTTTTAAGACCCCAGAACGTTCACCAATAATTTGCGCACGTGCTAGGTGTTTAAAGAAAGCTTGACCCACTTCATAAGGAACTTTGGCATCAGTTAGTTCTTGCTCAGTCTTACCAATACATGAGATTTCAGGAATGGTATAAATACCAGTCGGAACACTGGAAACAAATTCAGCATCACTATCGCCGACCATAAATGCTGCAGCACAGCGTCCTTGATCATAGGCGGCAGAAGCCAGTGATGGCCAACCAATAACATCACCAGCCGCATGAATATTCTCAACCTCAGTACGATAGGTGTCGTCTATTTTCAACTGGCCACGACCATTGGCTTTTAGACCAACTGCTTCTAGATTCAAACCTTCCGTGTTACCTGAGCGCCCATTTGACCATAAAATAGCATCTGATTTAATTTTCTTACCACTTTTTAAATGCAAAATAACACAGTCATCATGAGTCTCTAAGTGATCAATCTCTTCATTACTACGAATAACCACCCCAAACTGTCTAAAGTCATGAGCAATAGCGTCACTAATCTCACTGTCGAGATAATTCAATAACTGATCTTGGTTATTAATAAGATCCACTTTATAGCCCAGACCGGTAAAGATAGACGCGTATTCACAACCAATCACACCCGCGCCATAAATAATAATCTTTTTGATGACATAATCCATTTGGAGGATTTTATCAGAGTCAAACACCCGAGGATGATCAAAGTCCAGAATATCAGGACGATAAGGGCGACTACCTACCGTAATAATGGCTTTATTAAAAGTAATGGTTTCAAAGGTATTTTCGCTGATTTCAATCCGTAAGGTATTTTTATCGACGAAATTTGCCCAGCCATGAATAACTTCTATTTGGTTACGCTCGTAAAAGCGTGTGTGAGTACTGACTTGCTGACGTATCACTTGACGTGCTTTAGCAAGTACAATGTTCAATGGTACTTGATGATAGTCCATCGCTTTAGTAAACATCTGATCGCGGCGAAAGTTGATCAAGTTAAATACCGATTGACGCAGCGCTTTACTCGGAATCGTACCAACATGAGTACAGTTACCACCAACTTGCTCGCGCGGATCAACCACCACTACTTTTTTGCCAGACTTAGCCAGCTTCATTGCTGCCGCTTCGCCAGCAGGACCGGCACCTAATACCACGGCATCGTATTCAAACTCATGCTGGTCATCTTTTATACGTTTTGAGTCTTTACTAAAGCCCGACTTGATATCGATACGCGTGTCATCGAGCGGATTGACCAAATCAGGATGATGTATGAAGTCGTCAGTCACTTGCTCATGCGTTTGCTCAATTTGTTCTTTCTTATCTTCATCTTTGGTGCGTTCAGGCGTGGTCACCGGCGCGCTGCCACTGTCTTTGTTAGAAACGTCAGTATGAATATCTTCACCAGTATCGTTAGTGGTGTCGTCTTTACCTTTTTTTCCCATGGTGTTCTCATTACTTATTGGTTTATTGTATAGTTTGGCTATTTATTGATTTATTTATTTATGGTTTGCTAGAGTATTTTTGTGTGCTGCTAACAGGCTATTCAAGCGAGCCCACCATACGTTGTGGTTAGATGTTTTGCAATATTCAGTGCCCCATCAATCTCGTATAACCTTAACCAATACGACGCTTTAACCCAGTCATCTGCAAAATTCGCGTGGCAATCTCTTCAACTGACATCTCAGAGACATCAAGACTTGGAATACCTTGCGAGGTATAGATGCCTTGTATCGCTCGCTGTTCTTGCTGACACTGCTGATAGCTCGAATAGCGACTGCCCGCACGGCGTTCTTGACGAATTTTTACTAAGCGATCAGTGTCGATGATAAGACCGAACAGCTTGTCTTTATGCTCACGTAGCGCCTTAGGCAACTGATTGTCATACAGGTCGTCTTCAGTCAGCGGGTAGTTAGCAGCGCGAATACCAAATTGCAAGGCTAAATATAATGACGTTGGTGTTTTGCCTGAGCGTGAGACCCCAATAAGAATAATGTCTGCCGCACTATAATGACGGGTACGCGCGCCATCATCATTATCTAACGCGAAATGTACCGCATCAATACGTTCTTTATAGGTTTCAGAGTCGACATTATCATGTGCATGACCTGAGTCTCCATCAGGCTCAATACCCGTTTCTTCGGCGATACGCCCGATTAACCCCTCATACATATCCAAATTACAACCATGCGCCGAGTTTACTTTTTCGCGAATATCAGGATTAACAATGGTATCAAATACCAGTGGCAGCAAACCATCACGTTGGTACGCCATATTGATTTGCTCTACCGCATCTTCAGCGCGCTCCAAGCTATCCACATATGGCAATACCCGAGTTTCAAAAGGTACAGAAGCAAACTGACTCAAAATAGAGCGGCCAAGAGTCTCAGCAGTAATAGCAGTGCCATCAGAGATAAAAAACGCGCTTCTTATCGTCTGGGAGTTGTCTAAACTCAAGGCATGGCGATTTTGGATAGTGGATTTGTCTTGTTCAGATGGATTGTTAGCGTACATAGTGTAAAGACCTCGATAGTAGCGCGCTATGATGGGTGTTGATAAGATAGATGATGCTGAAATAGATAAGTAATAATAAGATGAACCATAATGTTATAAACAATGCTGCAAGGCGGTCTTGACTTTTTGTTGCCTCAGTATCTTCGTTGCGTAGTTATTTTGGACGTTACAGTATCATTTAGGCGGGTCATCGTAGACCGCTATATATGAGTGATAGTTGTAGATAATCATCGTTGTGAATAATAATAACAGCAGCTATTGTTTTACTTGTTTTCACTGCTTGTTGTTATGATGTCCATTAGTTCCATAATCAAGATCCTAGCAGGATAAATAATGCCCTATGGAATAATAGTAGCCTTAGTAATCGCTCGTTAAGCGGCGGCATCGTACCTGCATTTGATCGTTATAAGCGTCATTGCGCACTTGATATTTTACCCTACATTATACGCATAATAGACGCCCAATAGGTATCAATGTTAGCATAACTGGCTAGCAACAATACTGGCTTGCAACTCCGGTTTTTTGTGCTATCTTCTATAGCATTAAATATTACATGTGATATCTAGAGCTATCACTTAAAGGAATATCTAAGGCGTTATTGCCGTTTTATATTACATACTTATCGGCCGTTGTCTGGGTCGGTTACCACCATACTCTACAATTTGTATCTTTTTCACAAGTTTTTCGGTTCAGCTCTCGAAATTGTCCTAATATAGCGGTATAATTTAGCGTTATAATCCTTACTAAATAACCTTATTTCTTGGAGTTATCATGGCAGCGCAATCTTCAACACTTGTAATCAATCTTGATCAGCTAGGAAAAAACGATGTTGATACGGTTGGTGGTAAGAACGCCTCGCTTGGCGAGATGATCAGCCATCTATCTGATTTGGGTGTTAGTGTCCCAGGCGGCTTTGCCACTACCTCAAATGCTTTTAATCGCTTTTTGACTGATACCGGTCTACTTGACAAAATCAACAGCGAGCTTAGAGAGTTAGACGTCAATGACGTTACTAAGCTGGCGGCTACTGGTAAAAAAATCCGTAACTGGATTATCGAACAAGAGTTACCAAAGGATTTAGAGCAAGAAGTTCGCAAATCATTCGAGGAAATGAGTGATGGCAAGGATATTGCTGTTGCTGTGCGCTCTTCTGCGACTGCTGAAGATTTGCCAGATGCCTCATTTGCCGGTCAGCAAGAAACATATCTGAACATCCGCGGTATTGATAACGTTCTTATCGCTATAAAAGAAGTATTTGCCTCATTATATAATGACCGAGCTATTTCTTATCGAGTCCATAAAGGCTTTGAGCACGAAGGCGTTGCTTTGTCTGCAGCAGTTCAGCGTATGGTACGCTCAGAAACTGGCGCTGCGGGCGTTATGTTTACGCTAGATACTGAGAGCGGCTTTGATCAAGTGGTGTTTATCACTTCAAGCTATGGCTTAGGTGAAATGGTTGTGCAAGGCGCAGTTAACCCAGATGAATTCTACATCTCAAAACAGCTATTAGCTAATGGCAAGCCTGCAGTTATTCGTCGCAATCTAGGTAGCAAGCAAAAGAAAATGATTTATGGCGATGAAGGCAGTACCGCTAAATCTGTCAAAGTCGTTGACGTTGAGAAGCAAGAGCGCATGCAGTTCTCTTTATCAACTGAAGAGCTGACTTCACTTGCCAAGCAAGCGATGACAATCGAAAAGCACTATGGTCAAGCGATGGATATTGAGTGGGCAAAAGACGGCGATACCAATGAAATATTTATCGTTCAAGCCCGTCCAGAAACCGTTAAGAGCCGCCAAGACAGTAATGTTATGGAACGCTATGTAATCAATACCACTGGCGCTAAAATATTGTGCGAAGGTCGTTCAATCGGTCAACGTATCGGCGCGGGTAAAGTGCGTATCGTTGATAACTTAAATGAAATGGACAAAGTACAAGAAGGCGACGTGTTAGTCTCTGATATGACTGATCCGGATTGGGAACCAGTCATGAAGCGCGCGTCAGCCATCATCACTAACCGTGGTGGTCGTACCTGTCACGCGGCGATTATCGCTCGTGAACTTGGTGTACCCGCTATCGTTGGTTGTGGTAATGCCACTGAGTTATTAGTTGACGGTCAAGACGTTACCGTTTCTTGTGCTGAAGGTGATACTGGCTTTATTTATGAAAGCCAAATTGATTTTGAAATACAGACCAACTCTATTGAGTCTATGCCAGACTTAGCATTCAAAATCATGATGAACGTTGGTAACCCAGATCGTGCATTCTCATTTACCCAAATGCCAAATGAAGGTATTGGTCTTGCCCGTCTAGAATTTATTATCAACCGTATGATTGGTGTGCATCCAAAGGCGCTATTGAATATGAATAGCTTGCCACGTGAAGTCGCTCAAGCGATTAATGAGCGCATTGCAGGTTACGCCTCACCCGTTGACTTCTATGTTGATAAACTGGTTGAAGGTATCTCAACTCTAGCCGTCGCTTTTATGGATCAGCCTGTAATCGTTCGTATGTCAGACTTTAAATCAAACGAATATGCTAACTTGCTGGGTGGTAAATTATACGAGCCCTCAGAAGAGAACCCAATGCTAGGCTTCCGTGGTGCTAGCCGCTACGTCTCTGACAACTTCCGCGACTGCTTTGAGCTTGAATGTAAAGCCCTTAAACGTGTCCGTGATGACATGGGTCTAACGAACGTTGAGATAATGATTCCATTCGTCCGTACCGTTGATGAAGCGGCACAAGTAATTGAAATACTTGAGAAAAATGGTCTTAAACGTGGCGAAAATGGTCTACGCATCATCATGATGTGTGAGCTACCAACTAACTGCTTGCTTGCAGAAGAGTTCCTAGAACACTTCGATGGCTTCTCAATCGGCTCTAACGATTTAACCCAGTTAACATTAGGCCTTGACCGCGACTCGGGTATCGTCTCACATTTATTTGATGAACGTGATCCAGCGGTTAAAAAGCTACTATCTATGGCGATTGATGCTTGTCGCAAAGCTGACAAATACGTCGGTATCTGCGGTCAAGGTCCATCAGACCATCCTGATCTTGCTTTGTGGCTTATGGAACAAGGTATCAGCTCAGTGTCATTAAACCCTGACTCAGTACTTGATACTTGGTTCTTCTTAGCAGGTGAAGAAGTAAAGTAAACGGCCTAAGCTGCCACAGTAATAGGCAATAACACACTGGCGTAATAAACTTTGTCATTAGGGTCTGTTTGATATGGACAATACATTCTGTTAACTGTCTGGCAGACCCTATTATAGTGAAGCAAATATATAACCAGTACATGACAGACCAGCGGAAATTTTAGCTTGCTTGTCAACGCTGATATATTAAGTGAGTCTCACGTAGTAACAGGTTGATAATTGGTTTATTATACAATGACTTAAGATATGACTAACTATACAGGCAACTATGCAGATTTTCCTTGCTCGAAATAATGTACAAGCCGGTCCTTATGATTTGGATCAGCTCAATATCATGCTGAAATCCGGTGAAGTGACCCTAGAGGATTTGGTCTGGCATGACGGCTTAGATCAATGGCAGCGTCTTGGGAACTTAACCGGTAACCAATATACCTATCGTCCGGTAGGCAGTGCTGCGCCTAACGATTCTATTATTAACAATGTCACTGTTTTCCCTGAAGATGCTGATACTAATAGTAGTCAAGGTGCCAAAGATGTATCTATTGATAGATTATACGGCAAACCTGAACGTCCAAAACCTGACGCTAAAAGTGGCAAAGCCGACATGACCAGCAACCGTCATCAAACGCCGCATAACAATGTGTCATTGAACAAGACTGGTACTAAAAAACCTACTACCGCCAAAGATAAAGTAGTGGGCAACATGGTACTGGCGCCTATCATGTCACGAATATTAGCCACCGCAATTAACGCCCTCATGTATTTATTAGCAATTTTTCCGCTCGTGATGGCCTTAACCAAGATGGATGTGGACTACTCTAAATTTCAAGACATCCAAAATATGGATGCCGCATATCAGTACTCAATGACACTAATGGAGAGCCTGCCAAGCGCCACGCTAATGGTGTCGCAGATTTTGGTCTTTGGTCTGTTTGCCCTACAGCTAGTATTTATCACGCTGCGCGGTCAATCATTAGGTAAGCTGATTACAGGGATTCGAGTGGTGGATCAGACTACCCATCGTCTACCGTCTTTGATTAAACTGATCGGTATGCGTACTCTGGTGCTGTTTGTAATTTATAATTTACTCTTCTCCTTCACTAGCTTTTTAGGCTTTGTAGTCATTGCCATTCATTATTATATGGCATCTAAGAGCCCTGAAAGTATTGGTTGGCACGATAAGTTAGCCAAAACATTGGTGGTGAAAGCAGACAGCAGTCAATTGATCAAACAGCCAAAAGTAAAATAATTCATCAGTACGGCTGTTTGAAACAAATAATATAACCATGATAAAAAGCAGCGCTCAGTCGTTGCTTTTTTGTTTGCGGTCATTTAGTCATAACCATTTATTTAAAAGTCTTTATTTATACTTATCTTTTTATAAACAACTACACCCTGATTAGTCTTTGTGTTGGCGCGCAGTTACTGTTATAATATGGCGCTTTATAAAATAAGCTTGTCTCCTAATTTTTGTTCATTATTCTATTTGAGATAAGGCTTACTTTATAGATCTCCTTGCTATTAACATAGGGTTGATAGCTACTAATCCGTAAGGAGTCCATATGCGACATTACGAAGTGGTGTTAATTGTACACCCAGACCAAAGCGACCAAGTGGTCGGCATGGTTGAACGCTACATTAAGTTAGTTCAAGACAACAATGGTCTTATTCATCGTCTAGAAGACTGGGGCCGTCGTCAACTGGCTTACCCAATCAACAAGATTCATAAAGCTCATTACCTTCTATTCAACATAGAAACTGACGGTGAGACTTTAGCTGAACTTGAAGAATTATTCCGTTATAACGACGCGATCATTCGTAGCCTAGTTATGCGCCGTGACGATGCTATCACTGAAGAGTCGCAGTTAGCTAAGAATGCCGATGAAAAACGTGCACGCAAAGCTACTAGCCGTCGTCCAGACAGTCGTAATGAAAACGACAGTGACGATAATAACGACGACAACAACGACAACAGTGAAGACTAATTAAAGGAGAATACTCATGGCACGTTTCTATCGCCGTCGCAAATTCTGCCGTTTCACTGCTGAAGGCATCACTCACATCGATTATAAAGATGTTGAATTGCTCAAACAGTATATCAGTGAAAATGGCAAAATCGTACCAAGCCGTATTACCGGTACATCTACCAAATATCAGCGTCAATTAGCGACTGCTATCAAGCAAGCTCGTTATCTTTCGCTACTTCCGTATACTGACAATCATCAGTAATTGACGATTATCTAGGAGTGACACATGCAAATTATTTTGTTACAACGTATCGTCAACCTTGGTAAACTCGGTGAAACTGTCGATGTTAAACCAGGTTACGGACGTAACTTTCTTATCCCTCATGGCAAAGCATTGCCTGCGACTAAAGCGAACATTGAAAAGTTCGAAACACGTCGTGCTGAACTTGAAGCTGAAGAAGCTGTAGAGCTTAATGCTGCCCAAGAACGTGCTGACGCATTAACAGATGTTAACGTCATCATGCGTGCTAAATCAGGCGACGAAGGCAAGCTATTTGGTTCTATCGGTACTCGTGATATCGCTGAAGCGTTAACCAATTCAGGCTTAGAAGTTGACCGTTCTGAAGTTAAGCTTCCAGAAGGCGCACTACGTCAAGTTGGCGAATATAACGTTGATATCCAGTTACATCATGACGTTGTTGCTACTATTCTAGTCACTATTCTTTCTGAAGATGGCGATGATCAAGTAGAAGAAGCTGACAGCGAAGAAGATTATTCTGAAGAGTAATCTTTAGGATCATCTGCTTTAATGTTAATAAAGAAGCCAGTGACTTAGTTGCTGGCTTCTTTTTGCTTATCAATACTTGCAAATTTTTCATAAAGATTTTATTTAATTGAGAAGCTAGCAGCTACTGGCTTTATTTTTCACTCAGACATAACGTCATTTGGTTAAGACCAAACTTTCTCTATACCATCTACTAATTAAAGCACTTCCATGTAAAACTATTTGATATGGACGTAACCGTCCATTACTATGAATGTTATTGACATATTTTTAAGATATTTTAAAAATATTATGATGTTTTTATCATGACGCTAAATAGTGCTATAAGTGTCTTTTTTTTATGTACTTATCACGAACTAGAGAATTCATATGACATTTTACTCAACGCCCAATTATTCTAAATACCTACATGAATGGCTCAAGCGCGGCAGAAATTGGCACATTGAATATGGAGGCTATCTATCAAATCACATCACCCACAATTGGATTGCATTAGATGCTGCTGGTGCTAACCAGGAAAAAATGCAATGGTGGGAGGATGTTTATACTAACAAAGCTGCCAACAAAACCACTGAAGCTACTGCCACAATATCTATCAGCACTGCAAATAAGCTAGAAGCGCCTCGCAATAACCCAATAGACTACACAGAAATAACCGATGCCAACTGGTTGAACAATTTGCAGTCTATTCGGATTGCTTTTCCTTTGTATCGTGATTTTTTTGATAAAAAAATAGCAGAGCTAGGCTTAAGCGCATGCCTTAAGCGCTACTACCCTGCGCTGTCAGAAGGCATGGCTGGTGCAGCCTTGCATGCCACGATACACCTCGGTTGGGCAGTTGATGTTGACTCTACTGATATGGCAGCTGAAGGGTTAGCCTACATGGCAACCGCATTCCAACCTCTGGCTACTGGCTCAATCCACACCAAACATCAGCTTTGGTCACCCGATGCACCTTGCCCTATTCAAGCGCTTAAGCAGATCTTAGGTGATGACAGAATACTGCAACTGGCTGAAACAGCCTATTCGTTAAGTAAAACTCAAGACTATAAAAAGCTGAACAGAGGTGGTTTCCAGCAGCGATTAATTACTTTTGATAATCCACAACAACCGATGTCACTGTTTCTTAACGAGATGGTGACGCTTAGATTGCCTGCTGTTGGGTATAACTTGACCACGGCAGTCGAAGAGTTAAGTGTTATTGCAGCGAGCGCCTTACGTAGCAGCAACAACGAATTTTTTATACTGCATGGGTTAACGAGTCTACACGCTGTTTTATGTGTGCTACCGCATCTTGATGAAAATGCGCAGAGAAATGCATTGGGTTATTGGTTTAGAGCGCTAATAGCTACTATCGTCATCCAAGGCAGCCCCGGAATAAAAGATAGTCTTGCATCACTTGATAAATGGGACGCAAATAAAGGTAAAGAAAAAGCTAGCGGATATCAATTAAGTGACGAACAAAAAGCTTGGTGGTTGCAAACTCTAAAATCTACCACAGGCAGTCTGGATGAGCATGTGCCAAAAGCAGTCTACGTTTTAAAGCGCTGGGCTGAGTGGCAGGCTTTCTCAAGTGTATCCAACGATGTCTATGCTAAAGCAGCTCGTAATGTTATAGCAGTCAGTGAGGGTGATGGAATACAAGATAACTTATGGTTTAGTAAAGGATTCTCAACGACTTCGCAAGACAATCGCAACAGGTACGATTAAGCTATATGGCTAAAGAAGAGGATCTTGCGTAATAATTCGTACCTATTGCACTACTTTGAGTTGAAGTAGCAGATGTTTATAAACGTATAAGAGACTACTAAAATAGAACACCGCTATAATATGCTTACAATTTCAGCTAGTTACCATCGCTGTGCTTATTAAGTTGCTTGGTATCAATAATAATACCAACATTTTATATAGGACGCCATACCCCTACATAACTCTAAAACCTAAAAAACACGCAAAAATAAAGGCTTACCGTGTCGCTACGAGTAAGCCTTTATTAGTGTGTGGTGGAGATGGCGGGAGTTGAACCCGCGTCCGCCAGTATTACGCTCATGAATCTACATGTTTAGTTTCTGTCTTTGGCTTTAACTCGCACCGATCCGACAGTCAGGATGGATTGAGCGATTCTCTACTTTTGAACCCAAACGATTGAGACAATCGATTGTGGCGATCCTACATGCGGACGCTTCAACTTAGTTGACCAACTGTAGGTGATCAGCAACCAAGTAAACAGGGTTTAAGCTGCTAGAGCGTAATTTTCGTCGTTTGCGACTATAACAATATATGTTGGATTAACGAGAGGACATATACTCTCGACATGCATCATTGAGTTTCATCACCAGCGTCGAAGCCAGAACATCCCCAATAGATGGATACATTATACATCAGTTAGATGTATTATTGCAATCGATTAGTCACTAGTATTATATTGCGTTACAGCTGACAAAGTTATGCTATATCTAGTGTCGCACCCCTAACTATAACGCTAGCCTAAAACTTTATTTAACCATTTCCCAATGCCTTGAATTTGTGGCATACAGACCTGATGCGCCATCGGATAAGTCCGATAGTCAATATTATAGCCTTTGGTTGATAATAACTGATTTGCTTGCTCACCAAGAATAACAGGCACGACAGGGTCTTGAGTACCATGCTCAATCAAAATTGGTAAATCTTGATTGGCTGCGCTATAGTCAATATTATCATTGGTTGCCAGATAAGTGGATAACGCCATCAGACCTGCTAAGCGCTGTGGATAGCCAAGTGCTACATGGTACGCGACTGCCCCACCCTGTGAAAATCCAGCCATCACAATGTGCTCAGGTGCAACGCCGCGCTCAATTTCGCGAGCAATTAAGTTATGGATTTGTTGGCTAGACTGTTCAATTTGTGCGATGTCAACTTTGCGTTCCAAACTCATCTCAAAGATGTCATACCAAGCTGGCATCACCATACCACCGTTAATGGTCACTGGACGCTGAGGCGCGTGCGGGAAAATAAAGCGTACTGCCATATTATTAGATAGCCCCAGTTGTGGTACCACTGGCTCGAAGTCATGACCGCTGGCACCCAAACCATGTAGCCAAATGACTGCCCGGTCTATCGTTTTTTGGCTGGGGTTGTGCTCAACGATGACGCACTCTAAATACTCACTCATGATTCATCCTTAATACCATTCAAAAGTTTCGAATATAGGTTAATTTTGTAAAGGTGGTTGGGTTGTCATCATTCCTTAAATATAACTTGGTAATTTAAGCGCTAGATTAATGACGGTAAAGTTAGTAATTATCATTTTTTCATTTTTTGTAGGGACAGTTTACATGACAATTTCAAATAATTCAGGACCTACGCTCAATCAGTATCAGAAAGCGGCAGTTAAAAAATTTAGTACAATGAGTCTCACTTTATCATTAGCTATTACCAGCGCTCTACTGATAACAGGCTGCGGTAAATATAATGAATTATCGGCTAAATTTGTATCCATTCCAATAGCCGCTGAGCCGACTCAAGACCTGGCTTATACCTATGGGATTCGGCCATTTTATTTGGTCAATGATATGGACGATAGCCCGCTCAAAGACCAGTTATTGGCCTGCAAAGGGCAGATGCCAAGTAAGACTGACTTCTCTATTGCCCATCGAGGGGCTCCCTTACAGTTCCCAGAGCATACTTATGACAGTTATTTTGCTTCAGCACAAATGGGCGCTGGCATATCAGAATGTGATGTTGCCTTTACTGAAGATGGTGACTTAGTTTGTCGCCACGCACAAAATGATTTACACACCACCACCAACATTCTCATGACTAAATTAGCAGATCAATGTACTGTACCACCAATAATAGACGCCAATGGCATATTGACCAATGCGGCGGACATTGAATGTAGAACCTCTGATATTAGTGTGAATGAGTTCAAAAGTCTTACAGGAAAAATGGATGCGGCTAACCTGCAAGCAACCAGTGTCAATGAGTACATGAATGCCACGGCCTCATGGCGAACGGACCTGTACTCGCAAAACGGTGAGTTACTGACTTTAAAAGAGCACATTAACCTAGCGCGAAGCCTGGGTATGAAGCACACTCCTGAGCTTAAAGCACCGGTGGTCGACATGCCGTTCAATGGCTATAGTTTAGACGCTTATCGTCAACAGCTGATTGATACTTATAAGACCGCTAGTGTGCCCGCAAATGAGGTGTACCCACAATCATTTAATATTGAAGATCTTGATTACTGGATCAAAAATGAGCCCGCGTTTGGTGCGAATGCTATCTATTTAATGGACGATAGCAATGAAACCGCGATAGGCAAAACTTTTGATAACAACAACCCAGCCACATGGAAGCATTCATTAATAAATATCAAAGCGCGTGGCATTAACACTATCGCACCGCCGCCTTGGATATTGGTCACCGTTAATGATAACGGCAAGCTGGTACCATCAGTATATGCCAAACAAGCCAAAACCAATAGTCTGGACATTATTACCTGGTCACTTGAGCGCTCAGGACCGCTGGCAGATAGCGGCGGTTGGTACTATAGTGGTCTTGGCGATGTCATTAATAATGATGGCGATATAATGAACTATATCGATGTATTGGCACAACAAGTAGGTGTCCGAGGAATCTTCTCAGATTGGCCTGCGACCGTCAGCTACTATGCCAATTGCAAAGGCCTGAAATAGTCTGCCTGGTAACAAAAAATCCTATTAAATTAGGAGATCAACTTAGCAACAGTTAAGTGGGTCTTTTGATGGCTGTTGCTAATTAGTAGTGTTAGTATTATTTATTTTTAGTGGGTCATAGGACAATCTGAGCATAATTTTATGCTAGGATAATTTGATAGCGCGAGTATGCAATACTTTTGGTATTTGTAATCTTATATCTGCAACCGCTTTATGACGATTTGAAGCTATTTCCAATAACTATTTCCCAACACTTATTTTCTATATTATTCATGTCTCAAATAACTGTGTAGCACTTATGACTCATATTTTATTAGTAGAAGATGATCCGGCTATCGCCATGTCTTTAAAAGTCACTTGCAAACGTGAAGGTTGGCAAATCACATGGCTAGATAATGCCAGTAGTGTGCTACCGATGCTACACAGTGAGCAAGCACAGACCCTATCAGCTATTATATTAGATGTTGGTCTGCCCGATGGAGACGGTTTGAATTTATGTCAACAAATTCGGCATACGCCTGACATCAAGGGTTTAAAAGATATTCCTGTCGTATTTTTGACCGCGCGTAGTGATGAGGAAGATCGGATTTTAGGTTTGGAAATGGGCGGTGATGACTACTGTGCCAAACCGTTTAGTCCTCGTGAATTGGTTGCGCGTCTTAAAGCTATTTGGCGACGGGAGCAACTGCCTGCTCAGCAATCGTCTATTATGCGTTCAGCTACTTCTTTGGCATCAGTTATTCACCAGACAGAGCAGACAAACAATACTACTGCTAGCCACACAGCTATGAGTACCCATTCAAGCCAAATATTAACCTTTGAATACCACTCTGGTATTTGGCGCTATAATCCGCTGAACTATTCACTGGTATGGCAAGATCAAAAGTTAGACCTCAGTAACACTGAACGCAAGTTATTATTAACTTTACTGCAAGCGCCCAATCAGGTCTTTAGCCGTCAGCAATTACTGAGTTCGGTAAGTGACTATCCAGATCATCGCTTAGCGAGAACCATAGACAGTCATATCAAGTCCATTCGCAAACAACTGGCAGGCGTAAATCCTAGTATCGATATTATCCATACCCACCGCGGACTCGGTTATGCGTTATGCCCTGCCTAGTGATTAACACTCTCTCGTTTAGAATAACCATATTTAGAATAAGCGAATGACCTTACATCATCCAAATTCAGCCAAACATAAAGCCAATAGCAGAGCTAAGCTTAGCCAGACTAATTGGTACGCTAAGTTGCACCCTATTGGTACGACTCAACAGACTAAAGCACCTAAAAAAGCTCTGAACTTAAGTATATTTTTTAGAGTTTGGTTGGCCCTCGCTTTAGTACTGATTATCTGCGGCATGGTTGTCTTTAATCAGTTATATAGTTATGTTAAGCCTATCGCCCAGCAAGTCATTGAAGACACGTTGTTGGATACCAGTAAGTTGCTGGCAGCGAGTTTGCAGATGCCATTACGCTCAGGTGAGCTATATAGCGAGGCGTATCAAACGCAACTTGATTCTGCATTTATCAGCACACCGGTAATAGGTGCTTCAGCCAGTCCGCCATATGAACAACAAATTTATAGCCGCTTTCGAGTGTACGTGACTGATAGCGATGGCATGGTCATTTATGACTCACTGCCACTGCCTACCAATTCTGAAGGCAAAGACTATAGCCGTTGGAATGACGTCTATCTGACATTAGAAGGTGAATATGGTGCAAGGAGCACAGTGCGCGATGACCTCAAACGTAATAGCTCAGTCATGTATGTGGCACAACCGATAACAGATCCATCCGGCAATCTTATTGGCGTGGTCAGCGTTGGAAAGCCGGTCGCTAGTGTGTCACCCTATCTGGACAATACGCGCCAGCGCATGTTTATGACCGCGCTACTAGTCAGTATTATCGCGCTGATCTTAGCAGGACTAGTAGCATGGTGGCTTAAACAAAGTATCAACTTAGTCACTCAATATACGGATACATTGGCAGAGGATACTCAAAAGCCTTACTTTTATTTAGGTCACGAGCTTAATGGTTTGACCGACACTATTGAAACGATGAAGCACAGACTAGAAAACAGAGCTTACGTGACTGATTATGTACACACTCTGACTCATGAGCTCAAAAGCCCATTGACCGCTATTCGGGCCAGTAGCGAGCTATTGGAAGATGACAGCCTAGATAATGATGACCGGCAAATGCTCAGCCATACCATTAGTGAGCAAAGCGTTAAAATGCAACAGTTAATTGATCGCTTATTACTACTAGCTAAGGTTGAGCAACCGACATTTAAATTAAATCGCCAAGCATTACTGTTATTGCCCATGCTTTATAAATTGGTAAATGAGAGTGGCGCAAAGTTACAGCAGCAACATTTAGCGCCTGTTGCTATCTACGTTAACGGCAAACTACTCATTGGCTCGCCTGAAGACAATAATGACCAAGTTATTGATCGAATATTAATATATGTTGACCACTTTTGGTTGGTACAAGCCTTACAGAATATACTGGACAACGCTATTTATTTTGCTAATAATATCGTCACTATCTATGTTCATACTTCAACTTCGAGTACAGTGACCATTGATATCTTCAATGATGGCAAGCTCATTCCTGATTATGCGGTTAGTAAGATTTTTGATCGCTACTTTAGCCTATCGCATCAAAGCAGCACCAATCAAACCTCTATCCAAAATCCAGACAATATGCCCATCAACACCCCAAAAAAAGGTACTGGATTAGGCTTAACTTTAGTAAAACAAGTAATGGAGCACCATGGTGGCAGTGTTACTATCACTAACGTTGCAGCTAATAGCTCAAGAACAAACGATATCAGTATCTATTCTGCTATTGATGGGTCCGAAGGGGTGCTCGTTAGTATGACCCTATTATTAACAAGGCCTATCGTTAGTTAGGTCTTTACCAGAAATGTCTTATACCAGCAGTACCGTCGCGTTTTTAAGGTATTTTAACTATTTATTAAAAAGGATAGATTAAGTAATTGAGCTTACCGGCTGCTCTACATCGGCATTTTGACCACGATGACGCAAATAATGATCGAGTAATACGATGGCTAACATGGCCTCAGCGATTGGCGTCGCACGGACACCGACGCAAGGGTCATGACGGCCTTTGGTGAGCATATCAACCGCTTCACCTTGGGTATTAATACTTTTACCGGCAGTAGTGATACTAGAGGTCGGCTTGAGTGCAATACTGACACGGATATCTTGCCCTGAAGAAATGCCACCCAAAATACCGCCAGCATGGTTGGCGGTAAAGCCATCTGGCGTTAATTCATCACGCGCACTATGACCAAATTGCTCAGCAACAGCCATACCATCACCAATTTCAACACCTTTTACCGCATTGATACTCATCATGGCATGAGCAATCTCGGCATCTAATCGATCAAATACGGGCTCGCCCAAACCTACCGGCACCCCACTGGCAATAATTTCAAGACGCGCACCACAGCTGGTGCCTTGACGGCGTAGGCTATCTATCAAGGTCTCGAAGCGACCAACAGCCTCTTTATCCGCACAAAAGAACGGGTTACTATTGACAAACTCCCAATCAATCGCATTAGGATCTAAGACTTTACTGTGTTCAGGGCCAATTTGAGTGACGTGGCCACGTACCTGCACCCCCAAACGATCCTGCAAATACTTTTTGGCGATCGCGCCAGCAGCGACCCGCATAGCCGTTTCGCGGGCTGAAGAACGTCCACCACCACGATAATCACGAAAGCCATACTTCATGCTATAGGTATAGTCAGCGTGACCAGGACGAAAAGTGTCTTTAATCTCGGTGTAGTCTTTGGATTTTTGATTGGTATTGCGAATGAGTAAGCCAATGGACGTGCCCGTGGTTTGACCTTCGAATACCCCAGAGATAATCTCAACCTCATCGGACTCACGGCGCTGGGTCGAGTATTTAGAGCTGCCAGGTTTGCGCCGATCTAAATCAAGTTGTAAGTCTGCTGCGCATAGCTCTAAACCTGGCGGCACGCCATCTACAATGGCCAGCAGTCCGGCACCATGTGACTCACCACAGGTGGTCACACAAAAAAGCTTTCCAATACTATTGCCTGCCATATCTGTCCTTAAACGAGTTAACTCTATTGATTGGTCGTGGTTATTGGCTTCTATACCCCACTCTTGACTGTCTAGCCACAACTGTTAATGGCTGTTATCTAGTAACTGTACATAGCTTGCAAACAGCTCACGATGTTTCATCAACTCATCAAAGGTGATTGCAAATACACCATGACCACCGTGTGCAAATTTTAGCCAATCAAACTGAATATCTGGATAAGCCTGGCTCAATGCCCACTCGCTATCGCCCACTTCACAAACCAGCAAGCCTTCAGGGCTAAGATAATCTGCAGCCTCGAATAAAATATGATGTACCAATTCTAATCCATCTTGGCCAGCAGCTAGCGCATGTTCAGGCTCATATAGAAATTCGGGCGGTAAATCTGCCATAACCGCCGCATCGACATAAGGCGGATTGGTAACGATCAACTCATATTGATGCTCTGCTGGTAGCTTAGCAAACAAATCAGATTCGATCACATTGACTTGATGACCCAGATCATGATGGTCAACATTGACCATTGCTACTTCTAATGCCCCTTTGTCAATGTCAACAGCATCAACCAACGCATCAACGAAACGTGTTGCCAAAGCAATAGCAATACAGCCTGAACCAGTACATAAGTCTAGGATGCGCTCTGGTTGTGACAACTGTTTCATATCAAGGCCATGATCGTAGAACGCTGCTGGCTGATCGTTGACTGTTGCCCCAAGCCGCTTGGCAAGCTCATTAGCATCGAAGTAAGGATAAAACTGTTGACGAATCAGCTCTGCTACGGGTGAGCGTGGAATTAATACCCGCTCATCAACATAAAAAGGTAAATCACAGAAATAAGATAAGTTAATCAAATAACTCAGTGGCTTACGCTCAGCGATACGCTCTTCTAATAGGCTCAGTACTGCCTGCTTTTCTGAGTTGGTCAGACGACAGTCCAAAATCTGGTCATTCGCTGACCAGTCTAAAGACAAAGTATGCAAAACAATCGCTGCCGCTTCAGCAAACTCATCCGTCGTTCCTTGCGCCACTACTACATCATAATTGCGCAGCTGCGTGACTGAAAAGCGAATAAAGTCGCGAATGGTAAACAGCTGCTCGCGCGCTTCTTCAAGCTCTGCATGCAGGGACGCAAAATCGCTGTGCTCAGTGAGAAGTCCCGTGTCACCCGTCTCTAGATCGTGACCCAGGTTGTGCTCTAATTCTTGAGACTCAGGGTCACTGAAATATTGATTCTGAAAGTCTTTTGCACTCATGATCTGGTCTTCTGGCATATTGCACCTTGTTAATATTGGTCTTGTTAATATTAATTATGAATGTATTTGCTACGTTTGGGCTGATTAAACGGCTTTAAATTACTGGCATACATATTAGATAAAAACGGTCTAAGCATTATAGACGCAAACGTTAGACAGCGCCAATCACTGTGGTCTTTACTTTAATAAAAAACTATTTTAATAGAAGATAACTGTAATAAAATAGAGCGTTACTATACTAAGTTAGTATAATAAACAGTGACTTGAATAGAGTGTTACTTTAACAAAGAGTGTGTTTCATACCGTACATTACCCAGACCATAACTCAATTATCACCACATTGTAGTGGATACGTCAAAAAATGACGCTTGGCACTCTATATGCAAAAAAAGATGTGTCAAAAGTTTGCGAAGCGCCCAAATTATGCGCATAATAGCCCCATTAGTAGCAACCAACTGTGACTTAATATGATGAAAATAAAGCTCCTCGTTACCTCTATATCTATTGCTATTCTTACTGCTAGTGTTAGCGTTAGCGCGCTTGCTGCTCCCGATGATAAAGCTCGTACCTTGCCGGTACGCAACGTCGACAGCCTGCCCAGTCTTGCTAAATTAGCTAGCCTCAAGGTGCAAGAAAACCGTAGCAGCTCAATCGATGGTCGTGCTCAAGTAGCGGCGTCTACGGCCAAGCCAAAAGCTAAACCTGCTGCTAAACCCAAATCAGCTGATCGTATGACTCAGTTAATTGATGCCAAACAAAATGCCCAATTAAAAACAGCACCCCAGGCAGTCGCTGCTGACAATATGAGCGCAGAAGAGCTGACGCGTAAAGACGAACAATCTGATAGCACTGACGATATTAGTGAAGGTCAAGCCTTCGCCGCTCCTATCAACGCCGCCTCTATTGACTCATCAGACCCTTTGTCCTTTGAGCTGCCTGATCATGAACAGCGTCAAGATTTTAGTGACGACCCTACCATTAAAAATATCGAAGATAAAGATGGTAAAAGATATACCACACTGAATCTGTCTAGTTATGCCAAACAAGTAAATGATGCGGCATGGTCACCCAATATGAAAGTCAACTCGGCGATGACGATCAAAATGCAAGCCCTACTAGATTGGAACCATGCCTCACCTGGGCCTATCGATGGCGGTTGGGGCATGAATAGTAAAAAAGCCTTAATTAACTTCCAAACCATGAAGGGTCTACCAGCAAACGGTAAAATGGATCAAAAAACTTGGGCTGCTTTGATTAAAAATGTGCCTACTAATAAGCCAGTTTTGGTCACTTATACGATTACTGACGATGACATTAATACTAACTTTGCAGTCATGCCTACCACTTCAGAAGCTAAGTCAAAAGTGAAAGGTCTGTATTACCAAGATATTAAAGAGATGCTTGGTGAGCGCTTTCATATGGACGTGCGTTATCTTGATAAGTTGAATAAAGATAAAGCCTATCAAGCAGGCGAAACGGTCACTGTGCTTAATGCCCGTCCAGCGCTCAAGCAACGTATTAACCGTGTGGTCGCTAACAAAGCCGACAAAACACTTTACGCTTACAATGATGACAAGCTGGTCGCTACCTATCCAACCACTATTGGTAGTGACAGCACACCATCACCACAAGGCACCTTCAAAATCGTTAATAAAGTGAAAATGCCATGGTATAAAGCCACCGTTGGTGAAGGCGACCAGAAAAAAATTCATATGCTACCACCAGGACCGAATAACCCTGTAGGTGTGGTATGGATGGGTTTATCTAAGCCCTCTTATGGCCTACATGGCTCGCCTAAGCCCGAAGGTATCAGTCGTCAAGCGTCAGCAGGTTGCGTGCGCTTGACGAACTGGGATGTGTTAGAGGTCTATGCCAATATTGAAAATGGCGCGACGGTTGTACTGAACTAATTGCAATACAGTTAAACTGAGCTGGTCGCAATATTGATGGTGTCAAATATATTTATAATGACAAATAACGCTTTTTGCTAAGGCCTGGTTTAATTCCTTAAGAAATATTAATTACAACAAAAAAACAGCTCCTTTTTAGGGGCTGTTTTTTTGTTGCTTATTTTTTACTATCTAGTTTTTACTATCTGGCATTGTCAAATATAAGGGGCGATGCTGCTTGTTCGAATGAGTGTGTTAACTAACGCGTTTTCTTATACTTAAACGCTATAGTCAATGAGAAGTAATATCGATATAGAACCTACTGCTGGCATACATTTTTCTTACTTGCTGTGCCTACGCAGACAGAGGCTGCAAAAAGCTTATACCAGCAGTACCGTCGCGTTTTTAAGGTATTTTAACTATATAACTTTCTTCGTTATCAGTTTTATAACCTTCTTCATTACCAGTAATGCTACCGATTTTTTTGGTGAAGTGCCAGGCCGCAGGAATAGATATTAAGATGCCCGCTACCACCGCCATTTGAATATGTGGAATTTGATCAAATCCGGTTACCAATGCTGTAATCATCAACACGCCCATACTAACGGTTGCTGCTATCGAATAGATCACAGAGAATAATGGCCAGTTCATAATGTAATCCTTATAATTGATGTGGGTATAATACCTTTATACACTAAACCCACACCAATAGTAAGTCTTTCCCATAAGCCCTTACGGTCGTTATATTACCTAACATTTTAGTAAAGCCATGTTAATGTTGGGGTTATTGATCAATAACCTATGTAAAAATATTTTTTTCATTTAGGTCTTTTTAAAAAATCTCTATTTCTATGCTGGTTGGCTGTCTTTATTATCTTTAAGTATTTTATCAACTCAACTGATACGACTTTATTGGTCGTACCTACATGCTCGGTGCTTGGCAAAAAATTCATACGTGGCTAATGATTTATCATTACAATAGTGCCTGTCTTTTATTTTATTCATAAAGCCTTGTTATCATGACCTCATCTACGAATACTCCACCATCAAAAAAAGAGCCAGACTCTCAGTCTTCAGCTCATACGTTAGATAATGATGAAACTGGTAACAGCAATGCAAACAACCTTTTACCAATGCTCGACAACAGACCTTTGAAAGTAATACCAAAGAAACCATTAACCGTTACTTTATAAACAAGGGTAACGTGCTGACCAACACCCAATTTACTAATGTCAATGGCTATCAAACCATACACGCTGTTATTCGCGGCGAGACCACCCCTAGCTCATACGATGTGCGCCGGATTGAAGCGACTATTACTCAAGACATGGCGGATAATTTTCCCGAGTATTTACCCATAAAGTTACAGCTGCGCTATCTACCCGTACAAGTGATTGAGTCCGATCCAATGATTCAAGATAAACTTGATCAGACTGATGCCGCGATTTTAACCAAGTGATTTATGTACTATTCTTTATCTAGACCCACGGAATAACGTAGCAGTGTGTATATGGTTTACCAAGAGCTGGGGTGATTGTGCTAAAATCGCTTGCAAAATTATTTAATCTGTTTTTGTTTTATTGTGGTTGTTATTCAGTTATGCAATCCATCACTCATTCCATTCGTCAGTAAGGAGCCGCTGTGAGCCAGCCATTTCGCTCAGCCGATATTCGCCAAGCTTTTATCAATTTTTTTATAAGCAAGCAGCATACCCCCGTCCCCTCATCGAGCCTTATCCCGCACAATGATCCGACATTATTATTCACCAATGCCGGTATGAACCAGTTTAAAGAGACCTTTTTGGGCATGGAGCCTCGCGATTATACGCGAGCGGTGACCTCACAAAAATGTGTGCGCGCTGGTGGCAAACATAATGATTTGGATAACGTCGGCTATACCGCGCGACATCATACCTTCTTTGAAATGTTGGGTAACTTCTCTTTTGGCGATTATTTTAAGCAGACAGGTATTGGCTATATTTGGGAGTTTCTGACTTCTGCTGATTGGTTGGCGATCGATAAGGACCGCTTGTACGTCACCATCTACGAGACCGACGACGAAGCGTTCAATATATGGCATAAAGATATCGGCGTGCCAGCGGAACGTATCATTCGTATTGGTGACAATAAAGGCGCACCCTACGCTTCTGATAACTTTTGGACCATGGGTGACACGGGTCCTTGTGGTCCTTGTACCGAAGTCTTTTATGACCACGGCGCGGATATCGAAGGTGGCTTGCCCGGTACGCCTGAAGAAGATGGCGACCGCTTTATTGAGATTTGGAACTGTGTCTTCATGCAGTTTAACCGTCAAAAAGACGGCACCATGCTACCGCTACCCGCGCCTAGTGTTGATACTGGTATGGGTCTTGAGCGTATTAGTGCCATCATGCAAGGCTTGCACGGTAACTATCAAATTGATTTATTTACTCATTTAATGGATGCAGCAGCGGCCATTTTAGAGATTAGTAATGAGCAGCAGTCGTCACTAAAGGTCATTGCTGATCATATACGTGCGGTATCATTTTTGATTGCTGATGGTGTTATGCCGAGCAATGAAGGTCGCGGTTACGTGCTACGCCGGATTATCCGTCGTGCGGTTCGTCATGGTAATAAACTTGGCGCAGAAAGTGAGTTTTTCTATAAAATGGTTGCGCCTTTAGTCGCTGAAATGAGTGATGCTTATCCAGAGCTTAAAGACCAGCAAAGCGTAATTGAAAACGCCATTCAAAAAGAAGAAACTCAGTTTGCTAAGACCTTAGCGCAAGGCTTACGTTTGCTGGCCACTGAACTTGAAGGCTTAAAAGATGGCGATGTTCTATCTGGTGAAGCAGCATTTAAACTTTATGATACTTATGGTTTCCCGCTTGATTTAACCGCTGATATTACGCGTGAGCGCGGTATTAGCATCGATGAAGCTGAATTTGATGAACACATGCAAGCGCAACGTGAACGCGCCCGTGATGCCGGTAAATTCGACGTCGATTATAGTAGCGTCATCCAGGTAGATACCCCAACCACCTTTATTGGCTATGAGCAATTAAACGACGATAATGTCAATATCGTTGCCCTTTACCAAGATGGTCAAGCAGTCGCTGGCTTAGAAGAAGGTATGGAAGGGGTTATTGTCCTCGATCGTACGCCGTTTTATGCGGAAGGCGGCGGACAAGTTGGTGAGCTGGGTGAAATTCGTAGCGCTTCAGGCGTCTTTGAAGTGCAAGATACCAAAAAGTCTGGTCAAGCCATTATTCATTATGGCATTGTCACTATGGGTACCGTTAGTGCAAGCCAGGTGGCTGAGGCGCAAGTACTCTCCAGCATTCGTGCTGCCAGCGCCAAAAACCACTCTGCCACTCATTTATTACATGCGGCCCTACGCCAAGTCTTAGGCGCGGCAGTGACTCAAAAAGGCTCATTGGTCTCCAGTGACGTGCTGCGTTTTGACTTCTCTCATGATAAACCGGTTACCACTGCTGAAATTACTCATATTGAACGTTTGGTCAATGAGCAAATTCAAGCCAATGCCCCAGCTTATATCGAAAACATGTCTATCGATGAAGCCATGGATAAAGGCGCAATGGCACTATTTGGCGAAAAATATGGTACAGACGTTCGGGTCCTGACTATGGGCACGGCTTCAGGTACAGACGGTATGGTTGATGGTAAACGCCAACCCTTCTCGATTGAGCTGTGTGGTGGTTTGCATGTCCAGCGCACTGGTGATATTGGAATATTGAAAATCACTAGTGAGTCAGGTATTGCCTCAGGTATTCGGCGAGTTGAAGCCGTTACGGGTATGAACGCCGTCAAATATATGCAGCAAAGCGAGCAGCAATTGGGCGAGTTGGCCAGCCAACTTAAAGTCAAACGCCCAGAAGTGGCGCAGCGGGTCCGCACCATGGCAGACAAACAGCGCGATCTTGAAAAACAACTTGAACGCTTAGAGCAAAAAATTGCCAGCGCTCAAGCGGCTAATTTACTTGCTGACGTGCAGACTATTGCAGGTACGCCAGTATTGATTAGTATCTTGAGTGGCGTGGATGGTAAATCGATACGTACGTTAATGGACGATGTCAAATCCAAACTACCCGATAGTGTGATTGTACTGATTGGCGACAAAGATGAACAGTTAGCATTGGCTGCCAGTGTGGCCAAATCTGTCACTAACCGCGTCAAAGCCGGTGATATTATTCGTCATTTGGCGGGCGAATTGGGTGGTAAAGGCGGTGGCAAACCTGATTATGCACAAGGTGGCGCTCCAAAAGCGGCAAATACCTCAGCAGTTATCAGTGCCCTTCCTGTGTGGCTTGAATCGCAGCTTGGCTAAATCGCTGGTTTAATTTTTGTGCAAAATACTAGACTGCTGCGTTTGAATGAGGCAATTACTTATAAATTTATGAGCAATTGCTCTATCCAGCCCCCTGCTGTGGCTTAAAATGTCGGCGCAAATATGGTATAAAGTACAGCGGTTCGTTAATACGTTAATTAATAAGACGGTCAATAAACAGCAGCGTAGTTTTTATAATCCGGCTTCCTCGTTATTAGCATTGATTTAAAGCGATACAAATCTGCATAAATCAACGCTAACCACTCACAGATAGCCTTTGATGAATAATAGGTAATACTTTTATGGCGTTAATAGTACAAAAATACGGCGGCACGTCAATGGGCAGTATCGACCGCATCAAAAATGTCGCCAAACGGGTCAAACGCTGGCATGATAACGGTCATCAGATTGTAGTCGTAGTGTCTGCCATGAGCGGAGAGACCAACCGATTGATTGATCTAGCACGCCAAATCAGTAATGATCCTGATCCCCGTGAATATGATCAAATGGTGTCCACCGGTGAGCAGGTCTCAATTTCACTGCTCGCGATGGCGATTAAAGAGCTGGGCATTGGTGCGCATTCCTTTACCGGTCGTCAAGTAGCGATTAAAACTGATAGTGTGCATAATAAAGCTCGGATCGAAAGTATCGATGACCAGAATATCCGCGCACAACTAGACGCTGGTAATGTGGTTATCGTGGCAGGCTTTCAGGGCATCGACGCCGCTGGTAACGCCACCACCCTAGGTCGCGGTGGATCTGATACTACTGGGGTCGCGATTGCGGCAGCCTTAGGTGCGGATGAATGCCAAATTTATACTGATGTCGACGGCGTCTATACTACTGACCCTCGTGTCACTTCAAAAGCCAAAAAGCTTGAGAAGATTACCTTTGAAGAAATGCTAGAGATGGCCAGCCTGGGCTCTAAAATTTTGCAAATTCGCTCAGTAGAATTCGCTGGCAAATATGGCGTACCATTGCGCGTACTCTCTAGCTTTGATGAAGACACTGATGGCAGTTACGACGACGATTTCAAAAATAACGTCGGCACCCTAATTACGATAGACGAAGGAGATAATATGGAACATGCAGTCATCTCAGGTATCGCCTTTAACCGCGATGAAGCAAAAATTGTAGTGCGTGCCGTACCGGACCATCCTGGCATTGCCTCTGCGATTTTAAGCCCCATTGGCCGCGCGAATATCGAAATTGACATGATTGTTCAGAACCTATCTACTAATGGTACTACTGACTTCAGTTTTACCGTGAACCGTACCGACATGGATAAAACCATGAAAGTGCTTAATGAAGAAGTCAAAGACGAGATTGGTGCCAAAGAAGTCTTAGGCAATAGCGATGTCGTAAAAGTCTCATTAGTTGGTGTTGGCATGCGTTCACACGCTGGTGTTGCTAGTCTTATGTTTCAAACCCTTGCTGAAAACAATATCAACATTCAAATGATATCGACCAGTGAGATTAAAGTCTCAGTCCTTATCCAAGAGCAGTATCTAGAAAAAGCGGTCAGATCACTGCATACTGCTTTTGGCCTGGACCGTGAAGATGGCGAAAGCAAGATTGCTGGGTAGTCTTTTATAAAATAATCATTGACAATATTTAGTCAGTTTTGATCAACGGGGTCTTTATGACGCCGTTTTTTTGCATTTGTGACTGCTACGGTCAGTCTCTATACAGTAGTTTTGTGAAAAGCCGTGACAGTATCTGTTATGCCACCTATAATGGAAGCTTCATTTGGGCTAAATGAATTTACCTATTATCACCATAACGCGCAGCGTTTTGGGCAATTTGCCTAACGGCTATGTTTTCTGTTAATAAATTTTGAATGATATTTTTTATTTTGAATGAACTTAGTGGTTCTGCTGCGTGGTGATACCCTGCAATTGAGATGTAATTTAATGAGCAATGACTTGTTAATGCGACATAAGGAGTGTGACGCATGTTAATTTTGACCCGCCGAGTGGGCGAAACTTTAATGGTTGGCGATGAGGTCAGTGTGACTGTCTTAGGCGTCAAGGGCAATCAAGTACGCATCGGTGTTGACGCGCCAAAAGATATTGCCGTGCACCGTGAAGAGATTTATCAGCGCATTCAACAGGAGCGTTCGGTACAATCACAGATGCAGCATCTTGAACAAGGTAATTTTGCACCTTCGTTTGATGACGAAGACTACTTTAATCGATAAGCTGTCGTACTTACCATTTAATCACTAAGCATAAATTAAGTGCTAATTGTTTCTGGCTCTTTAATCTGCTTTGAGGTCACTTACTTATGAGTATTCGCCAATCAGATGTATCAGCTCTACTTAATGGTTTGAATAAAAAAGCCATTAAATTCAACGATGTCATTAGTTTTATCGATGATTTTTATCGTTATGCGCCCGCCTCCTTTACCAATGGCATGGTGAACAATGCCGCTGGTGAAAATGAAGGTAGCGCCAAGGTTTTTGGCTTTGCTAAACACCATGGTTTAAGCCAACTGGATACCCTGAAACTATTTGGTGAGCATTATGCGCAAGTGCAGGCAACGCCAAATGGTACTGATCATGCCAATATTCGTAACTTTTTACATTGGGGCTGGCAAGGTTTTTTGATGCAAAAAAACCCGTTGACTATGCATACCAGCGTTAAGACTAAGGCGCTTTAATATTCTTTGAATCAATCTTAGTGTTATCAATTTCTTTAGTATTGATGAGCGAGATTAAAAGAGCCACGTTATCATTGATAGCGTGGCTCTTTTGTTATTCTATACTCTAATATTCATTAATCTAGGAATTATGATCTTTTAAACGGCTAACCACCTAAATTGTTGGCAATCCGACTCAATAATAAATGACGACTAATGCAGCGCTTTATTTATCACGGAATTTTACTGGCTGAATGGCGCCTTTGGGGTTGGGCATATTGGGATATTGATTCTCGTGCTCAACATCACACTCAGCGCCAACGATAGAGCCATCACCTCTTACTGGCTTGTGCATATACCCAATACGCTCAACAGGTGTTAAGTGTTCGTGCTCCCAAATCATCGTCGCTTGCATACAGGTTTCACGCTGCTCAGCCGTCAATTTTCGCCCATCAGGCCATTTTCCCAGCTCAATAGCCATGCGAAATTTATCGACTACCTCAGGTGTTAAGCTTGCTAGTATCGTCTGTTTATCCATGCTGCCTACTCTCCACTACTATTTTTTATATTATATATAATGCCTTCATTCGTCGTCCATAATATCATCATCGTGGTCAAGACTGAACTCTTCGGCATGTACGTTCCAGTGCAATTTGGTGCGGCAGGCCTCGTAAAAGTCGAAACCTGGTGGATGTAGTAAGGTTAGCTTGTCAGGATGCTTACGGATATACAAGCGCTGCTCTTGCTCTAGCGGCACGCTTTGCTTGCCATCAGCGCTAACCATAGGCTGAGTACGATTGTCTTCGTGAATGCGAATACTAATTTCACTATTACCACTCACCACAATCGGCCGACTTGATAAAGTATGCGGATGCATGGGAACCAAACAAATGGCATCCATGCTGGGATGAATAATCGGTCCACCACCAGATAGCGCATAGGCGGTTGATCCGGTTGGTGTAGCCACAATCAAACCATCACTGTGCTGACGATAGACGTCTTGACCGTCGATTTTCATCTGAAAATCAATCATATGTACCGACTTGCCAGCATGTAGGACAATGTCATTTAACGCCATATCTTCATGAATGATTTTTCGACCTTCCCGAATTTCCATGGTCAACAAAAACCGATGATCCAGCTGATAGTCACCCATCAATACTTGGCGTAATTTGAACGCCGCTTCATCAGGCTTCACGTCCGCCAAAAACCCAAGACGACCGCGATTCACACCAAGTACGGGTACTCGATAGCGCGCCAACGCTTCGGCAGCATGTAATATTGAACCATCCCCGCCTACCACAATGACCAGGTCACAAATCTCGCCAATCAAACTGCGTTTGACGAGTTTGACCTTTTCTATTTCAGTGAGATCTAGGGTGGGTAGATGAGCCGTTTGCACATCCATGATCAAAGTCAGGCCCATCTCATTAATGGTTTGGGCAATCTGGACCAAACTTTGGGTCACGCTACGTTTTCCTGCTCGGCCCATGAGACCAATACGACGAAAAGCGGGGTTTTTAATGGCATGAAACAGCTCTGATTCATGTAAATGTGGCAATCTTTCTGACTGCGCTGAGTTTTCCATAAAACGACTCGGCATAACTTAGGATAATTGACAATAATTGTATGATAAAAATTATATGACAATAATAGCGATAAACGAGCCGTTAAACTAGCATGTTTTATCAATTATCGTTGTTAACTGTCGTAATCAACCCCATATATAAGCTATGAGGTGCACTTTATGACTGAATTATTAACACACTAGTGCTGCTACTGGACGTTGCTTTATGAGTGGGTGAATAACGGGTTAAATAGTAGCGCTAGCCCTTGAATACAGTCACGTAAACACCGTTGACAATAATAGCAATTTTGCTAAAGTATCTATCATCTATTTCATTTATATTTTTTATTGAGGACACATATATGGCCAATCCTATTGTCAGTCGCGCAGAACTTGCGATCGGTGGTGAGCCGATGACCGTCAAAGGCGTAATACAGAAAACCAGTCTATTATTGGGGCTGTCTGCCACTACTGGTGTGGGCTTTTTCTTTTATGCTCTTATGACTGGTCTATCACAAGGCTTTATTACTATGGCTGCCTTTGGCAGCATGTTCGCCGCCTTTGGTCTAGCGTTATATATTACTTTTAAGCCACAAAAAGCCAAAACTCTAGCGATACCTTTTACACTGCTAGAAGGCATCTTCTTGGGCGGTATCTCGCTATTCTTTATGAGAATGTATCCAAGCGTGCCAGTCACTGCCATGTGTGCAACTTTCGTTACTGCAGCGGTGATGCTCGGACTGTATCGTTCTGGTCTGGTCAAAGTCACTGAGAAATTTCGCTCAATCATGACCTCAGCTATCATTGCTATTATGTTGGTTTATGTCGCTCAATGGGTACTGTCACTAGCGTTTGGCTCTAGCTTACCGTTTTTGTTTGAGGGTGGTGCCATTGCTATTGGCTTCAGCCTATTTGTGATCGTTATCGCTTCTTTTACGCTGTTATTAGACTTTGATAATATTGACCGCGGCGTCGCAGCGGGTATCTCTGAAGACTACGAATGGTTGTTCAGTATCGGCATCCTTACCACCCTAGTATGGATGTATATTGAATTTATGCGTCTGCTAAGCTACTTACAAGACTAGTTCGACAGTGGTTGTAGAAACTTGTTTTGAAAAGCTGCTACTGCTTAGCTTTTCGCTCTAAAAAGCAAAAACCGCCTGTTGCTAATAATAGTGACAGGCGGTTTTTTATGATTAAAAGTTGAGTAGGTGGTTAACGGTTCACAAACTAGGCACGTTTTAGACGTAACGCATTTAACACCACTAGCAAAGAGCTAAGCGACATACCAATGGCCGCAAGCCAAGGCGGTACGTAGCCAAATATGGCTGGCAATAACACAATGCCGTTATAGCCCAGTGCCCAGCGGAAGTTTTGTTTGATGATCCGTTCGGTTTTATCAGCGATACGCTTAGCAGCTACAATAGCTTCAATTTGACCATTTAAGATAATACTATCGCTTGAGACTTGCGCTAAATCAGCCGCCCCAGCAATTGAAGTGGAGACATCAGCAGCGGCCAATACCGGGGCATCATTAATACCATCACCGACCATCAGTACTACCGCGCCCTGCGCTTGTAGTTGTTGGATATGGTTGACCTTAGCCGTGGGTGATAGACCCTTGTATGCTGACTGTATGCCCAAAGACTCCGCCACAACTAGCGACTGCGGGCTTGGATCACCAGTCAACATTACTGACTCAATACCCAATGCTTTTAGCTTGTCCAACATGGGCTTCGCGGTATCACGCACCTTATCATTGAAGTAAAAACAGGCCAGTGCTTGCCATGAATCTGCTAGCGTCTCATCATGAGTATGAGTATTAGCTTGTGACGAGGGTTGACGACAAGACAATACCACAGCTGAGCTGGCACGATGCGCCACTAAATCTGGATTGAGATCATCATTAGCATTTATACGGTCAATGCTATCGATGTCGTCAGTGCCATCACTCTCATTATAAGCCATTCTATCTAAAGCAAAATCAACATGACCTATCCGGTATAGTACCCCATCAATCATCGCCTCTACGCCGCCTGCTGGATAATGCTCCAAAGCTTGGGTTGCTGGTAGATGCAACTGATAAGCCGCTGTCAGCAGGGCGTGAGCAACTGGATGACGACTGCCTACTTCTAGAGCAGCGGCTATTGATAACACCTTATCTTTTTGGTTTGATAATTCTGTGGTAGCCTTAGTCGTTGGAGCATTATTGGGTGCTAGCAATTCAATATTTAATAGATTGGGCTTACCATAAGTCAGCGTACCGGTTTTATCAAAAGCCACATGGGTAATTTCGGCCAAAGTTTGCAAAGTATGACCGCGAGTGGTCAAAAAGCCATAGCTGGCCAGGCGGTTAGTCGATACTGTTAAGGCGATAGGAGTGGCTAAAGACAAGGCGCAAGGACAGGTAGCTACTAAGACGGCAACTGTTGCCCAGATTGCCTGGCTCGGATCAACGATATACCAGCCAATAAATACCAATACCGACAATACTAAAATCCGCGCCACGAACCAACGTGCCAGCTTATCTGCCTGCTGGGCTAGCTTGGGTTTTTCGCTCATCGCACGGTTCATTAACCGATCAATCAGTCCAATCTGACTGTCTTCTGGTAACACAGTGACTAGCATTTCAAACGGTTGGCTGTCATTCTGCGCGCCACCAATAATATAGTCGCCTTGATTTTTTATAATCAAGTCACCCTCACCGGTCAGCAAGCTTTGAGACACGGTTGCCGTTGGACTAAGTAAGATACCGTCGCTGATGATCTCAGCCCCAGCATCAATCATAATAATGTCACCCACTTGTAAGCTTTGAGCGGTCACCATGCTGCTTTGTCTAGAAAGACGATTTTGCTCTGGGGTCTGACTTTGATTCGAGCGCTTATTTTGTTCTGCTGCTGCTGACCTTTGAATACTTGCTTGTTGCCACGCAATAGCAATGCGCTCAGTGACTTCATGCACGCTTGCTTCCATCTTTGACATAAAGTTTGGCATAGTAGCGACCGGTGTATCGGTTTGAGGGCTGATAGCTTTAAAACTTAGGTCTTGGGCGTTTATATTTTGTGAGCTACTGACAGTAGTAGATACGCTAGTAGTTTGAGCAACAGGTAAATTTTTGGATAAAGCAACTGGCTTATTTTCGGTTTTGAGCTCATGGTCAGGTGCATTAAGGGTATCGTTGTCGGACGTATTAGCAGCAGACTGTTTAAGCTGCTGCAAGATAAGCTCAGCCGCTGCTTTATCTTCCGCAATCTTTTGTACTAGGACCGGCTCTACCACTACCAAGTCATTGGCCATGGTTGCCGCTTTTAGTCGCGCATTGTGCTCAATGTAACGCCCTGCCAGCAAGAAGAAAATAAACATACTGACCGAATCATAATAAGTCTGCCCGTATCCGGTAATAGTCGCGTAAAGGCTGGCAAAAAATGTCACTATCAGCGCCACACTTACTGGCACATCCATATTGACTTGGCGAGCACGAATGGCTGACCAGGCGGAAGTAAAAAATGGTACGCCTGCATAAAAGAACACCGGAATACTGACAAACAAAGATACCCAGCGCAAAAAATCACGCTGTAATATCAGCATGCCACTATATTCACCAAAATATAGGGCGACCGCATACATCATCGCTTGCATCGCACCTAAAGCGGCGATACCCAATCGTAATAGCATTTTGTTGGTATGCTTTGCTAGCATCGCTTCATGGGTGTCTTGACGGTAGGGCTTGGCTTCATAACCAATCGCATTAATCACGGCCAAGATACGGCTAATCGGCAGCTTGGTTTCATCCCAGATCACCCGCATACGCTGGTTGGTCAAATTGACTTGGCATTTATTAATACCCTCAATTTCATACAACCGCGATTCTATCAGCCAGGTACAAGCGGCGCAGCGTAGATTATTTACTGACAGCTCGGCGACTGACAGTCCGTCTTGTGCGTAGACAAACTGTGATTTTATTTCATCATGATCATAAGCTTCAAGGTTGGTCATCTGCGTGGGCAAACTTGCAGTACGGTTAATCTCTGAGCGATCGAGATAATACTGCTCAAGTCCCGCTTCAACGATACTTTGCGACGCCAGCTGACAGCCCATACAGCACATCTCACGCGCGCTACTAAGCACCTCGGTATAAAAGGGGGGGCGTGGTACCGGATCACCGCAATGAAAGCAGTGTCCGGCTGGTGGCAGCACTAGCCCCTGAGTAATTGAGAGGTCGTCGTAATGAGAGGCAGTTGAGGACAAGGCACTGGACATGTTAAATATAATTTCCTTTAAGCAGGCTTGCTTTAACATTGGCTATGTTGAATTCAGCTTAGGCCAACCTGCTATCGACTGGGTGACAGCTGATAATTCGCATAAAAAACATCGTTATAATTCGTATCGATGAGTATCGTAGATTGCTATCTTATATGGTAGTCATTCACCACATTAAAAGCCTAATAATTTTAGTAATTATCCATATAATGGTGGTTGAACACTGGTCAACACTTAAGCTGTTTGATAATAAACAGCTTGCTGACTTTTATTGCTATTCAGTATACACCTTCATAGAACCCTACTCATAAATAGCGAATGAATGCGGCCGTTGATGATGATAGATTGAAAATTTTGTCAATTTGCGTCATTATGAGGCAGTTTTTTATTCTAAAACGGTGCGTTATCAGTGCAAAAATCTCGTTCTAAGCTACCACAGTCGCCTACATCTGCCGTAAACACCCTACCTTCGCAGCAGCGAGGCTTGGTGTTTAGCAGTATCTTATTAATTATCGTTATTGCCGGCATGGTGCTATTGACACTGTATTTAGTCAAGCTCGACCGCACTATTACTAATAAGTTTGAGGGCAAACGCTGGGACATTCCTGCCAAAGTCTACTCACAGCCACTCGAGCTGTATCAAGGTGCCAATGTCGACAAAGATACGATGAAGACTTGGCTTGAGCTGCTCAATTATAGTAGTGATAAAGCCTATGATCGCACCGGCACTTATCGAAAATCGGGTAACACCTACTTTATTCATACCCGCGGCTTTACCTATAGCGCCAATGATGTGGATAAAGAACAAGTCATCAAAATGACCATTGCTGGTAATAAGGTTGAGTCGATCCAAAGTACCTTACCTGCCAAGACCGGGATCATTCGCCTTGAGCCCGTGAGTATTGGTGGTATTTATCCAGACAGTAATGAAGATCGGATGGTCGTCTCTTTAGACGAGGTACCGCAGCCACTGATTGATGCCCTGATAGCGACTGAAGATCGTGGTTTTTATGAACACAAGGGGGTCTCAGTACGTGGTATTGCTCGCGCCGTAATTAATAACTTCACTGGTGGCGCTAGGCAAGGTGGCTCAACCATCACGCAGCAGCTAATCAAAAACTTCTACTTAAACTCTGATCGCACATTAAAGCGCAAAGCCAATGAAGCAATGATGGCGGTGCTACTAGAGCTGCATTATAGCAAAGATGAAATACTACAAACCTATCTGAACGAGATTTACTTGGGCCAAAATGGCAATCGCTCTATTAATGGTTTTGGCCTAGCATCACAGTTCTATTTTGATCAACCGCTTAATGAGCTGCGTTTAGATCAACAAGCGATGCTAGTCGGTATGGCAAAAGGCCCTAGTGTCTACAATCCTCGCCGCAATCCAAACGACTCCAAAGCACGTCGTGACGTTGTACTCAATAATATGCTAGCAGTGGGGACACTGTCACAAGCAGGCTATGATGCTGCAATAAAGCAGTCGCTCGGTGTGGTTGATAAGCCGGTGGAAGGCAAGAGCCAATTTCCTGACTTTTTGGATATCGTCAAACGCGAGCTGAACGACGTTTATTATTCAGATGACCTCAAAAACGAAGGTTTGATCATTATAAGTACGCTCGACCCTATTGCTCAATTAGCGGCAGATAAAGCAGTTGAAAAAGAGCTGGGTGAGTTACGTCGCGGTAGTAATGAAACCAAAGAGTTACAAGGGGCGTTAGTCAGTGCCAACCCTGAAACGGGTGAGCTGGTCGCTGTGGTGGGTAGTGGTAGCGAGTTTACCGGCTTTAACCGTGCGGTCGATGCCAAACGTCAAGTCGGTTCATTATTGAAGCCAGTGATTTATATGACTGCCTTTGAAAGCGGTCGTTACAACTTAGCAAGTTCGGTCGATGATTCGCCGATAACGGTAAACTTAAAAGACGGCAGTCAATGGAATCCTAATAATTACGACAATCGTGATCATGGTTTTGTTCCGTTAACCACTGCCCTTGCAAAATCTTATAATCATAGTGCTGTACGCTTAGGAATGGAATTTGGGATCGACACCTTTGCCAAGCAATTACAACGCATGGGTGTAAAAGAAAAAATCCCTTCATATCCTTCAGTGTTGCTAGGTTCAGTCAATTTAAGTCCGATGGATATGCTTGGTGTTTATCAGGTGTTTGCTACTGGCGGCTTTCGCACGCCGATTCATAGTATCCGCACGGTGATTGATGATCGCGGGCAAATTTTGCAGCGTACTGGACTAAACACCCAGCGTAGCATTCCACCTGAGACCAATTATTTGACCAATTATGCCTTACAGCAAGTGGTCAAAAACGGTACTGGTAGAGGCCTTCAAGCGCTTGGTAGTAATCTGAATCTCGCTGGTAAAACGGGTACGACTAACGACTATCGTGATGCCTGGTTTGCCGGTTACAGCGGTAACTATGTGAGCGTGGTATGGGTTGGTCGCGATGACAATAAACCGATCGGACTCAGCGGCGGTACTGGCGCGCTGCCAGTATGGGTTGACTATATGAAGCGACTAAGGCTCACTCCGGTGGCCTTACCAGAGCCAGAGGGTATTGAATGGCTGTGGCTTGAAAACAACTCTGGCAAACTATCCAACGAGCGCTGTGCCGATGCCCGCTACCTACCCGTCATGTCAGCCTACTTACCAGAAGAGGCCAGTAGCTGCGCGCTCAACTTATATCAGCAGGATCGCGCACGCGAGCAGAGGCCAAATCGACAAGATTCTATGCAGCAACAGCGTAACCGCGAAGGACTAGACAACCCAAATGGTGAAGAAACTACTATTGAAAGTAACAGTGAAACACCAAACAATAATGACGCTCAAAAACGTGCCGACACCTGGTATGACCGGGCACTAGAATGGTTTTAGGGTTGTTTTTTGACATTTAAGAAAGGGCTTTAACATGCTGTCGTCTATACATCAAACTGTATCATATAAGCAAAGGTGGACTATGAACAAGGGATCTATCAAGCAGATTCTGCTACCTAAAACCGTGCTTGTGACTAGCACCATACTGGTTATGCTAAGTTTAAACGCCTGTCAAACTGTGCCGAGTACAACAACAGGGTCATCCGTCACTACGATTGTACGTCAGGCCCCTGCGGTCGACAGTAATGATTATGAGGGCGAAGACGACTACATTGACCAAGACCTTGATGGAGATTCTGCCGAAGACCTTGACGAAGACGACTTCCCTATTGAGCCTTATATTCCACCTGAGCCGTCCGCTACGCCAGATCCTATAATAGAACAAACACCAATATTTGCGCCGCCTAGTATGATTGTCACTACGCCCTCTAGCGAGGACTACATCACCATGCCGACGCCAGTAAGGCCGCCTACTTTACCACCGGCACAGCCAACATCGCCGTCACATAATGAACTGTTGGAGCGTGCACGGCAAAACTCTAAGCAACAACCTCGTCAAGCGACTGCTAATAACAGTAAGCTACCCGCATTTCAAAACTTGATGCAGTCCGGTATTAATCAGCTCAAGGCAGGAAATTTAACGGCTGCCGAAAGCAGTTTTACCCGTGCGCAACGTCTTGCACCCAAGTCATCGGCGGTGTATTTTTATTCGGCACAAGTAGCACTCAAAAAAAACCAGCCGCGCAAGGCAGAAGCCATGGCACGGCGAGGTCTCAATGTCTCAAAAGACAACAGTCGTCGCCGTGCGTTGTGGCAAATTATTCTGCGCTCAGGACAACTACAGAACAATCCGCGTGTGATTCGCGAAGCGCAGCAGGCATTACGCTAGGCTTTTAGCTATTCAATATCGGCCATCATGTTTAGAATGCCGATACAGCATGTGTTTTTTTAATTCACCCCTATTTATTTTTTATTTCAATCTAAGGTTATCGTTATGGCATGGCAACAACTGCATTTACAATGTGAAAAAGAAAACGTTGATTTAGCAGAAACGCTGTTATTAGAAGCCGGTGCATTATCTATTGCATTGGATGATGCGGGTGATCAGCCCTTATTTGAACCCCTACCGGGAGAGTCGCCACTATGGGATGAAGTAATATTAACTGGGCTTTTTGATGCCACCACTGAAGTGGGTAGCCAGCAAGTGGTTGAGCAGTTGGGGCATGAAATTGCCGCCCAGGTGCAAGCCAGCCGTATTTGGCTGACTGCCGTTGAGGATAAAGACTGGGAGCGCGAGTGGATGACCCATTATCATCCTATTAAGTGTGCTAACAACCTATGGATTGTACCTAACTGGCTGACCCCTCCAGATCCTGATGCTACTAATATTATTATGGATCCTGGACTGGCTTTTGGTACCGGTTACCATGCGACTACCCGTTTATGTCTTGATTGGCTGACCGAACAAGATCTAAGTAATAAAGTAGTGATTGATTATGGTTGTGGCTCAGGTATTTTGGGCGTTGCGGCGTTATTGTTGGGCGCTCGCCATGTTTATGCGGTAGATATTGACCCGCAAGCCGTATTGGCTACCAATCAAAATGCCGTACGTAATCATGTTGAAGATCGCTTGCAAGCATTTTTGCCTGAAGACTTTACTACCTACTGCTCGCAGCACAATATCGTGCCAGTAGACGTTATTGTCGCTAATATTTTGGCCAAACCTCTCATCGGCTTGGCGCCTTATTTCGCCACCTTAATCGCCTCCGAAGGACGCATTGTATTGGCAGGACTCATTGAGTCGCAAACGGAGCAAGTCAGTGATGCCTATCAGCCTTACTTTGCACTTGACCCTAAGCATGCTTTTAGTGCCCAAGAGGATCAGCATTGGCAGCGCTTATCTGGTACATTTACAGGCTAGAAACATTCATTTACATCTGTTACGATAGGGAAACAACGTAAAATGTGCGTGTTCGATGCTACTTTATAATTGCTCATGGATGAGAATGTATAATACTCGCAAATAGTTGGGTTGAAAATAACAAGCAACGTTTGCTGAATGGCTACGCGGTATTGAAGGCCATACCTTTTTGGATTCAATCATATGACCACCACGCCAATAAAAACCCAATGCCCTCATTGTCATGCTTGTTTTAACTTACAAAGGATTCAGTTAAATCAAGCAGGTACCACAGTACGCTGTAATCATTGCCAACAAGTCTTTTTGGTGAACGAGTACCTTGTAGTCAACACTGATGCCGCTATCAATACAGTTACTACTGATATTCGAGCCAGTGTTCCTAACACTGCTGAAAATGTATGGCTAGAACAGCTGCTAAAAGACAAAAGCGATGTTGAAGATGGCGGCCAACCTGAGACTGATTTGGCACAATTGCTACTCAACAGGGAGGGTCCTGTTAATGAAGAAGTCAAAGTTAAAATCGACCCAAAATATGCTAATAACACTCGAATACACATGCAGTCCACACCAATGGAGACTGGAACCTCCATTGTCGTATTACTATGGACTATGGGATGCTTGGTACTAGTGCTCCTACTTTTTGCCCAGTATGTTATTTTTAACTTGGACACCTTGATTAAGAACCCCGCTCATGCCGAGCGCTTACAAACAGTATGTGCTATAGCAGCCTGTAGCTTACCCAGTGCAGATCTGACAACCATGACAGTTACTGGTCTCAATTATAGTGCCAGTAGGATCAGCGCTACGAACACGTTTAGCGATGTAACCGGCACCTTGAATAATACGAGTTCACAGCCACAACTGCTGCCCAGCCTTAAAGTGAGTATTTACAGTCCAAATGTGCTCATTGGAGAATTTATCGCCATGCCAGACGACTATCTATTGAGCCCGCAAAATCAGCTGGTCGCCGAAGGTCATAAACAACTCATGTTCACTATACCCGTCGCAGCTGACCAGATTGATAGAATTAGTATTAATCCTATTTATTAATGCATGCGTGCGCAAGGCGTGTTTTAATAGGCGCTAATATAGCAGCGCCGCTCTATTCATCTAAGATGTGCTGAGTTTAACCTCTTATTTTATACCCTTTAATTTCAAGGACATCACCTTATGGCACATCACGTACAACACCCTGCCAACCGTTTTGCCCACAGCTCTGAGAATTTTACTAACTACAGTGAACCAAGTGCTGGTCAGTATGCAATTGACGATTTAGAGCTGTCTTTGAGCGGTGACTGTAATAGCCAAACCAACCATATGCATGAACCTTTGTGCGTGCATGTTGAGCGCGTAGTACGTCAGTATTTTGCCATGTTAGGTGATGAGATGCCAACTGAATTATATGAGCTTATTTTGAAGGAAATGGAGCGACCACTCTTGTCCGTCGTCCTTGAACAGACTCGAGGCAATCAAACTAAGTGCGCGCAGATATTAGGCCTCAATCGTGGTACCTTACGCAAAAAACTTAAAACCTACGACCTCATGTAATAGCTGGTCATGCTATGGAAGCATCTATGTTTTTATATCAGTTTGACAAGCCGTTTATCGACACAGTTATTAGGTTTTATAGTCATTACACTGTAACGCTTTAACCACTTAGAGTTTATTGCGTCATCATTCACTGCGCTTCTTGATATAATTAACGACTCTTTATTAAAATTAATACTCATTACCTATGACAATTCATAGTCTCAATCTTATCACTTGTGATACCGTCTGCAATAATCGCCATGACGGTCATTACTATCTTGCCAGACCTTTGTGTCAGGCTTTTTTTATGGAACTGTTTTTATGAGCACAACACCACTTGCACTACTGTCGGTCTCCAACAAGGCTAATATTGTTGAGTTCGCTCAAGGTCTTATTAAAGCAGGTTTTGGCTTACTGTCTACTGGTGGTACTTATCGATTGCTCACAGAGCACAATGTAGCAGTGACCGAAGTATCAGACTATACCGGCTTTCCTGAGATGATGGATGGCCGGGTCAAAACCCTACATCCTAAGATTCATGGCGGAATTTTAGGACGCCGTGGTACCGACGACGCTATTATGAGCGCTCATGGTATCGATCGTATTGATCTGGTGGTTGTTAATCTATATCCCTTTGCCGAAACTATCGCTCGTGCGGATGTGACCATGAACGATGCTATCGAAAATATTGATATCGGTGGCCCTACTATGGTACGTGCTGCTGCTAAGAACCATGCCCATGTTGGTATCGTCACTGATCCTAAAGATTATGATCGAGTATTAACAGCCTTAGGTAATAATACCGAGCTGACTGCCGCATTACGTTACGACTTAGCCGTTAAAGCATTTGAGCATACAGCCCAATACGACGGTATGATTGCCAATTTCTTAGGCAGCCGAGTGAATGAAACTCAGCAGCCTGATACTTTTGCGCGTACTTTTAATTTACAGCTTGAGAAAGTGCAAGACCTACGTTACGGTGAAAACCCGCATCAAAAAGCCGCATTCTATATAGAAAACCAAGTTCTACAAAGTAAGCAAGCATCCATTGCTACCGCCCAGCAGCGACAAGGTAAGGCGCTGTCGTATAACAATATCGCCGATACTGATGCGGCTCTTGAATGTGTTAAAGCCTTTAGCGCTCCTGCTTGTGTCATCGTCAAACATGCTAATCCTTGCGGCGTCGCCATTGATAATGATCAAGTAGCGGCTTATCGTACTGCTTTTAGCACCGACCCTGAGTCTTCTTTTGGCGGTATTATTGCTTTTAACCGTCAATTAACAGTGGCAGCAGCCAAAGCCATTATCGACAATCAGTTTGTAGAAGTCATCATTGCACCAAGTCTTGAAGAGGGTGTGCTTCAAGCCACTGCTAGTAAGAAAAACGTACGGGTATTGGTCTGTGGCGAGCTGACGGCTTCTGATGCACCCATGACCCAGCTGGATTACAAGCGTGTTAATGGCGGTTTATTGGTACAAGAGCAAGACTCAGGTATTATTAATGCCGGCGAATTACAAATTGTGACTGATGTTCAACCCACAGAAGCACAGATTGCTGATCTGTTATTCACATGGACAGTGGCTAAATACGTTAAGTCTAATGCGATTGTTTATGGTAAAAATCAGCGCACTATCGGTGTTGGGGCCGGTCAGATGAGCCGTGTAAACTCAGCACGTATTGCTGCGATTAAAGCCGAGCATGCAGGCTTGATCACTGAAGGCGCTGTTATGGCTTCTGATGCATTTTTTCCCTTCCGTGATGGCATTGATAATGCCGCAGAAGTAGGCATCTCCGCTATCATTCAACCTGGTGGCTCAATGCGTGATGACGAAACTATCGCCGCGGCTAATGAACATGGTATCGCTATGGTGTTCACCGGCATGCGCCATTTCCGTCATTAATCCATCTTCGAGATGACCGATTTTTAAGACGTCTAATTTTAAAAAAATTATTAGTCCTCCATTAAAAAAGCCACGGTATGAATACCGTGGCTTTTTTATCATTACTATTTTTTATTGCGCTATTGATAACGCTCAATAGTGATAATTGTTGAGAAAGTTTTAACGCCCTTGTGCACTTGCCATATTGGTTTCATTTACTTCAACTTTATAAATCAAGCGCAAATAGTCTAAATAATCTTGCAGCTGATCTTGCCCTAAATTGTCACGAATAATTGCAGCTGTTTGCGCTTTCTCAGCAGCAGACAGTGGTGATTGTTGTTCAGTTTTAATAGAGTCACCGACTATGACTGTCGCGCCTATTTCCGTTTCGCTCGCTAACGCCACTACCCCATTAGCAGGCGCTTGCTGACTGAATGCCAATCCACGTTCTTTTTCTGTCAGGCGTGTGGTCTGACGATTTATTTCACCTAGCGCTTGGAAAGTTACTTTTTGCTTACTGATATCAGCCGCGGTCTTAATACCAGCAGCCAACTGTTTGGCGTCTTTTAACGCCAAGGCGCTGGCTTTTTGCTGACGTAATATTTGCGTGATAGTAGGCGTTGCAGCTGCCAAGGTGAGGGTCTTGGTAGGACGATAATTGCTTGGTTGTACCCAGGCGATACCTGAGCCCACATCAATACCTGTCGTCACTGCTTGATCTTGAATAATAAAATCATCAAAGGCTTGCTTGATAACCGCCGGCTGCGCCAATACCGAGGTATTATTCTCTTTGCGATAATTTTTGAGACGTTTTAATGGCACGTTCTCTTGCTGCGCAATATCTTCGATACTAAAGCCATCTGCTGCTAAATCGTTAATCGCAGTCACTTTATCTGCATAAATTTCCTGACGCTTATATTCTTTAGCTTTAACCGTCAACTCTTCACGCATACTGTCTAGACTGGGTACTTGACTACCCTTGTCTTCAGTTATAGTAAATATCTGATAGCCAAAGCTAGTCTTGATGGGCTTACTGATGTCACCAACGCTTAATCCCTGTAGTGCTTGTTGGACCGCTTGCGCATCGCTGCCGAACACCGATGGATTAAAACTACCAATGGCGCCGCCAGTAGCACCTGATGGGTCATCAGACTCATTTTTTGCCAGCGCTGCAAATGATTCACCTTTGGCCAAACGCGCATTAATTTTATCCGCTCGCGCCTTAGCATCGTCACCCGTCAATAATATTTGACTGAGTTTGCGCTCATCGACTATGGCTAACCCTTGCTTATATCCTGCGTACTGCCGCTGCAACTCTTCTGTGGTGACATTTTCAACTTGCATAGTCGCCGGGCTGAGCTGAATGTAGGCCAAATCGACCATAGCTGCACTCTTAAGCGTGCCCTTATTGGCGTCATAATAAGCCTGCACGTCAGCTTTGGTCAATTTGACCTGCTGCTGATAATTCTGCCAATTGAAGCGATATAACCAAACATTGCGCGCTTCTAGCTGTAACTCAATCAACTGACTGACTGCTTTCATTGGATAAATAGCCGTACCAACAATGCTGGCATTCAGCTGATCCAGACTCAATTGATTGCGAAATTCTGTAAATAGCTGGTCCTTATTCATACCGCGCTGACGCAAAAAGTTTGAAAATTGCTCATTAGAAAAGTCACCATTGGCATCTTTAAAAATATCTTCTTGGCGTAACAAACGATTAATAGTGTCATCAGATACGGTCATACCCAGCTTGCCAGCCTGCTGTTCTAATAAAGTGCGATCAATCAAACCTTTTAACACTTGTTTATGGAGCACGTCTTCATTGAGCAAACTGGCGTCATCGAGCTGATCCAAAATCTCCGTACGTCTGCTGTTCACTGCACTTTGATACTCTGATGACCCCACACTCGCCTCACCTACTTGCGCGATTTGGTTGGGATCAACACCACTTTGGAAGTAGCTTTCAATACCCAATAGAGCAAGCGGCGATAGGCATAAAATCAATAAAATGCGACCAGGCCAGCTTTTTAAAAAATCGCGCAATTTATCCATAATTATTTCTGCTTTATTAACCTATATTGATGAAAAACCATTGTAATACTAATAATAACATTCATGCTGTTCGAGCAGGCAATGGCAAGGTGAGGAACATCGGTAACTTATAAACGCCAGCTAAAGCTTGTTTAAGCATCACAGCTAACGCGCCCTATGATACGTGATTTTTGGTGTAGACTCAAAATATTCGCGCGATATGAGCATAAATGACATCTATAAAAAAAAGCACCCCTGTGAGGTGCTTTTTTATTACTCAATTTGCAGCTTTAATTGTCAGCTGCAAACCTACTATCTACTGGCTACAAGCACTTTTTTTATTAGTGAATAAAATAGCTATGTAGCATATACCTATGTGTAGCGAACTACTTTAAGTAACCGCTTAGTTCAAGCGCTCTTTTAAGTTTTTACCGGCTTTAAAGCTAGGTACTTTACTTGCTGGGATAGCAAGTTCTTCACCAGTCTTAGGGTTACGGCCTGTACGGGCTTTACGATCTTTTACGCTAAAGGTACCAAAACCAACTAATGAAATGCTTTCGCCCGCTTCTAAAGCTTGGCCAACACTTTCCATTACTGCGTTTAGGGCATCACCAGCTTGGGTCTTATTTAGACCGCTTTTGTCTGCAATGCTATCAATTAATTCTGACTTATTCATAAAATTTCCTTCAGGTTTAAGGGGTATAATAAAGGCTAACGTCAGGCATTGTATCGCTCTCATGCTATTTAAGCAATAAGAACCATCCTACTTATGCATTAGCAGGTTACACTTTGTTAACGTCTTTATATCAAGGCAGCATAAGGAGCGCAAGCGATTTTACATATTTTCGTATCCTATACTACGCATTTGACACTTAACGTTACGCAATACATCTGTAACTTAACTGTCAACTCTTTGACTCACCTCAAATGAGATGACCACTACCTTTCTTATTCATGTTATAACCATTACGTATTAAATACCAACGTTTGTTAAGTATATTATATTTATTTACAACCCAAGGTCCAAGGCAACAATTTGCTAACTGGCAACAATTTGCTAACTGACAGGTACCAACGTTACTTTTTATTATAAAGACGGTACTATAAGCACAACATAAAGACACCGCTTGCACCAATTTTAACTTTTATCTCAACTTGCCAATAAAAATGGACTACCCACATGAAGCGTTCTACGTTGTCTAGCTCTTTTCTTAATATCATTCTAGTGTTCATCGAGTCGGCATTGACACTATTGCTACGTTTAGATCCTGAGCTACGTAAAGCCGCTTATCCACTGGCTAAGAAAAGCACTGTGGTCGCTCTTCGATTATATCTACCGCATGTGCAGGTGTTTGCTACTTTTAGTTATAAAGGCGTGCTGCTAGATGCCAAGCTGCCTGCTGGACGCAGTGAACCAGATGTGATCATTAACGCTTATAGTATTCAAGTCCTAAACGCCATTACTACCCATGATAGCGAAACGACCGATAAGCTACAAATGCGTGGTGAGTCGGCTCAAGTACAGCTGATCAAACAGTTCATCATGCAGCTGGGTCTCGGCAGTCTCATTCAGAGTGTCGTTAAGAAGTTCAAAGGCGATAAAAGCAAATCTAAGCCTAGTGACGCTGAGATGGAAAGCAAAAAAGATAACTACAAGCAACGTATCAGTGAGCAACAAACCCAGATTAGCACCCTAACTATCAAGAACCGTGAACTAGAAATGACTGTCAAAGAATTACAAAGCAAACAAAAAACAATGCTAATTACTGCTGTTGTCGCGGGCATCATTGCCATCGGATTACTTATTGTATTGTTCATGAATTGAGCTATTTTTAATGAATAAGATAACGTTGATAAGATAACGTTGAATGGTAAAGATCAATTTTTGGTTCATTCAGCCGCTGTAAGACATCGAAACATTCGCTTACCCTGTTGAGCGTGAATTCCTATTATCATAGAGGTGACTATCATATAAAAGTCGCTTAGCACCTCATTCAGCTTAGCACCTCATTCAATAGTCATCCTAAGTTTTGATGAGCTCCAATTTTGATGAGCTCCAATGAGGCATATGCTTAGCAAATAGACGCTCAATAGATAAATTTTTAGCAAAAAGTATCTAACAAAATGAAGCGCTGACTCTGGCTATTAAATGCTATTATAAATTACCACTATTTATTCGCTACCTTGGTTTTTTGAACGCCTCTGTCTTGATACCTCCTACCTTTTAGCTGATGAAATGCCTGATTGTTTTTACTCATCATAGTGTTAGATTGGATTAACCATTCAACCACATTTTAATCTTGACTAAATTAGTCGGGATTGAGTATAATAACTTTATCGCAGCACACATCGGGTTAACCATCTGTTGTTTAATGGCGTTAACGCTAGTCTTAGTAACCTATCCATTTATTCGTTCTATAAAACCCCTACTAAGCTCGCTATTGAATTTGGCCTATAACCGATCAGTTTGGAGATATTTTATGCGTTTAACGACTCGAGGCAGATATGCAGTTACCGCCTTGTTAGATCTAGCACTACAAGCTAGCCAACAAGAGGGCGCGGTTTCTTTATCTGATATCGCTAAACGGCAGTCTATATCAATCTCCTATCTTGAACAGTTATTTTCTAAACTGCGTAAGCGTGGTCTAGTAATCAGTATTCGCGGTGCCTCAGGGGGCTATTATCTAGCCAAGCCTTTAGATGAGATTGATGTAATGAGCATCATTTCGGCAGTCGACGAATCAGTTGATGCCATGCAGTGTGAAGGACGTGGCGACTGCCAAGATGGCACAATGTGCCTAACTCACGATTTGTGGTGTGCCCTATCCAATCATATCGAACAGTACTTGAAAAATATAACATTAGCGCAATTATTAAAGATGGAAAATGTACAGTCTGTTTCAGAACGCCAGCATATTGATTCAATCATAAAAGACATCAATACCATTACTTTATCGACCAGCGAGGCACACCCAGCATGAGTCAAAATAATAAACTGATATACTTAGATTACGCCGCTACTACACCAGTTGCCAAGTCGGTCGCTGTGAAGATGAGCGAATATCTAACTGTAGATGGCATCTTTGGTAATCCAGCATCGCGTTCGCATGGCTACGGCTGGCAAGCTGAAGAAGCAGTCGAAACCGCGCGTCAACAAGTTGCTGAAGTCATCAACGCTGACCCTCGCGAGATAGTGTTTACCTCAGGGGCAACAGAGTCTAACAACTTAGCCATTAAAGGCGCAGCACATTTTTACCATTCACGTGGTAAGCATATCATTACCAGTCAAATCGAACACAAAGCGGTACTTGATACTTGCCGTGAACTGGAGCAAGAAGGCTTTGAGATTACCTATCTTGAACCACAAAAAAGTACCGGCCTAATTTTACCGCAACAAGTCAAAGACGCTTTACGTGAAGATACTATTCTAGTGTCATTGATGATTATTAATAACGAACTTGGCACGATCACTGATGTGGCTGCTATTGGCGAAATCACTCGTGAAGCGGGTATCATTCTCCATGTCGATGGTGCACAAGCAGTAGGTAAAATTCTGATCGACCTGGCAACTACCAAAATTGACTTAATGAGCTTTTCGGGCCATAAAGCGTACGGTCCTAAAGGTATTGGCGCATTGTTCGTCAGCCGTAAGCCACGTGTCCGTCTAAAAGCCGAACAACATGGCGGTGGTCATGAGCGCGGAATGCGTTCAGGTACATTGCCAACGCATCAAATCGTTGCCCTTGGCGCCGCGTTTAGTCTCGCTAATGAGCGTTATAAAGAAGACAATGCTCATGCCGCGAAATTGCGCCAAAAGCTTTGGGATGGACTTCAAGATATTGAAGAGATTTACCTAAACGGTGATCTTGAACACAGTGTTCCCAATATCGTAAATATTAGTTTTAACTTCGTTGAAGGCGAATCGTTGATGATGTCGCTTAAAGACTTAGCGGTATCATCAGGGTCAGCATGTACGTCAGCTACCCTTGAGCCATCATATGTCCTACGTGCTATTGGTCGTCCTGATGAATTGGCTCACAGCTCTATACGCTTTAGCTTCGGTCGTTATACCACCGAAGAAGATATTGATACCGTGATCCGTCAGATGCATGGCGCAGTTGACAAATTACGCGACCTATCGCCACTTTGGGATATGTATCAAGATGGCGTTGATTTAGATTCCTTAGAATGGGCTGAGCACTAAGATAACCGTACGGCTATATAATATAGCCGTTGAATAAAGAATCAGACAATTATAGAATGAGTATTTGACCCCAATTACCGATGAGTATGTGAACCAGTAGTATTACTGCTCATCATCTAACTAGGAGAAGAACCATGGCCTATAGTGACCAAGTTATTGATCATTACGAAAATCCACGCAACGTTGGTAATCTTGACAAAAATGCCAAAAACGTTGGTACCGGTATGGTCGGTGCCCCAGCCTGTGGCGATGTGATGCGTCTGCAAATTCAAGTTGATGATAACGGTATCATTGAAGATGCACGCTTTAAAACTTACGGCTGCGGCTCAGCGATTGCCTCAAGCTCACTCGTTACTGAGTGGCTAAAAGGTAAAAGCTTAGAGCAGGCAGGCGAGATTAAGAATAACGATATCGTTGTAGCGTTGGCATTACCACCAGTAAAAGTGCATTGCTCAGTATTAGCAGAAGATGCGATTAAATCTGCTATTAGTGACTACAAAGGCAAGCACAGTGTTGTTGAAAGTAAGGTAGAAGAAGCAGTCAGCTAAGTTTACTTTAATGTATTCGCTCTTTTATTAACAAGACTATTGTTTAAAAGAGCTGCTGACGCAACGCTACGAGGGTGACAATGACAGTTATGTAATTGTCACCTTTTATTTTAAGTGCTAAAAGTTTAAAACTTCTTTAGTAGAACAATATCCATATTATTGACAGTCAATAGGAGTTGGCATGATTGAAATGACAGAACGCGCCGCTCAGCATGTTCAAGGATTTTTGGACAATCGCGGTAAAGGTGCAGGTATTCGTGTTGGTATTCGCACGGCAGGATGTTCAGGTCTGGCTTATGTTTTAGAGTTTGTCGATGTGCCTGATGAAAATGATACCCGTTATGATAGCCGTGACGTGAGTATTTTTATCGATCCTAAAAGCTTGGTTTATTTGGATGGCTTGTTAATGGATTATGAGAAAGAAGGCTTGAACGAAGGCTTTAAGTTCACCAACCCCAATCAAAAAGGCGAATGTGGTTGCGGTGAATCATTTACGATATAAAATACCTAGGTATTGCTAGCATAATATTATAACTACTTATTAAGGCCTATTTTTAAGACGGCTTTAAAAGTCAAATTTGTAAAAAATAAATAAAAATAAAAAGTAAGGCACATATTATGGCAGATCTCATTCCAGAAGCTCAATTCGATAATTTCTTTGCCCTATTTGAGCAGCCGGTACAGTTTGAGCTGTCACAAGATAGTTTAGATCAACATCTACGTCTATTACAGAAACGCTATCACCCTGATAATGTTGCTAAAAATTTAACTGACAAAACAAAAGCTCAGCAGCAGTCTGAGCAAGCCTCCGCATTGATCAATCAAGGCTATCAGACTTTAAGCGCCCCTGACAGCCGCGCAGCTTATCTACTCGATATGGCAGGACAAGCTCAAACACTTGAAAATTCAATTGCAGACCTCGAGTTTTTAGAAGATGCTATGGAGCTGCGTATTGATCTAGGTGAAGCCATCGATAGCAACGACCGCCCAGAACTAGAAAAACTGCATCCACAAATTTTGCAGCGATTGAACAATCAATCGGAACGTTTTAATGCGACATATCAAAACGAAGAATGGTCAGCAGCGATTGATGCCACACAAAAGTTAAAGTTCTTAGTCAAACTTGATGCCGATATCACCACTGGTCTGGATGATATTGCCAGCGCAGCGCAGACAGACGATGATGATTTATACGTCTAATACTTGGCTAAAACTCATAAAGAGGGTTAAAATAGTATCCGTACACCGCGGCATTCATATTTTAAGTCAATAGTTTAAACGCACCACTGTAAGCGCGGCTAATTAGTATTTATTGCCAACTACTGTAGTCTTTAAGTGAGCTACGCCAGCCATCACTTATGCTCTATTTGTTCAATTTTACTTATTCATTTTATATCTGAGTTATCTTATGTCTTTATTGCAAATTGCTGAACCCAATCAAAGTGCCCAACCACACCAGCATCGTTTTGGTCTGGGAATTGACCTTGGTACAACGCGATCGTTAGTCGCGGTGGTACGCTCAGGCAAAGCGCAAGTATTAGAGGCAAATGCAAGTGCAGATACTTTATTGCCTTCAGTGGTCTATTATCCAAGCACAGGTACTCCGCTAGTCGGTTATCACGCCCTAGCTCAGTTGCCAAATGACCCAAAGAATACCATCATTTCCGCCAAACGCTTTATGGGTCGTAGCCAAAATGATATCAAATTTTCGCATCCTTATGAATTGAGTGGCAACGCAGACGCTATGCCCGTTTTTGTCACTGCCCAAGGTGAAGTGTCACCTGTTGAGGTGTCTGCACGTATTTTGGCTACCCTGAAGCAGCGGGCAACAAGTGCGTTACCTGAAGACAGTATTGAAGGTGCTGTAATCACTGTTCCTGCCTATTTTGATGAGGCTCAGCGCCAAGCGACTAAAGACGCTGCACAGGCTGCGGGTATTAATGTTCTGCGATTATTGAATGAACCAACCGCAGCGGCTGTTGCTTATGGGCTCGATAGACCTACCGAAGATAATATTGCTCGTTACTATTTAATTTATGATCTCGGTGGTGGTACCTTCGATGTGTCTATTTTAAAGCTCACTGATGGCGTGTTTGAAGTACTAGCAACCGGTGGCAATAGCGCCCTTGGTGGTGATGATATTGACCGCCTACTTACCAATTGGTTGATTAAACAGCTTAATATTGCACCAGCAGATGTAAGCCTACACGATAAGTCCGTATTGGCTCAGCAAGCCAAAGACTATAAACAAGCTTTAACGGAAGCTGAACAAGTCGATATAGATATTATTGTTAATGAACAATCTTTTAAAGGTGTATTACGCCGTGAAGATTTGCTCACCATCGCTGACCCTGTTAGCAGCCGAACGCTAACTGTCTGCGAACAAGTACTACGTGATGCCAAGTTAAGCACGCAAGAGCTCGATGAAGTTATCTTGGTAGGCGGCTCGACCCGAATGCCAGCGGTTAAGCAAGTGGTCACAGCATTTTTTGCTCAGGAACCTTTATGCCGTCTCAATCCAGACGAAGTAGTCGCATTAGGTGCAGCACAGACAGCGCATCAACTGGTGAATGGTAACAGCGATAATAACTTGCTGCTATTAGATGTCACGCCCTTATCACTTGGGCTTGAGACTATGGGTGGCTTAGTTGAAGTGCTGATTCCACGCAATACGCCTATCCCAGTCAAAAAGCGCCAAGTATTTACCACTTACCAAGACGGTCAGACCGGTATGGTCATTCATGTCATACAGGGTGAGCGTGAAACGGTCGAAAACTGCCGCTCACTAGGGCGCTTTGAGCTATACGGCATTCCGTCAATGAAAGCAGGTTTTGGCCGTATTGAAGTGACTTTTAGTATCGATGCCAATGGACAACTGACTGTTAGTGCTCAAGAAACCACGACAGGTACCGAAAGCAAAATTGAGATTACGCCGGCTTATGGCTTATCCGACGAGCAAAAAGAACAGCTGCTCACGGCTGGGTTCAAACATGCGGAAGAAGATAAGAATGCGCGCTCTTCAATTGAAGCTAGAGTAGAGACTGAGCGTGAATTACTGGCATTACAGTCAGCGCTAACTGAGTTCTCAGCCTTATTAACTTCTGAGGAACAGCAAACCTTGGCCGCACAGATGAAAGAGATGCAAACGGCTTTAGACTCTAACGACTCAACGCTTATTGAAGCACAACAAGCGCAGCTTAAACCACATAGCGATGCTTTTGCTGCCCGCATTATGAATCAGAGTGTTCAGACCAGTATGGCTGGTACTAGCGCTCAAGATTGGTAGCGTTTAAGACCGATAGTTTTAGAGCAGTGAATAACAGACTATATCTTAGATCCTACGTACATTTTAGATCCCACTTGGATTTCACATTTTTTGAATTGATTAGCACTGGATATATGACCCATGCCAAAAATTACTGTACTACCCCATCATGATGTTTGCCCTGAAGGCGTCGAAGTTGAGCTTGAAGCTGGCGAAAATTTATGTAAAGCACTGTTAGAAAAAGGCATTAAGATTGAGCATGCTTGCGAGATGTCAAAAGCCTGTACCACCTGCCATGTTGTCGTCCGTAAAGGCTTTAACGGCTTAGAAGAAATGGACGATATCGAAGCAGATTTGCTAGATCGCGCTTGGGGTCTAGAACCTGATTCGCGGCTGTCCTGCCAAGTGATGCTCGACGATGAAGATTTAACTATCGAGATACCTAAATATACCTTGAACCACGCCAAAGAAAACCACTAAATAGTAGTAGTGCTGAAGACTACTGCATTTATATGTATCAAAAAGCCAGCTTTCATCATAATAGCTGGCTTTTTTGTGGCTAAATTTAGGCTATATAGACTTGAGTTTTGTGTCACATTTTACTGTTTATCATTGTCCTAGTTCTTATTTTCATTAGAATCGAATACAGCTGCCTGCTTTTCTTGTTCAATACGTTCAAGCGCAAAATTCAAGCGGTCTCTAATCTCTTTATAATCATTTTCCTTCATATCTTTAAAATTTAGATGCAAGTTAAAGCCAGGTAACGTGTGATCAACCCATTTTGAAAAATGCCCTTTATTGGCATCAGGATCCAGCACTTGCCATGCGTCAACCTTCTTTTCGAACCCTTTAAGTTGATAGCCACCCCCATACTCACACTCATAATCATGGCAAATATAATCGTAGGTGCTTTCGCTAATTAGTATCTCACCTTTAGTAGCGGCAGATTCAAGCCTTGCTGCCAAATTGGCTTCTTTGCCAATAAGCGTATAACTGAGACGGCTATTACTGCCAAAATTACCGACATGGCAGTAGCCGGTAGTGATACCGATGCGCAAATGTAACCCGTCAAAGCCCATCAACCGCCATTTTTGCCGTAAGCTGCGCATTTCACGGCGCATATCAATCGCCATGGCCACACAGTCCAATGCATCTTGACGCGCGCCGCGGCTATCAGGTTCGCCAAAAAAACATACCATCCCATCGCCAATGAACTTATCGAGTACCGCGCCATGTTTATTGGCAATTACCGTCATGCAGTGCATATAAGTGTTGAGAATATCAGCTAAATTATCAGCACTCAAGCTATCAGACAGCTCAGTAAAACCTACAATATCTGAGAACATAATCGATAGTTTAGCGCGTTTATTAGAAACGCTAACGGGATTATCTGTTTTTACAATCGGCTGCCAAACTTGTAGCGGTACAAAACGAGTCAGTTTGTTAATGACTGAAGCCATAATGTTTATCCGCCCTGCTGCTTGCTGCGCGATTTCATCGTAGTTGATATACTTATGGTAAATACCCCAAAACTGCCACAAAAAGGCAGTAATACTTGCCAGCAACACCGTTGATGGTAGCCATCCGCCCTCGCACTCTATGCCCGTACCATACAGGATGACACTGACATAATAGAACATTGCGCTAGTGACCACGGATACCGTAATAAGTTTGACACGATTTTCGGGTTCGTTAACAATAATTCGGATACCCAACAATAGTACCAAACTTAACGATAACACACTGCAGAACTGCATTGAGCCAATCACTGTGGACAGTAAAAAGACTACGATATTGGACGTCCAAAAATTGGCGAGTCGCTGATAATTGTAAATTAAAATCATTAAGCTTGGTAAACAGACCGCAACGAACAACGCCATTGAGGTTGAATTAAAATCGAACTTTATGGTGATGAGCGTTACAGTAAGCAGCAAAACAAAAACTTCTGGATAGTCGAAACGACGGACTTCCTTATCTTTTGATAAGGCATACAGTCTCAATCTATCTGAAGATGCCATGTTCGATACTCGCTTAAGCAAGAAAAATCAGAAGAAAAAAAGATAAGAAGTAGCAATGAGGAATAAGGCAGTCAATTGTTGTTATGGCAGGTTGAATGCCAGAAAATCTGACATCCATATTTATCGTTAAAGCACCTTAAAAACGCGACGGTACTGCTGGTATAAGCTTTTTGCAGCCTCTGTCTGCGTAGGCACAGCAAGCAAGAAAAACTTATGCCAGCAGTAGGTTATGTATCGATATTACTTTTCACTGGCTATATTATACCGTCTTAACAGTATGGAACCTATGTAACTGACAACCAAAAAGACACCACTTATCGTATATTGCGCTTTGTTTATAACAGCAATAACAAATAAGTGATGTCTGATAATCGAAATGATTGCACAAAAAATTTATACAACTAGTGCCACTGCTAATTCAGAGACTAAAAGCTAAGATAGTAGATCTAACTACATTTGCCAGTCAAATGGCATCTGGTGATGACCTCGTAGCGCCATCATCAAGGTTTGTTGCATTTGCGCCAATATTTCTTGGCTATAAGGTATAGCAGGAATGCCCCACACAGGGTTCGGCCACTGCATATCATTTTGATAACGCACGATATGATGAAAATGTAGCTGGGGAACTTGGTTACCAAGAGCTGCGACGTTCATTTTATCTGCCTGAAACGTTTTGGCAAGCTGACTTGATAACCAGCTCGACTCACGTAAAAACTGGGTCTGATCGGTCTCGGATAACTCATATAGCTCTTTAATACCTGATACGCGTGGTACCAGAATTAACCAAGGAAACTGACAGTCATTAATCAAACGACAGGTTGATAGTGGAAAATCACCCACTAAAAAACTATCGGCGGCAAGCTTAGGATGCAGTTGGAACATAATGACGGCTTCTCTTGTTATAAAGTATTAATAAAAGTAAATAAAAAGTACGTAAAAACTTATACTGCCGCTATTTTATCAGGTATCTACAGGATAAAATAGCGGCAGCAGCATTTAGGTTGGGGCGATAACATTCACCCTATGTCGTTGGTCGCTATTAAGCTTCGACTACCATATGTTCACTAAAATAGCGTAGCAGCTCTTGTACTGCATTGACTCGTTGTGGACCAGTCGCAAGTTTATCGGCATCGCTATAGCGAATACCAGACGCGCCATTCATACGATAACGCTGACCATTCGACTGAATCAATTTAATAATCGCCAAAGCATCAACCGGGGTGTCTGGTGCAAACTCTAGCGTCATGCTATTACTATTGGCATCAACTTTGTTAATCTTTAGAGGCTCAGCTTGTATACGCAAGCCATGAACGGCAAATAGCTGCTTGGTTTGATCTGGTAAAATGCCAAAACGGTCAATCATTTCGGTACGGATGTCGGTTAACGCCTCTTTATCATCAGCCTTACCGATACGCTTATAAAATAATAAGCGCTGATGCACATCGTGCACATATTCTTCAGGTACCAGTGCCGAACTGTGCAAGTTGATCTCACTGGTCAGTGATAATGGCGTATTTAGGTCAGGCTCTTTACCCGCTTTGATGGCTTTGGTCGCACGCTCAAGCATATCCATATATAAACTAAAACCAATCGCTTGCATATTACCACTTTGCTGCTTGCCTAATAGTTCACCTGCCCCGCGAATCTCTAAATCTTCACTGGCCAACATAAATCCTGCCCCCAGTGTATTAGCACGCTCAATCGCATGTAGCCTACGCTTGGCATCACCTTTAAGTCCCTTGATGGAAGGTACTAGCAGATAACAATACGCTTGATGATGACTACGTCCCACCCGTCCACGCAGCTGATGCAACTGGGCTAAACCAAATTTATCGGCACGTTCAATAATAATGGTATTGGCATTAGGGACATCAATACCCGTTTCAATAATTGTTGAGCAAATTAAGACATTGAATTTTTTATGGTAATACTGCTGCATAATTTGTTCAAGTTGGCGCTCTTGCATTTGTCCATGCGCGACCCCTACCCGGGCTTCGGGCACCAGTTCGCGGATAGTTTCTGCCATACGCTCAATACTGGCAACATCATTATGTAGCAAATACACCTGTCCACCGCGTAGCAGCTCACGTAAAATAGCTTCTTTCATCAGGGCATCAGTCTTTTGCATGACGAAAGTTTTGATGGCCAGACGACGCGCCGGTGGGGTGGCAATGATTGACATATCACGCATGCCTGATAACGCCATATTGAGCGTTCGCGGTATCGGAGTCGCCGTCATCGACATGCTATCAACATCGGTCTGAATCGCTTTGATTCGTTCTTTATGGCGAACGCCAAAGCGGTGTTCTTCATCGACGATCATCAAGCCTAGATTGGCAAATTTAACATCTTTTTGTAGCAGCTTATGCGTGCCAATGACGATATCGACTTTGCCTGCAGCTAGGTCTGTGAGAACAGTCTCTTGATGTTTTTTACCGCCAAAACGTGACAAGGTCTCAATACGTACTGGCCAATCAGCAAAACGATCTAAAAAGTTATCTTCATGCTGTCCTGCCAGCAAGGTGGTCGGTACCAATATAGCGACCTGATAGCCGGCACTTACTGCAATGAACGCCGCACGCATCGCTACTTCTGTCTTGCCAAAACCAACATCACCGCAGATGAGACGATCCATCGGCTGATTTTGTTTCATATCTTCCATTACGGCATGGATAGCATTGGCCTGATCTGGGGTCTCTTCAAACTCAAACTGACTGGCAAACAACTCATATTGCGAGTGATCTATTTTGAAATGAATACCAACCTTGGCTTCACGCCGTGCTTGTATATTCAGCAGCTCAGCCGCGACATCATGAATTTGTTCCAGGGCTTTTTGTTTGGCTTTATCCCACTTACCGCTACCAATCTTGTGTAGAGGTGCCAGTGCAGGATCACCGCCGCTATAACGGCTGATCATCTGTAGGTTGGCGACCGGCACATAAATGCTAGCATCATCAGCATACTTAAGATGAATAAATTCTTGCTCACCATCGCCCACATCTAAGGTAATCAAGCCGCTATAACGACCGATACCATGCTCGATATGGACGATTGGGCTACCTTGGGTCATCTCAGTGACACTTTTGACTAAGAACTCTTCTGACACCCCACTTTGCCGACGACGGCGCGTTTGTAGCACTTGTCTACCGAACAGTTGAGTCTCACTAATAATCACTAAGCGTTCAGGAACATACACCCCGCGCTCAATAGGGGCAACAGTCAAACCAACAGAGGGTCGATCGTGGTTGTTATTCACTGCCCCAGTATGGTCGGCTGCTAAAAAATCTTTAAAACTATCATATGCCTGTAGCTCAATTTTGCCTCTAAATAGCTCAATCAAAATCTCGCGGCGCCCAGCAGTTTCGGCAACGATTAACACAGGCGTCGCTGTTTGCGCTTGTAGATACAAAAATTCTAGCAGCTCAGCTAACGGCTCTGCTTTTTGATGATTGACCGATAACTGCGGTGGTATGAGGGCGCTAAGCGTGACAACACCTTGCTGCTTGTTTGGCGCTGATATGTCATGGTCAATAGCGGCCACATCGGTCATTGTGGCCAGTTCATTACGCGCACTTAATATGACTCTGGGATAGTGATTAAGGTGTTCATTCAAGGTGTTGGATAATAAGTATAATAGCTCAGGAGCCACTACCGGCTTGTCGATATCATGCCGGCGCTCTTCATAGCGGCGCTGAATTTGTGACCAGTAATCTACCTGTCGCTCACTAATCAATTCATCAGTAATAAATAATGCATTACTGGGAAAATAAGCAAATAGACTGCTTTCTTGTTGCCACTCTTTTAGAGTAAAAAATAAAGGCTGATAATATTCAAGACCACTACTAGCAATGCCTGCCATCACATCCTTATGCAGCTCAAATTTACGACTGCTGGCATTAGGGAACATGGCCGCAAAGTTCATGCGAAAGGTTTCTTTGCCTTCTTCTAAAGGAAACTCTTTGGCGGGTAAAATCTGAAACTGTTGAATAGGTTTGGATATATCTGGCAGCTTATGTAGTAGTGACAGGGGCTCTTGGCCCATACTGGTATCATTGCCTGAGGCCATCGCTTTCAGATCATCAGTCGTTAATGTGCGCTGAGTTTGCGGATGGAAAAAGCGAATGGTTTCAATTTCATCATCGAACAAATCTAGGCGCAGCGGAAATGGCTGTCCCATCGCAAAGATATCGATAATGCTACCGCGCACGGCGAATTCACCTGGCTCAAATACATTGTCAACGGCTCGGTAACCGGCCCTTGTCAGTAGTTCACGCTGAGTATTAATATCGAAACGGTCACCAACGCTTAAATCAAAATGCTGACCAATAAGCCAGCTTGGTGGCGCAACGCGATGCATTAAGGCCTGTACCGAGATCAGTAGTACCCCCGATGTTGGCATATCAGTCAATATATTAATGCGCTCACTGACAATATCTTGATGCGGTGACAACTCATCATAGGTCAAAGTCTCCCAATCGGGAAACACATAGGCATCAATACCGCAAAATGCCAACTCGGTTTCTATTTGATTGAGCTGGTTTTGATCGCGCGCCACCACGATCTTTAGTCGCTCTGCCACGTTCCATATAGACGCACTGGCCAAACTGGCCAGCCACAGACTGCTGACAGCACCATGAACAGGTGCCAGCCAGCGCCGCTGCGTGTTTTGGATAGGAAATAGCTGTTGGTTGATAGGAGCAAACGCGTCGGTCAAAGCAGTGATAGGCATAGCAGTACAGGATCAAGGTTAGAAGTCAGAATACCATTATACGAACATTTTGGCCATTGACCAAAATTTATGCCGTAACGGTTTGTCACCCAGTTGGTTACTTAGTCCCCTAACTTTCGTTTATAGCCGTTGTTACAGGTTTACGTGCCCATTTGACAATACCAAGCATTTTGTTAACATGGTGTGCTTTTGTTGATAATCACATTTATGTCTTATTACTGACAACCCACGACTTATCATAAATAAGTCGTGGGTTTAGTCGTTCTCTCTGCCTATTTGGCAGTTTCAGATAATCGCTTAAAATCCTTATCCTGGTTATAACTTTTACCTTGGTTACTACCATGACATTAAGCGCTTTAATTATTTCTGACTGCCTTATATCGTGCATCTTATTATGTGGCAAGCTAAAAATATATGTGGCGTAGCATCAAATGATGTAATGACTATGCATAAAAGTAAGCCCCTTGGCATAAAAGTAAGCCACTTGCCACACTCATTAGGAAATTCATTACCTATGAAAGAGCCAAAAAAAATCCCTCAAGTATTACTTGATAAATTTCAACGCAGGCTTTATAGCACTAAACACAAGGTTGGAGAGGATAATGTCAATATTCTCGGTTTAGAACTCCACAACCCTGTATTTTTTGTCACCGCTCTCGCGGTTATTGCTTTTGTATTATTCGCTCTGCTGCTCCCTGATATTGCTAACTTATGGCTCAATGGTACCAAAAATTGGGTAGTCAACAGTTTCGATTGGCTGTTTATCAGCGTGGCCAACATCATGGTGGTATTCTGCCTACTGCTTATTGTCTCACCCTATGGCAATATTCGCATTGGCGGTATCAATGCCACGCCCGACTTTAAGCGGGGCTCTTGGCTGGCGATGCTATTCGCTGCCGGAATGGGCATTGGCTTGATGTTCTGGAGTGTCGCTGAGCCTTTAGCGTATGCTAGCGGTTGGGCAGGTACACCACTGGGTATCGAAGCCGACAGTCCCGAAGCCTTTAGGGCAGCAATGGGCGCGACCATGTATCATTGGGGACTACACCCATGGGCTATCTATGCAGTAGTAGGCTTGTCGTTGGCAATATTTGCCTATAATTTTCGCTTTCCCTTGACTATGCGTTCGGTATTTTATCCCCTATTAAAAGAAAAAACCTGGGGATGGCCCGGGCATGTGATTGATGTATTGGCCGTATTGGCCACTATCTTTGGTTTAGCGACTTCCCTCGGTCTTGGTGCCCAACAAGCGGCAAGTGGACTAAACTACTTGTTTGGTTGGGACTTTGCAGGTAATACTCTTGAGATAATTATTATCGTATTAGTCACAGGGCTGGCAACTATTTCGGTGGCACGTGGTATTGATGGCGGGGTAAAGTTTTTAAGTAATGTCAATATGCTGGCAGCCGGATTGCTATTATTATTTGTCTTTTTTGCAGGAAATTCTCTAGGTCTTATCGGTAAAATAGCTGAAACAACCGTTGATTATGTCACTTATATTATTCCCTTATCTAATCCGATAGGGCGTACTGATAGTAACTTCTTCCATACTTGGACTGTATTTTATTGGGCGTGGTGGATCAGCTGGTCACCTTTCGTTGGGATGTTTATCGCCCGAATCTCTAAAGGCCGTACCGTACGTGAATTCATCATTTCTGTCATGCTAGCACCAACCCTAGTGACTATTGTGTGGATGACTGTATTTGGACAAACGGGTCTCAGTCAATATGCTAACCAAGTTGGAGAGTTATCAGGTGGTGTTAGTAACGCCTCTCTGACCTTATTTCAGATGCTCGATAACTTGCCATGGGCGATGATTACTTCGTTAATTGCTATTATCTTGGTAATGGTGTTTTTTGTGACGTCATCAGATTCAGGCTCACTAGTCATTGATACGATTACTTCCGGGGGCAAGCTTGAATCTCCTATGTCGCAGCGCGTATTTTGGGCAATTGCCGAAGGCTGTATCGCTATTGCCTTACTCTATGGCGGTGGTACTGAAGCGCTAAGAACCATCCAAGCAGGCTCTGTTAGTACCGGCCTGCCATTCACTATTCTTTTACTGGTGATGTGTGTCAGTTTATGGCTAGGGTTACGACGTATTTATAAGGCGCGTGAGCAGATGCTGTCCGAATTAGAAAAGTACTAATATGTCTGTTTAAAGATTATTGCCTGACAGGCTATACAATAAAAGGTTTTAACCTATTTAAACATAAAAATCCCAGCCTCTAGTGAGCTGGGATTTTTTTGTAGCGATACGTTTCATATTGGCCAACAAAGATTTTACTCAATTGTTAGTCTTGGTCGGTATTGTTTTCAATGAGTCTTAACCGCAAGCTTTTATAGTCAATGAAAAGTAATGTCGATACATAACCTACTGCTGGCATACGTTTTTCTTGCTTGCTGTGCTTACGCAGACAGAGGCTGCAAAAAGCTTATACCAGCAGTACCGTCGCGTTTTTAAGGTATTGTAACTGTACATATCGACTTCTATTATATAAGCACCTATGTATCAGTTTCTAAAGCCCTTATATGAGAGGCTTCTCGCTAGCAATCATGCCATTGTTGTCGGCATAAATAAACATACCTGAATTTAAGGTCAAATCACCAAAGCTAATCTCAATATCAGTCTGGCCTTCATCACGGCGGGTTGATTTGCGCGGGACGCAGCCAAGTGCCATGACCCCAATCTCCATCTGTGCCATGTCATCAACATCACGGACACAGCCATAGACTACTACCCCAGCCCAACCGTGATCGATTGCCGCTTGTGCGATCATATCGCCCAGCAATGCGCAGCGCATTGAGCCGCCGCCATCAACCACCAATACCTTGCCGTCGCCATTTTTGTCTTTGCCATTACTATTTAGTAGCTCTTTAACACGGCTGTTATCCTCAAAACATTTTACAGTCACAATCTCGCCACAAAACTTGTCTTTGGCACCGAAGCTATAAAATGATTTGCTTTCGATATTCGGCAAGCATACTTGCGACTCAGGATTGGCATCCAATAAATCACAGGTTACAAAATTTTCTTTATCCATTGCTGTCGACTCCGACATAGTCACGCTCCTTGTTGATTACTAAATGTTGATTAGTAGGCATTAATTATTAGGTATTGTACTTTTGAATAGTCACTTTTTTATTTAATCTGAATATTTTTTCTTCAGGCTAATCATTGTTTCAAGCCTTGTGCTGCGATTTATGCCATTGACCAGCCTAACGTTTTACCCGGGTCATTGCCAGCATCTGCTTATTTTCAATAATATCAGTGTTAGTAGGCGCCGTTTCAGTACGATACTTACGGCGCTCATAGATATCATGCGCAGTCATAGCCATGAAACTTGCTACCCGTTTGGCAGAAATAGGATGCAGTGGTAGCGATTCTGAAATTAAAGGCGAAATTAGCTTAAAAGCCTTTTGGCTGATACTTTCAAGTGGGCGACCCTTGTGCTTACCTAACAGTAAAGAAGGGCGGAAAATAACCAGCCTGGTGAAACCTAGCGCTATAATAGACTGCTCAGTCTCTGCTTTTACACGATTATATAAAAATCGGCTGTCGCTATCAGCATTCATTGATGATAACAAAAAAAAGTTTTCAATCTTTTTATCTCGGCATAACTTAGCGAAAGTGACATTATGATCATGATCCACTTTTCGGAACGCTTCATCGCTACCAGCCTGCTTTTTGGTGGTACCAAGACAAGTGAAAGCATCGGTCGTCTGATCTGCGCCAACACTTGCAAACACTTCAGCTAGGTTATCAAAATCATTGATCTGATAAAAGCGCATGCAGGCATTAATATAACGCGGTGGACGCCTCGCAATCACAATTAAGGTGTCATAAATTTCGCTGAGCTGATTGACAAGATGCTGCCCTACTAATCCTGTTGCGCCTATTACAATTGCTTTTCGCTGCATAATTTATCCATCTTTTATATTTATAAAACGATATCTCTATAAAGTCGCACTGGTTAATACATTGTCGGTTCATTGACAGTCATCAGGGCGTGATGAGCATTCGTACTACCTTAGCAGCACTATAGTCGATCCAATTTAAAAAGGACATACTACTACTGGTACGGATTTTTTGTAGCTTCTGTCATACTTACGAACAGCAAGCAAAAAAATCATACCAGCCGCACGTTACTATGGACAACACTCTTTCATTTTGAACTGACGATATCAACAAGACGGGTTTGGAAAGGTTATGGTTATAGATAAAGCTATAAGTTACGTTATAAATCACGCAATTGCCCACATTTATTGTAAGAGATTTTGTCAGGTTATTGGTTGCTAATGAACGAACCAGTCAAAAAGTACAGATTAACACAACTTCTTTGCGCTTTAACCGTCAAATATATTGTTCTAGGCACAATAATTTGTTAAGATAACCGCCTTTACACGTCGAGGCTGTTTAATTATTCCAAATAGCCTCAGCGTATGCGATGACTTACTTATATTTGGCATCGATATTATATTTGACGAGACGGCTACTCATCAAATATGATTGTTAAACATATTATTACAATCAACATTCATATTTTTATCTGTCTTTTATCAAGGAGATACGCGTGGCTAACACTGCACAAGCTCGTAAACGCGCCCGTCAAAATACCAAACGTCGTCAGAATTCTGCATCACAACGTTCAATGGTTCGTACATATTTAAAGCGTATTGATGCGGCAATCGCAGCTAAAGATTATGACGCGGCTACCGAAGCTTACAAAAGAGCGGTACCAGTTATTGATCGCATGGCTGACAAAGGTATTATTCATAAGAATAAAGCGGCTCGTCGTAAGAGCCGCCTGAACAAGACAATCAAAGGCCTACAAGCTTAAGATTTACTCTGTTTAGATCGTATCGCGACTTACCTATTAATACTGCGTCTTGTGATATTAATTCGAATAACGCGATAACTAAAACCTTGCCCTAGTGGCAAGGTTTTTTTATGTGTCTTTAAAAATTATGTATGTACGAAAATATATATGTATGAAAATAGGGGTCTACAGAAATTGGCGCTATAGTCAATGAAAAGTAATATCGATACATAACCTACTGCTGGCATACGTTTTTCTTGCTTGCTGTACCTACGCAGACAGAGGCTGCAAAAAACTTATACCAGCAGTACCGTCGCGTTTTTAAGGTATTTTAACTATAGATAGATGGCAGCAGGTCAAAATGTAAAATGATCTGAAAAGACAACCTTCTAGCTAACTCAAATGATTTTACTTTAGCCAGTGGCTTAGTGTGCCTGTGCAACTCTACAAAGTAAGTGGTCTTGATGGTAAGCGAAAGGAATGTGTTTTTATGGCTATAACAATCACACTAATTTGTGTGGCGTTTATTTATGCTAAGCTTGTTCGCATATAGATACTTAGGAGAGACTCAGTGAAATCAATAGATAAGCGTGCCATTGTGATCGGTGGTTCGTTAGCCGGCTTATTCTCAGGGACCCTATTACGTTCTATAGGCTGGCAGGTAGATATTTATGAGCGCTCGGCTCATGATTTAGACAGTCGAGGCGGTGGTGTTGTTTTGCAAGCTGATGTGGTTACCGCTCTCAAAAAAGCGGGAATTGCGACCGATAAGCTAGGCGTTGATGCCACTGAACGCTACTACTTACAAAAAGATGGCCGTATCGAAAAAATGGCCATGCGTCAGACACTCACCTCTTGGAATATTCTTTATCGCTCAATGCGAAGACACTTTCCAGACGAACATTATCACCAAGGTAAGGTTTTAGAGCAGGTACAGTCAGAAGGCGCTAAGGTCACGGCTATTTTTAACGATGGTTCTTGTGAAACTGGGGATTTATTGATTGGCGCTGACGGGCCAACTTCGACGGTGCGGCAGCAGCTTTTACCTACTTATGTGCCTCAGTATACTGGTTATGTGGCTTATCGAGGCTTAATTGACGAAGTGGACTTGGCACCAGCAGCGGCCACGATATTTACTGAGCGGTTCGTGTTTTACGACTTCCCAAACTCACATATTTTGGCCTATGTTATCCCTGGTGAAAACGAGTCACTGGTCCCTGGAAAACGTCGGTTTAACTGGGTTTGGTACGTTAATTACGACGAGGAAACAGAGTTACCTCATGTACTCACTGACAAAGATGGTAGACAAAGAGCCAACTCCGTTCCGCCAGGGAGGATGTCCGCTAATGTTGAGCAAGCAATGCGCAGCTACGCAGATCTTGTGCTCGCTACTCCCTTTAAAGCGCTAATAGCCGCGACTAAAGAGCCTTTTGTCCAGTCAATATTGGACTTGGCTGTGCCGCAAATGGCATTCGATAGAATTGCGCTAATGGGAGACGCCGCTTTTATTCCTCGACCTCATACAGCCGCGGGAACAGCAAAAGCGGCGGCAAATGCTATCGCGCTGACAGAGGCACTGGTCGACCATGAGCATGATATTCCTAAAGCGTTACAGGAATGGGAAGCCAACCAGCTGCCACAAGGAATGCATTTATGTGAACACGGTCGCAACTTAGGCAATAACTCTCAGTTTTCTTATGGTAAAGGCCGAACAGCAGGATAGGAGCTTAATAGGCTTGGATAAGGATCGGTAAGCAAACCAGGTCTGTGCTACCCCATAAATTTAGGTCCACGTCACATCTGGCGGTAGCAGTAATTTACTAGGATGAAACCCACTAGCACGGCAACCTTCTAACAGGGCGGTAACTGGACGAATATAAATTTCACCACGCCAGACAAAATAAGCGTTGGCCTGATCGAAGGGCTGGTCATCAAACCATAAAAACACCCCTTCCATCATTTTTGGCCAATCATTCCAGTCAATTTCAAGTACATCTAGCATCACTGCTAAAAACGCCGATAATAAAGTATCATGACTCACCGCCAACATTAAATGGCCTTGCTGTGGTTGGTGCTGATAGAACAGTGACAAAATATCTAGCCCACCTTGATAAGCATTTTTAGTGCCTTCAAGGTTGCCCTGTAAAAATCGATTGATAAAGTTAAGCACACCAATCTCTTTGAATATCGCATTGGCAATCTCAGGCTCAGTAACTAGGCTACCCGGTTCAACCAATAATGATTGATGGGTAATATTACGCCGCAGTCCCGCACCCTCTTGCATTAGCTGTGCCGTATCAATACAACGCCCAATCGGGCTTGAGATACTATCAACATCAAGCGAATATGGTAAATGGCCTGCCAACCAACGTCCCCAAGATTTCGCTAACACGCGACCTTTGGGGGTTAATGGCAACTGATAACTGGCAAAGCCATTACCGTCAGAACGCTCACGTAAAGAGTGCCTAGTAAACAATATCAGACGCTTATCATGAGGCAACAAGCTGACTGAGGACATCATGCTGTCAGGCAGATGTGCAGGTGCCGGCATGCTTGAACTAGGAGTCGCGAGCTTATCATTCGCTATTTCAGGCTGGGGGGAATCGGTGAATTTACTCATAGGTGATAGCGTAGCAGATTTTTTGTCTAGAGTGAAAAAAATACAAGTTTCGTAGCAATAAAACAACCCATTGAACTATATGTGATAATTTTAATTTATTAAGCCATACTTTTAGCATACATCGTTGCTTGGGCGTCCTCATATTGTTTTCAATAAGTTGAGACACCGAAGCCGTTCATTGTAAATATTACGATCACAAGTATTGTAATAAATAGGCCTAAGGAATCTGACAATGTTGGACTACTGTGTGATTAATATAATCACCCAATCTCAACCACCTTGTCCCAGGCAAACTCTAATGCTGTACTGCTTACTTCATTCGGATAAGCGCGTGGATTGACGATTACTCGAGTATTATGAATACGGTAATCAAACGCCTCGTGGGTATGTCCATGTATCCATAACGTAGGTGCCCATGGCTCATGCATCCACGCAGTAAAATCACTGACAAAGGCGGCGTTACTTGGCAGAGTGTCATACTTTTCAGAGACCGATAACGGGCTGATGCTATGATGGCTCATAACGACTGTTTTTTTGCCCAGCTGTTTGGCCGTTATCAACGCTTGCTTCAACCATTGACGTTGCTCGGTATGCAGTTGTATTGATAGTTCAGGGGAAAACAGCTCGCTACCAGCATAGATCTGCTTATAGTCGCGCATAAATCGCCTAGCAACCACCATGGTGTCTTCATTGGCTTGGTATTGATAGTCAGTCCACAGCGTACACCCTAAGATGCGTACCTCGCCGATATCGATATGTTGACACTGTAGTACCCGAACACCTTGACCGGACGAGACACTATAGTTGTCCCAAGTCGCCAGCTTGTGGTCGAAGTGCAGGACATCCTCACCAAAGTATTCATGATTACCAGAAATAGTAATAATAGGCACTTTTAGATGGGCAGCTTGCTGTTGCAGCCACGGCATACCACTATCACTATTAGCGGTATCGCCAGCGACCAAGACCAAGTCTGCATCAGTCTTTGGAATATGCCCTATCGGATGTGATTGTCTGGCATAGCTGTCAATGTGTAAGTCACTTAAAATCTGTAATTTCATATTGTCCAATATTAATAAAAATGCAAATTAATTAGAACATCTAGTGTAGCACTTATATAAAATACTGCTAGTTTTGAATGCTTTGCAGGATCTTTTGTAATTTAGCGGCGGGGTCTACAGCTTGAGTAATTGAACGGCCAATGACCAGATAGTCTGCCCCATCGCTTAATGCTTGCTTGGGTGTACAGATCCGCTTTTGGTCATCTACACTATCTTCTGGTAAACGAATACCTGGCGTTATCAGTTTAAAGTCAGCGCCACAAAGCGCTTTGATTACTTTTGCTTCTTGTGCTGAACATACCACACCATCTAGACCTGCTTGTTTGGTCAGTTGCGCCAATCGGCTGACTTGACCTTCTAAATCATCAGTAACGCCAATTTGAGGCAGCACATCATTACCCATAGAGGTCAGTACAGTCACCGCTATTAATAGAGTTTCATAATGACCATCTAACAGCCGCTGTTTGGCCAGTGACATAGCAGCACTGCCGGCACTGGCATGCACATTGACCATCCACACACCAAGCTCTGCAGCAGCCAATACGGCTTGTGCAGTAGTGTTAGGAATATCATGAAACTTTAGATCTAGAAACACCTCAAATTTTCGCTGATGTAACGCTTCGACGATCGCAGGGCCACAGCGAGTAAAGAGTTCTTTGCCTACTTTTAGACGGCACAAACTAGGATCTAAATGATCGGCTAATGTTAGAGCAGCGGCCATTGTGAGGTTATCTAGCGCAACAATAACAGGGGAAGTTATTACGTTATTATTCATGTGTAAGCCATTTTATATAAAATATTATGGTAAGACGGTCGAAAATATATGCGTTAAATATCATCGTTGTTAGCGCTATAGAATTAATCACGCTTACGCTTGGTTAATGACGCATGAGCGCTGTCATTAAGATGGGGGTCACCTGTACTATCTTGGACATTAGTTGCAGTTGCACCGTAGACCGCCTCTTCTACAGTAGGCGCGCTTGCTTGCCGGTCAATGACCACATTAGCCTGTGCCAACTGCTCTTGCAAGCTAGTAGTTAGCTTGGTTAAGCGCGATATTTCCCACTTATTTTGTAATACTCGGAATATTAATAGAGCCAATAATAGTCCAATTACGATACCTAATATGAGGCAAAGTATCAGGAGTAGCCCTAGATTCATAGTAGGTGATTGCGAGAACAGCAAATTCACTCCTACTTCGGTGTTGTTCGCTAATACCAAACCAAGCGCATAAGCAAAGCTTAAAAATAGTAACACAAACAGTAAAAAGCGCATCATGCAGTTGTCTCAGTTATGAATAGACGTGACCAATTATGGATAAAGGGTAATAGTGTTAATGATAGTACAAAACCAATCGTAATCGTAATCGTAATCGTAAAAAACGGTCTGATAGTCAGTTCAATAAAAACAACCCAGATAAATAAAAATCTATTAGCAATCCAGCTGTTAGATGCCAAGCTGCTCTTTATGCACCAATATTTATACGTACTTTTATCACAGTTACTTTTATCACGGTTACTTTTATCACGGTTACTTTTATCACAGTTACTTTTATTACAGTTACTTTTATTACAGGTACCTTTATTACGAGCACTTTATTAATTATCCCGACACTTTGTCATTTACAGCTTCGCGTAATGCTTTACCCGGCTTAAAATGCGGAATAGCTTTAGCAGGCACAGGTACACTTTCGCCTGTTTTAGGATTGCGTCCCATGCGTGCACGCCGATGGTGCAAACAAAAGCTGCCAAATCCGCGAACTTCAACTCGGCCATCATTGGCTAGAGTATCCACCATTAAGGTTAATATTTCGCGTACGGCATCATCAACGACCATATCGGTCATAGTGTCACAGTTAGCACTCAAATTATTAATAAATTCAGACTTATTGATCGTTTGCTCCATTATTACGCTTGCCTTATTAATTGGTGGTAATGATACGGCTAGATACTATAGTAAATCTACTCTCGTAGCGATACTTAAGTACTAGTTTATATTTTGTTACTCAACGTTGCAAATGATAGTGGATATTATTATGGCTGAGAATAAAAGTTCAAATATTCTAATAAAAAATCTATATAGTTAAAATACCTTAAAAACGCGACGGTACTGCTGGTATAAGCTTTTTGCGGCCTCTGTCTGCGTAGGCACAGCAAGCAAGAAAAGCTGATGCCAGCAGTAGGTTATGTGTCGATATTACTTTTCATTGACTATATGTGTGTGTTGTTATTTTTATCTAGGGAAACAACAAAAATTAATCACAAAAAAAGCGACCGAGGTCGCTTTTTTATTATATTACTATTTATTGAAAACAGCTAGTTAGTCAACATACACAACTTACTGCATTTGCTCTTTGATCAAATCACCAATTGTTTTTGGCTGTGCATCAGATGACGATGCTTGCGGAGCAGCAGCACTAGTGCTGTTACTACCCAGTTCTTTAATCGCTTGGCGTTCTTCAGCTTCGTCTTTTGATTTGATTGACAAGCTGATGTTACGAGTTTTGCGATCAACGCTGATGATTTTAGCTTCTACATCATCACCAACAGTCAGATGCTTAGTAGCATCTTCGACACGGTCACGCTGGATTTCAGAGGCACGTAAGTAAGCTTCAACTTCTTCAGCAAGCACAATCGTTGCACCTTTAGCGTCAACTTCTTTTACTTTACCATTAACGATGGCACCACGGTCATTATTGACTAGGTATTCGTTGAATGGATCTGAAGTGAGTTGCTTAACGCCTAAACTAATGCGATTGGCTTCTGAATCTACAGACAATACCATAGCTTCTACAGTGTCGCCTTTGTTGTAGTTACGGATAGCATCTTCACCAGTTTCATTCCAAGAAATGTCTGATAAGTGAACTAAACCATCAATGCCGCCGTCTAGACCGATAAAGATACCAAAGTCAGTGATTGATTTGATCGTACCAGTGATTTTATCACCGCGCTCATGTTTCTTATCAAACTCATCCCATGGATTGGCTAGAGTCTGTTTGATACCTAAGCTAATGCGACGACGTTCTTCATCGATATCAAGAATCATCACTTCAACATCATCACCCACTTGAACAACTTTCGATGGATGAATGTTTTTGTTGGTGTGATCCATTTCAGATACGTGAACTAGACCTTCAATACCTTCAGAGATTTCAGCGAAGCAACCGTAATCAGTCAAGTTGGTTACGCGAGCTTTAACCACACTACCCACTGGGTAAGTGGCGCCAACGTTATCCCAAGGATCAGTACCAAGTTGTTTTAGACCTAGGCTAACGCGGTTGCGTTCACGGTCAAATTTCAATACTTTGACTTTTAGGTCTTGACCCACTTCAACGACTTCAGATGGATGCTTGATACGGCGCCATGCCATGTCAGTGATGTGCAATAGACCATCAATACCACCAAGATCAACGAATGCGCCGTAATCAGTTAGGTTCTTAACGATACCTTCGATCTCGATACCTTCTTCAAGCTTGTTCAATAGCTCTTCGCGCTCAGCTGAGTTTTCAGCTTCCATAACTGCGCGACGGCTGACCACAACGTTGTTACGTTTTTGATCAAGCTTGATAACTTTGAATTCTAACTCTTTGCCTTCTAGGTGCGTCGTATCGCGGATAGGACGAACGTCTACCAATGAACCTGGTAGGAATGCGCGTACGGTACCAATATCTACCGTGAAGCCACCTTTTACTTTGCTAGAAATAATACCTTTTACAATCTCATTGTTGTCATAGATTTTTTCAAGGATATTCCACGTTTCGACGCGTTTGGCTTTTTCGCGTGACAGTAAGGTGTTACCCATACCGTTATCAACCGCTTCAACCACGACATCAACGCTATCGCCAACTTCTACTTCAAGCTCGCCTTCTTCGCTTAAGAACTCTTCACGAGCAACGATGCCTTCAGATTTCAAACCAGTGTCTACTGTGATCCAATCGCTGTCGATGGCCACAACAGTACCTGTAATAACCGAGCCACGCTCGATGTCCAGACCCTGATTTTCAATACTCGCTTCAAATAGTTCAGCAAATGATTCCATTATGTCTACCTTTGTATAGCCGTAGCCTGTCCAGCACAGTACGGATCAAATTTATGAAGATGTAAAACGAGATACTGGTTTTATATCTTATATCTTCATATAAAAAAACATTTGTTGTTAATAAGCGCATGATTGATAAAGCTCACTAGCAACAACTGTCTTTATTTTATAAAACTATCGTTATATCGATTGTTTACTAACAATTCCCATAGCCTTGCTATCTTATTCTAATTACTGCAATTTTATACTAAAACTGAGGGTTATAGGAAATTTTTTGTCGATTATCTTTTTAGTAAGTCCTCTTGCGCTTTGCTGATTCATAATAATTACCAGCATATTTTAACACTTGAAAAAACATATTAGAAGCAAATACCCTGTGCTTGGCAATGGGTCTTTATCTGCTGATAAACCGCATCAGCATCAAGGCTTGAGCTGTCTATTAATAACGCATCCTCTGCTGGCTTAGACGGCGCTGCAGCACGATTTTCGTCGCGATAATCACGTGCTTTGATCGTCGTCAGAATCGCTTCAAAATCTGCTGTTTGTCCCGTATTAATAAGCTGAGTCGCACGGCGCTCAGCGCGCGCACTGGCACTAGCGGTCAAAAAAATCTTGACATCGGCATTGGGAAATACCACGGTTCCCATATCACGACCGTCTGCTACTAGTCCCGAACGACTGGCCATAGCTTGTTGCAATTGAAGCAAAGCTTGGCGTACCTGTGGAAATACCGCTACTTGCGACGCATAGCCACCAACAGTCTCATTGCGTACTTGCTCACCTACAGCGACGCCATTAACAACAATATCAACGCGACCTGATTCTTCATTAGGCTTAAAGGCAATCTGCAAACTTTGCGTCAACTCTAACAGCGCTGCAGCATCGATTGGCGATTTAGCATCATCACCAAGCAATCCTGCTGCAAACGCCTTTAATCCCACAATACGATACAGTGCCCCTGAGTCTAATAATTGATAGCCTAAGGTCTGTGCCAAACGCCAAGCTGCAGTGCCTTTACCAGCACCACTTGGACCATCAATACAAATAACCGGATAGCGTAACACTGGGCTATATTGGTCAGTAGGTTTATTCGGCGACGCTAAGGCAGTCATATTAGAGGCTTATATTTAAATGGCTATATTTAGGTGCTTATGCAGTGATACTAAATTATTTATCGGGCAGCGTATTTTTGCATGGCCAAATAGGGCAACATTATAGCAAATAATCTATGCAATCACTAGCGTTGTGGTTGATATCTTCTTTATCAGTGAATAATAAATATGCTCTGAATAGATTATGTAGGACTGCTTTTATTTTCTTTCGCCAGTTGTCGGCGCTGACGAAAAAAGACTTTGAGCATTTGACTGCTGTGTTCTGCACACAAACCTTGATAAGTCCTAATTTGATGGTTATAAAACGGCTCTGCGGGTAGATTCATCTGGCTACCAACCATACCGGCACGAGGTTCACTGGTGGCATACACTAGCCTATCGACGCGCGCATGAATAAGTGCACCCACACACATAGTGCATGGCTCTAAGGTAACATATAGCGTGGTCTGTAGCGGTAATCGGTAGTTGTTTAAGCGTTGACAAGCGTCTCTTAACGCGACTATCTCGGCATGGGCAGTCGCATCATTACGACCGATTGGCTCATTAAAGCCACTACCAATGACCACCTGATCATGTACTAATACCGCCCCTACCGGCACCTCACCACTGGCAGCTCCTTGCTTTGCCAATGCTAACGCAAATTTCATCCACTGGGCATCTTCAATTGACCAAAAGGTGCTAGCAGTGATTAGCTGATGACCTACTGGTTGGCATGGCTGTAAACTTATAGTCTGCATATAGTTTGTCTACTTTGAAACGAACACAGTGAGCCTGGCTGTGGAAAAATTTTGCAGCCTCTTGAGTTTAGATACCAAATCTGCTTTATTTAGCAGTCACTCTGTTGAGCACTTATTGCGGCAGCTGCCAATCTATGGGAGTTTGACCGTATTGCTTCAAATAATCATTGGTTTTAGAAAACGGCTTTGAACCAAAAAATCCACCGCGATTAGCGGCAAGTGGTGAAGGATGTACAGCGGTTAAGATAAGGTGTTTGTCAGTGTTGATATACTTGCCTTTTTTTTGCGCCTTGCTACCCCACAAAATAAATACAGTATGTTCTGTTTGCTCATTAATAATATCAATAACGGCATCGGTAAACTGCTCCCAACCTTTGTTTTGATGGCTGTTGGGCTCGCCCTCACTCACTGTGAGCGAGCTATTTAATAGCAATACCCCTTGTTGCGCCCAATAAGTCAAATCCCCGTGGGCTGAATAGCTGGTACCAATATCATCGGCCATTTCTTTTAGCACGTTATTGAGTGATGGCGGTTTAGGAATGGTCTTGGGTACCGAAAATGATAGCCCCATTGCTTGCCCTGGACGATGGTAAGGGTCTTGACCTAAAATAACCACTTTAACATGTGCTAAAGGGGTTAGGTTAAAGGCGTTGAACATCAAGGGTGCTGGTGGATAAATACTGTCATTTGACTGGTAGGCCTGCTTTAAAAAAGCACGAAGACTGTCCATATTATCAGAAGTCAACTCATCAGTTAATGCCAGTTTCCAGTCTTCTGGCAGACGCACATTATTTAAAATAGCTTGTTTTTGCTCAACTGTTTTGGTTGCGGTTTTGCTCTCTAGGTGGTCATCATCAAATAATTGCATGGGTATATCGCCTCTTTGTAGTTATTTTATAGCTGGTTCAATGCTTATTAGGGCATCATATTAATAAGATTCTCATTCGATATAGTGATGGTAGCAAAAAAGGATGTCACGTTTCATTATAAAAGTTAATAATCATAATATCATCAGTCAAAAATTAGCGAAAAAAAACGGCTGCCGTAGCAACCGTCTTGTATTTTTACCGCTATCTAGTCCAAAACCAGTCGTCCAACTGATGAGATCACTTCAATTAGCTGGCTAATGATTCAGAGTCTGGACGCGGCTCGTAGGTTTCAACGACCGTCAATATGATTCGACTATCGGCCGAGCCTTTATCGCTTTGTCTATTGCCACCCTGTGCGGTAGCAGCCGTTTTATCGATAGAAATCTGGTTAGAGGTGCTGTCAGATTTGATATCAGAGTCTGACTCTTTCGGCTCCAAGGCAAGATGCACTACCCCACCATTGACTAGGTCACCAAATAAAATCATACCTGCCAACGGCTTTTTAATCTCGTCTTGGATCAAGCGCTGCATCGGACGTGCGCCCATCAGACGGTCATAACCCTTCTCAGCTAAATAGTCACGTACCTCATCATCAATCTCTAAGGTCACTCGCTTATCATCAAGCTGGACTTGTAGCTCGACCAAGAACTTGTCGACCACTGAAATAACGATTGACGTGTCAAGCGGATTGAATTGAATAATCGCATCCAAACGGTTACGAAATTCAGGACTAAATACCCGTTTGAGTGATTCATTGTTATCACGGCTATGATCTTGTTGGGTGAAGCCCATAGAAGAGCGGCTAATACTATCAGCACCAACGTTGGTGGTCATGATAACGACGACTTGTTTGAAACTAGCCACGCGACCATTATTATCAGTCAAGGTGCCATGGTCCATTACTTGTAATAATAAGTTAAAGACATCTGGATGCGCTTTTTCAATCTCATCAAATAACAATACACAATGCGGGTGCTGATTGATTTTTTCAGTGAGCAAGCCACCTTGATCAAAACCAACATAGCCTGGAGGCGCGCCAATCAAGCGTGAGGCAGTATGTGCTTCCATATACTCTGACATATCAAAACGTACCAGCTCAACGCCTAATAAGCTGGCTAGCTGACGTGATACCTCTGTTTTACCAACCCCTGTTGGACCGGCAAACATGAAGGAACCAATTGGTTTTTCTGGCTCTTTAAGACCGGCACGTGACAACTTAATGGCATCGGCTAAGGTCGCGATCGCTTGATCTTGACCAAAGACTAGGCGTTTTAAGTCGCGATCTAGGTGCTCAAGAACACTCTTGTCATCACTTGAAATGGACTTGGGTGGAATACGCGCTAGTTTGGCGACGATAGCTTCAATATCTGCTACGCCAATCTTCATTGGTGGCTTTTTCTTTTTGGGCTTTTGTAAATTATCAGCCTTAGACTTATCCTTGGCTTTAGCAGCGGCGGCTTCATCTTGCATTTCGTTATCGATATCCGTGTCATCAATATCCATAGCGGTTTGCTCGTCAAAATCCTGCTCTAAATCAGCGATAAAGCTGTCTTCAGCATTAATATCGTCCGCATCAGGAATCACACCTAAGCGTTTATACGCACCGGCTTCATCGATAACATCAATAGCTTTATCAGGTAAGAAACGCTCATGTATATGCTTAGATGATAACTGTACTGCGCTAATTAATGCCTCATCAGTATATTCGACATTATGAAACTCTTCATAGCGAGGTTTAAGACCGCGTAAGATATCGATGCTTTCTTCGACACTTGGCTCTTTAACATCAATTTTTTGAAAACGACGTGATAACGCATGGTCTTTTTCAAACACCTGACGATATTCTGTAAATGTGGTTGAACCCACACAGCGTAACTCACCATTGGCAAGGGCTGGCTTGATAAGGTTAGATACGTCCATGTTGCTACTCATGGACGAGCCTGCACCGATAATCATATGAATCTCATCGATAAACAAGATAGCATTGGGTTTATTTTTCAGTGCGTCAAGTAACGCCTTCATGCGTTTTTCAAAGTCACCACGATATTTCGTACCTGCAATCAGGGCACCAATATCAAGACTGTAGATCACACAGCCATTGAGTGGTTTTGGGGCTTTATTATTAATAATTAACCATGCCAAACCTTCAGCAATTGAAGTTTTACCAACGCCGGGTTCACCAACTAATAGCGGGTTATTTTTGCGGCGGCGGCACAAGACTTGTGCGGCACGCTCAATCTCAGGACCACGGCCAATGAGTGGATCAGTCTTACCTTCGGCTGCCCGCTGGTTAAGGTTACTAGCAAATTCTACTAATGGATCTTTACTGGTCTTTTCAGAGGCACTGCGACGCTCGCCAGTCATAGAAGCACGCGGCTCTGATGGTTCATTTTTGTCCTGCCCATGGGATAGATATTGGGTTAGCTCAAGACGGCTAATGCCTTGTTTTTTCAGTAGATAAACCGCATAGGTATCATGTTCTGAAAACATGGACACTAGGATATCTGAGCCTTCAACCAAGCGACCGCCGCCGATAGATTGCACATGGAATATTGCCCGTTGCAAGATACGATCAAAACTTTGGGTTGGCTGTGGTGATTGCTCTAACTCTGCATCTACTGTTGGCGTGTGCTTATTAATATAAGCTTCAAGCTCGGTACGCAGATTTGAGACATTAGCATTACAAGCAGTCAAGGTATTAGCAGCATGCGTGTTTTCCAGCAATGCCAGTAATAAGTGCTCAACAGTGAGGTATTCATGTGATTTTTGGCGCGCAAGCGTCATGGCTAGACGCAAGGAAACTTCAAGATGACGACTTAACATAACGAATTCCTACGGTTATACATATCTTTAGGATTTAATAGCTTAGTGAGTAAATCAGGGCGACAGGTGGATTGTTCAAGTCAGATTACTATGCAGTATTACTAATAATTAACCAGTCATTAGGTAACAATAGTTAATAAGCAACAGTTAATACGAGACGGTTATCATAAAATGGTTTACGTCAGCTTTTCTTTATCTCAACATGATAAGCACATATAGTCAATCAATTAACACGTACTAAAATGTATCAAATAATGCAGCGAACAAGAAGATGACAACGCAACAGAAATAACGATATCTTTAACAGCTAATTCGATGGACAGAAAAGCTAATGGTAAAAACAGCAGTAGAAGAATAGCAATAAAGGCGTTTAAAAGTAGCGACGCTAAACGCTGCTTTTCTTTACTGGTAGCGCATTAGGATATGCGATAGCAGTGGCGAGCATTTAATTCTCTATACAATAATAGATAGGGTTACTTGGGTAAAAAATCAAGGTTGATGCAGAGAGAAAGCAGCAGACTTAGGTATTTTTATGCAGTAGGAGTGACACAAAATCGGGTTAGGAGGAGTCATTTATGAGCGCTATTACAACGATCGGATTGCTGATTTCCCAACTATCTCGTTGAGACCACCCTATCAAAAGACAATTCTAAACGAACAACGAAATGACTGACATTACTTATTCGCCTTGATGGGGCTCGATCTGGGTAAGTAACGGATAGCCCTCACGGTGAGCAAGACTGTTGACTTTTTTTGCTTTAGTCTCAGCAATATCTTTAGGATAAATACCGGCAATACCTTTGCTGCTATTGTGAATCGTTAACATCACTTCAACGGCTGAATCCACAGTATGACGAAATTCTGACTGCAGAATATAAACCACAAACTCCATCGGTGTGTAGTTATCGTTGTACATGACCACCGCGTACATGGGCGGTTTGGCCACTTCTGGTTCCGCCACCATAACGTCGGCTTGTGGTGCCGTTTCACCATCAGGGTCACTATCTTGCGCACGGTGAGCCGGCATATTTGGGAAATGCCAATCAAAAACAACAGGCTTAGCTTGTGATAATATTTTTTTCATCATAACCAAATTATAAAATAAAAGGGAAACTAACAATAAGGGAGAGAGTATCAAGTACAAACATGCTAGGTACAACAGACTGCGAACTGAGTGTTAAAAATGCAACAGTTACTAGACTAAACAGTTACTAGACTAAACAGCTACTAGACTAAACAGCTACTAGACTAAACAGTTACTAGATTAAACGGTTACTAGACTAAATAGTTACTAGCATCAGATAATACTAAGAACTGGACAGTCACTCAGGATCAATAGGGTTTTTGTCTGCTTCTGGTAAATCTAAGAGCGATAATGGCATATTATCAACCATAGCACCAAGCTTCCAATCATACAATTGCTCTACTTCCTGCGCTCCTGACTTCAAGCTGAGCTTAATTTGTAGGGGCTTAAAGCCTGACGGCATGACAAAGCGCCCACGAACACGTTCAATGCCCTGAATATTATAACGCGCTGGCTCTAACGGCACTTCTACCAAACTATTATCATTAAGTAGCGTTAAAGTGATCTGCAAATTTTTTGCTTGTCCATCGCTACCAAGCATACCGATATCGAAACCGTATTCAAAAGCATTTTCAGGTAGAGGTGCAATCTTAGCGCCAAGTACTTGTAACGGCATACCACCTTTTTCACCAATCACATTAGCATATAACTCATTAAGCTGAGCCATTTGTTTATTTTCGATTTCTAGTGCTTGCTGAGCCTGGCGCAGATCATCTAAATTTGACAGACTGATCGTTAGCTCTTGCTTGGCGGTAGCCGCTTGATTGGTCAATATTTTATCACTTAAACGCAATTCTGTGAGCTCTTTAGTCGCCTGCTCACTGTTAATGAAAGCTTGTTTGGTTTCGGTTTGCATGGAATAGTAGCCACGCTGGTAACCCAGCTTATGACCAAACATTAGCCCAACAATAGCGGTCACTAGTACCGCCACGACAAATAACGCTAATACCAAGGTCGACGCACCTTGTTGTTTGCCATTTATATAATTATGGGTCGTATTAGTATTTATTATGTTATCGATACTTTGATAAGAAGACTGTAATCTGCGATCAGAATCGTCTAATACGGAAGCTTGGCACGACAAGGAAGCTACCTGCGAGCGCAAGCGGTGGGCATTCTTAACAAGCATCTAGAGTGTATCTCGTAACAGTAAGAGCGCTGTATTATAACGGAATTTAGAATCAATACCTAGCATCGTAAATAGGAATGACCCAACAGTAAAGGTTCAGTAATAAAGGATCAATGTTAAAATATATGAAGTAACATTCATCCAATACTACTGACTAAAAAAGTTAAAAATCAAATAGCTACAAACAGCTTAAAGATATCTTAAGGAACAATCGGTGCAAAATTTAACCCCAACGTCTCATCAAGCCCAAACATCACATTCATGTTTTGCACCGCCTGTCCTGCTGCACCTTTCACTAAATTATCTTGTACTACCAATACCGTTAACTCAGCGCGGTCATTATCTTGATATACTGCAATGCGTAAGCGATTACTGGCACGCACGCTACGAGTATCCGGATAAATACCGCTTGGCATGATGTCAATAAAAACCTCTGTAGCATAGTCAGTCTCAAACGCTTGCTGCCAGTCTATAGCTTTTCCAGCCTCGGTTAACTCCATGTGAATAGAGCTAAACATACCGCGGATCATCGGTACTAAATGTGGCAAAAAGCGGACTCTCTGAGTAAACTGGCTGTCTAATAACTGGGCAATACCTTGTTCAATTTCTGGCAAGTGACGGTGGCCGGTCACCCCATACGCCTTAAAGTTATCAGTCGTTTCGGCATAGTTAAGGGCAATACTTGCTTGGCGACCAGCGCCTGAGACTCCCGATTTGGCATCAATGACAATACGGGCTTCAATTAAGCGCATGGCTTGTTTATTCTGCGCCTCTATAATAGGCTTTAATCCTAAAATAGCAGTAGTTGGGTAGCAACCAGGATTACCGACCAGCAAAGCATTTGCAAGCTTATCACGATTGATTTCTGGTAGACCATAAACAGCGGTTTTTAACAGTTCTGGACAAGCATGTGGCTGTTGATACCACTGCTCAAACTCAGTTAATGACTGTAAACGAAAGTCAGCGGCCAAATCAATGACTCGAACACCCGCTTGGGTTAGCGCTTGTGCTTGTTTCATAGCAACCCCATGCGGTGTGGCAAAAAACACCACGTCGCAACGTTGTAGTGCGGCAAGCGTATCATCACCTAAGTCACTAAAAACAATGTCGGAAATACCGCGCAAACTTGGAAATATCTCATCAGCACGCGTTCCTGCCTCACTACGCGAAGTCAATAAATCAATGGACACCTCAGGATGTGCAGATAGCAGACGAATGAGCTCGATACCTGTGTAGCCTGTTCCACCGACGATGGCTGCTGAAATCATAAGAAATCCTTGTTTGCTAAATAAACGCTAATATATATAGTCAATGAAAAGTAATATCGATACATAACCTACTGCTGGCATAAGTTTTTCTTGCTTGCTGTGCCTACGCAGACAGAGGCTGCAAAAAGCGTATGCCAGCAGTACCGTCGCGTTTTTGTCGCGTTTTTAAGGTATGTTAACTATATAACACTAAATATCTAAAGCGGTCCAGAATTTTGTCTTAAACCGCTATTTACTTGAATCAAAAAGCGGTTAATTTTATAGATTGTTAAAGCTTATAGTCATGTACCGCATCGATAAATACTTTAGCATTATCAGGGTTAACCCATTGGGTAATACCATGACCTAAGTTTGCCACATAGCCAGTCTTCTCGCCACAAGCGTAAGCTCTATCGAGCATCAACGTCACTTCCGAACGGATAGTTTCCGGTGAGCCATACAGGGTCGCAGGGTCTAAATTACCTTGAACGGCTTTTTTGCGCTGTAATGGTTTATGCTGTGCAGTCAAGACTTGGCGCGCCCGATCAAGCGGCATGGTCCAATCTAGTCCCAATGCATCCGCTTCACTATCTGCTTGAGTCTCTAACCAGAGGCCACCACCTTTGGTGAATAAAACCACTGGAATATCAGGGTGACGTACTTTTAACTCAGCAACGATACGCTTGTTATACGCATGTGAAAATTCAATGAACTGACGATGGCCTAATGCACCACCCCAACTGTCAAATATCTGTAAGATTTGCGCACCAGCGACCACTTGTGCATCTAGATAATCAATCACAGAAATTGCAATTTTATCAAGCAGCTGATGCAAAAACTCAGGGTTGCTATACAAAAAGCCTTTGGTATAACGATAGTCTTTTGAGCTGCCCCCTTCAATCATATAAGTAGCTAGGGTCCAAGGACTACCTGAAAAGCCAAATAGTGGCACTTGTCCGTTTAGTGCGGTACGGATACTGGTCACTGCACGCATAACATAATCGAGTGAGTCATTGACGTCAAGTGTCGGTAGCCGATCAAGATCTGCCTGCGTACGGATAGGATATTTAAACTTAGGACCTTCACCAGTCTCAAAGTACAGACCCAAACCCATAGCATCAGGAATAGTCAGTATGTCACTGAATAAAATCGCTGCATCTAGATCCATACGTCGTAACGGCTGCAATGTCACTTCCGTGGCACGGGCAGTATCTTTGCACAGGCTCATAAAATCGCCTGCTTCCGCGCGGGTGGCTTTATACTCTGGTAAATAACGCCCGGCTTGACGCATCATCCATACTGGCGTGGTATCGACAGTCTCAAAGCGTAGCGCACGCAGCAGTCGGTCATTTTTAAGGGGGGCAAAGTTTTGCTTAGGCAAGTTACTATTGTCTGAGGCGCTCATGTACAAATCTCCAAAATAATGCAATATTCATTATTATCATTGTTAAAAATAAGGATAAATAAGAATAGTAAGTAGGTGAGATAATTTAAAAATTTTTGATTGAGGAGGTAATTGTCATTGTTTGAAGCACATATAGAATTAATGCCATAAAGAATTGTTCTGTTATGGCATTAATAGGCCAGCTATGTATCTGTTAGCCATAGACCACTCTTTTACATAGACAAGGCTAAATTATCACGATGTACCATGACCACGCGCTCTTCATTATTGCCCAAGATTCTATCGAACTGCTCAGTACGTTCACGCGCAACACTGCGCGCATCGGTAGACGAGAAGTTAACTTGGCCAACCGCTAAGCGCTCATTGGTGTCTTGATGAATAATCTCTACTACATCACCTTCATCAAAGTCGCCACGTACTTCTACTACCCCAACTGGTAATAAGCTTCTGTTATGTTTGGTCAGTGCTGTTGCCGCACCAGCATCCACAATCAGGGAACCGGACATCCGTAAATGCGCCGCGATCCACTGTTTACGAGCGATGATTTTGTCCTCATCATTGGTAGTTAGCAATGTACCTACCGCTTCACCTGCCACCACACGAGTGATAACATCTTCGATCGCACCGCTGACAATTACTGTCGGGCAGCCACCCATTGCCGCCAAACGACCAGCACGAATTTTAGTCAACATCCCACCACGGCCTAATTTGCCACCATCACCAGCAATATCAAATAAATAATCAGCCATCGCACGTTCTTGACGAATCATTCTGGCATCGGGATTATCGCGTGGATTGTCAGTAAATACCCCTTCTTGATCAGTTAATATAATGTATAAGTCAGCATTGACCATCGCCGCTGCCATCGCGCCTAAGGTATCATTGTCGCCAAACTTAATTTCATCAATAGTGATGGTATCGTTTTCATTAATTACCGGCAATACACGCCATTCTAATAGCTGAGTCAACGCACTAGTAGTGTTCAAGTAACGGCTACGATTGGACAAGTCATCATGAGTCAACAACAACTGAGAGCTCTGTATCCCATGTTGGATAAGTGCTGACCACCAGGTACCAATCAAGCCCATCTGGCCGATAGAGGCACAGGCTTGTAATGCTGCAAGCTTTTTTGGGCGCTCATCAAGGTTCATGCGTACCACACCTTCAGCGACCGCACCTGATGACACCAACAGCACTTCCACACCCTGATTGTGCAATTCAGCAATCTGGGTTGCCCACTCGTAGATGGCAGTTCGATCCAGCCCTCGACCATTATTAGTTAATAATGATGAGCCGATCTTGACAATAACGCGCTGAATATCAAAGTTACGAGTTTGCTTAATAAACCTTGCTTCTTCGGTGGGTTGTTCCATGTCATCTGCCATAAAAACTCCTATATATTGCAGGGATTGGTTTGAAGAACTTTTTTTATAAATAAAGGGCTGAAAAATTAGTTAAAAGAAGATGCTAGCCAACTGGCTTACATCCTCTTTAAATGAGTCTTTTCTGATAATGAAGATAAATTAAGGGGCGTACACCACTTCAACACCATCATCGTCATCAAAATCATCGTCATCAAAATCGTCGTCAAAACCTTCACTATCAAAGCTATCGTCTTCGGGTAAGTCGGCACCTTCACGTTGCGCTTTGCGAGCAGCACGGTACGCTTCACGTTGTGCTTCAGTATTACGGCGCACTTCTGCCTCTAAACGCTCGAAACGCGCTTTTTGCGCCTCAGCAAATTCCGGTTCTTCTTCTTCACGCTCACGCTCACGCTCAATCTCATTCATTAGATGATATTTCACGGCGTCAGTACCCTCACCCATTAGGGTTGAAGTACGAAATACCATGCCAGTCCAGCCGAGATCAGCGACGATATGATTGCACAGCTCGTCTAACTCTTCTGGATCAATCACCTGATCAATCTTGTTTAGGATTAGAACTTGCGGCAATTTTGCTAATTCTGGCGAAAAACGCTCAAGCTCATTTAAAATAATACGCGCGTTATTGACTGGATCAGAAGCGTCAATAGGCTGTACATCAACGATATGTAGCAAACGACGTGTACGTGCCACATGTTTTAAAAAGCGTATACCAAGACCAGCGCCTTCTGAGGCGCCTTCAATGAGTCCTGGGATATCAGCCATTACAAATGAGCGATGGCGACCAATATCAACCACACCTAGATTTGGCACGATGGTGGTAAAGGGATAATCGGCGACTTTTGGCTTCGCCGCAGAAACTTGACGAATAAAAGTAGACTTGCCAGCATTCGGTAGGCCAATTAGCCCAACATCGGCCACAACTTTTAGCTCAAACTTTAATACTTTAAGCTCGCCTTCAAAACCTGATGTGGCTTTACGTGGTGCTTGGTTGGTCGAGCTTTTGAAATGGGTATTGCCCAAACCACCATCACCACCTTTGGCGATTAGTAATGTCTGGCCGATCTCAATCATATCACCGATAACTTCATCAGTTTCAGTATCGATAATAGTGGTACCGACAGGAACTGGCAAGTAAACAATGTCAGAACCTTTGCCTGCGCAGTTCTTACTATGACCATTTTCACCGCGCATCGCATCATAACGGCGGGTATAACGGTAGTCGACTAAGGTGTTGGTATTGTCATCAGTGATAACATAAACGTCACCACCAGTACCCCCATCACCACCATCAGGACCGCCACGAGGGACGTATTTTTCTCGGCGAAAACTGGCGATACCGTTGCCACCGTCACCCGCTTTTACCGTTACGACAGCTTCATCAATAAATCGCATGTTACGTTCCTTAATTTACAATCTGGTTTACAGCCAGTGACTGTGTTTGTATTCGCTTTATATCCACGTTTGTTTTCGCACGCTTTATGTGGGTGCGTTTACGCTAGCGTAGGGTGATGTCTAAAAATTAATGTTAGCCATTGTTATGGCAACAACACCCGATAACCAATCGGACTATCGGGTGCTGTGTGTAATAGTGATAACTATAATAGCCAGTATAACATTTAAGGACGACATTCGAACCATGCTTATATAGCAATGTCTAACAGTGCCAACTTTTATACTAGAAATCTTATACTAGAGGCTTTATGCTGGAATTTGAGTGTAACTAATACCAGCCATCTGATTCGCTAAGCGCAGTACTTGAGTACTATAGCCCACTTCATTGTCATACCAAATATAGACAATGGCCTGATTGTCAGTGAGGATAGTGGCTTGAGCATCAACCACGCCAACGTGAGTCGTCCCAACAAAGTCAGTCGATACTGCTTCAGTTGAGTCCGTATAAGCAATTTGTGATTGCCACAGATTACTGTTAGATATGTTACGCATAAATTCATTTAGGGCATCAACACTTTGCGGTGCCGTTTTTAGATTCAAGTTTAAAATTGCCAAGCTGACGTTTGGCGTGGGTACACGAATCGCGTTGCCTGTTAGTTTGCCACTCAACTCTGGCAGCGCTTTGCCAGCTGCTTTTGCCGCACCCGTACTGGTAATCACCATATTCAATACGGCACTACGACCACGGCGATCCGCTTTGTGATAATTATCAATCAAATTTTGGTCGTTAGTAAATGAATGAATAGTTTCCACATGACCATTTTTAATACCATACTCATCATTCAATACTTTTAACATGGGCGTAATAGCGTTGGTGGTACAGCTGGCGGCACTAACGATAGGGTCATCACCGATAGTGTCATTATTAACGCCATATACCACGTTCTTAATCTCGCCACCAGCAGGCGCAGTGAGTAGGACCTTATTCACACCTTGAGCTTGCAAATGCTTGCCAAGACCGGCTTCGTCTTTCCAAATACCAGTATTATCAATAATCAAAGCATTATCGATACCATAAGCAGTATAGTCAATTTCGCTTGGGTCATTGGCGTAAATGATTTGTACAAAACGGCCGTTAATAATCATGCCATTGTTGTCATCATCAATACTGATGCCACCTAAAAATCTACCATGAATCGAGTCACGCTCAAGCAATGAGATACGTTTGGCTAAGTCGCCTGCAGCAGCAGGACGTACGACAATCGCTTTTAATTGTAGACCCTTGGCACTTGACGCTTGTGATAACAAGAGACGCGTTACAATACGGCCAATACGACCGAAACCATATAACACCACATCAGTCGCACCGTTAGTAGCCGTTTCATCATTGCTGATAGACTGCAATACGGCCTGTATATCACTGTCATTAGCAATCAGCTGACCCACATCGACTCGCGCTGCTTGAATATTATCGCTAGCCGCCACTGCTTTAACCATCGCTAAAGTATCTGCAATAGCGATCGGCTTAGCACCTTGTTCACGTATTGCCGCTTTTTGATGCAAGGCCAACACTTGACCAACTGAGGTGGTATCAAGCATTTCACCAAACAGGGTGATTTGTACGTCTTGCTCGTTATACAGCTTATTAAGTAGACCAATCAGCTCGATAGCTTGTTGCTCTTGGTTATTATAATTGCTTAAATGCTCTTGATGTAGGTGGCGTAAGGTATCAGCGTTGCTCACGAGAAACATCCTTATGGTCGGTAGAATTTGATATTAATCAAAATAGGGTAATGAAAACAATAACGTATGCAATAGGATAAAGCTAAGAATAAACGAGTCGTTTATTAAAACGAAGTTATAACTACAAGAAGTTATTGCTATTAGTGCGGTTAAATCGCCTACATTTTAGCTCAGAACGCCCTTTTTTGCCAGTGATAACCATTATTAATAGCAGTTACTCTATTCTGTAGATAACTTTGGCAAAAAATTGTAGATTATTAGATATTTATTTAGAAACTCACAAGGCAAAGGCAGCCTATACAGCTGCCTTTGCCTTGTCGAACAGTTTTTTAGCACACCAACCTCTATAATATAGCGCATTGAGATACACCTTATTGCAAAAATAGCTTAAGGAGCTAGATTAATCGTTTGCTTGGTCTGGGTGGTTAGCTTGAATTTTTTTAGATCATAGCCTTGTTGCTGAGCAATCTCACGGTATTTGGCATAAGTCTGCTGGGTAATATTAGGCGAACGCGCCAATAACCATAGATATTTATTATCCGGCGTGCCCACTAAGGCGGTTTGATAATTAGCATCACGAGCTAGCACCCAATAATCGGCACGACCTACCGGCAACCAACGAATCCATGCAGGCAAAAAGGTAACTTTTAGTTTACTACCAGTATTATCAACCACTTTTGCCAGTCCTTCAGCACTAATGGCTGCGCCATCTTTGCCAATGCACTCATTCAGTACGGTAATGCCTGAACCGTCAGTTTTTCCGGTATAAGTGGCGGTCACATCGCGAGCACAGTTGCGCTGAAAGTACATCGGCAAGCGCCCTATCTCATACCAAGTACCCGCATACTGTTCGAGGTCAACACTGTCTACAGTCGTTGGCACCGTTGCAGATTTATGAATGATGGCGCTTGGGGTCACTGCTAATGTCGCAGCCGTAGTGGTCTTATTAGTAGTGGTCTTATTAGTAGTTGCTGTATTCGTTGTGCCAGCTGGGGTTGCTTGCGGTGCGGCATAAGCTGAAAATGCCGCTAACGGTATAATAATCGCTAGTGCAATCGCGGTATGCTTGATCAATCCATTCATAAAGAATCGCTCTGGTATTTCAGTACTAGACATATTAGGGATGACTGTCACTGATGGTGGAATATTGTCGTCTGGCTTAGCATTACTTTGCTTAAAGCTATCCTGTTCTACGCTGTCCTGCTCAGCAAGGTCTCGTTCAAAATCGCTTTGTAGTTTCTCAATGTACGCAGCTGGTAACTGGGTCATAAATGGCGCTACATCAGCAGTTTTATTCATTTTTTTGTAGCCACTGGCAATGCTGGGTTTATCTAGATCGTCGTTTTTTATAGTTGTAATTGTGGTTGTAATTATATTTGTATCTTTAGTCATAATAGACTCTTGTGCCTTTATTAAGCTGTTGTCGAAACACTTATATGCAGAATAGTTATCTTTTGAAGGCCACCCCTCTACATGATAGTGTGAGTCTTCATCGACATCGTTAGCGTCATTACTGGCGCTACCGGTCTGTTTCATTTTATCGCCACTCAGATGACGAGTATTTATGCTAATCTGCTGCGATTGAAAACCAGCTGCCTGCGAGTCAGTCCCTGCTGATTCAGGTAACTTATTGGTTTTCATAGTCGTACCATTGATAGTTGTATAAAAAATTGGATTTGATTGGTTTAATAACAGAGACTCAACTGAATCAATAGGCCATAATTAATTATTAGTGATTTAGTCTCTCCTTAATCTCATATCCTATATTGAGGGTAGTGCTACTATTAAAACAGTGCGGCAGTGTAGGAAAAGGCAACAGTTTGTAAGTAATTCTGTGTCTATTTCATATATTAGTTATATAGTTACTAAACTGTAAAACATGTTGAAAAACAATCATTTGTACTCATGAGTTACATTCTATTATATTCATAGCTCAGCTTCATACTAACCATACAGACCCAAACCCCAGCACTGTATAATTAGTCTTTTATTGCCCTAAGAACTGACGAATACCGGCGACACTTAGCGCACCATGCTGCTCAGCCTGATCAATCATCAGTGGTGACAACCCACCCAAACCAATGACTGGCATATCAGCTAACTGCGCTAATACTGCCCATGCTTCCCATCCCAGTGGCGCGCTATCAGGATGCGTTTTAGTGGCCAATACTGGTGATAAGAAGATACCGATCACGGGTGACAGTTGATTTTGTAAGCGCGTCGCAGCGAGTTGATTGGCAGCATAAATGCTATCCGCATCATGGCAACTTATTATTAATGGCAAAGCTATTAACGGCAATCTGGATAGCTGACCGTCTAAAGAAGATCGACTGCCTTTGGACTGGTCTTTAGAGAAATCGCCTGCAGGAACACTCTTTTTAGAATCATTATCTTGACAGTCATTGTCTATATAGGCATTGAACCACTGCATCACTTCATGATGGGTCAAGTGGCAAGCCATAACCTGCTTAGTGGTGTCAATATGCTTAGAAATTTTGACGTTTTCATTGCTGGTTGCTAATTGTGTTATTTCGAGCGAATTAGGCTGCTGCACTATTTGATGAGCATAATCTTGATGAGCATAATCATAAGTTACGATGCTATGAATATCAGGTCGCAAGCGCATTAGCTGAATCGCAAGTTCCGCATCAGTAGTCCGCTTGGCTTTGGTAAGTGTGTTTTCTAGCTCTGCGGCTTTAGTGCGTATGTATACCCAAGCTCCTTTAGAAATGCGCTGTTGGTGGTAATCAAACCAAGCATTGCTAACATCAGTATATTCGCTAAATGGTGCTAACGGATGCGTAATCGTTATCTGCGCTGGTAGCTGTAGCCATGCCAAAATAGTCCGGTTAGCCGCTGGTAGCGGATAATGGCCTGCCAGTAGTGGGATTTTGTCTACCCAAGTTAATGCTTGACCTTCTAATCCATAGTCGCAGTGTTGATGCTGCTTATACTGCTCTGCTGTCAGCGCCACCTTGTATACCTGCAGACATACTTGCTTATCACCATAATCATGATGCAAACGGCCAAGCTTGACGAGATTGTTGTTCTGAATATCAATACCAGTCTCCTCACCAACCTCACGTACTAAGGCCGCTGACACAGTTTCATGCTCATCTGTCTTACCGCCGGCAAACTCATAGCGGTTGCCTTGGTGCTGTGTAGAACTACGAAACCCAAGTAAGTACTGCTGTTGGTAATGTATCACTGCCACAGCGACAGTGACCCTTGCTTGGGTAGCCACCGTTCTGCCAGCGACCGCCTTATCATCAGTACTAATTTGCTGTTTTGTCTTATTTAACATGACTGTTTCCTAGAAGAGTGCCTGTTATGTCATTAACAGTGTTTTAAGTAATTGATTTATGCAGCGAAGGGTAGTCAGTGCCGGTTTTATAAGAAAACAATAAGTATAGTTACATAAGTTTACTCAATACTTAACATTTATTTTACCAATTGCCTTGTAAATTATATTAATATAAATGATAATTATTATCGTTAATTAGATTTATTCAGCGTGTCCTTTGCTTAGCTCAACGCTGTTTATATTGATTATTATTTACTATCCAGCCAGCCACTTACCAAAAAGACAAAAGGAATTCATTATGAGCATGGTTATCTCTCGTTATCTAAATTGCCGTGAAAATCGTCTGCCTACGCTGCAATCACAGCATCTATTTGCGCTAACTAAAGAAGTACGTATTGAGCATGAGGGCGAAGAATATCGCTTGCGGCTAACCCGCAATAATCGCTTAATCCTGACCAAATAGCTTATATGCTAGCAATAATTTAATCGTCGATCGTCTGACAACCATAAAAAAACGCCAATCAGAGGCGTTTTTTTATTGGACAAGGTTTATTGTGTTGATCAAGGACACTAAAAATCAATAGGCTTAACTAAGCTGAACTGAACTGAACTGATAATATCAACAGCCAAACCGCCCATTACTCACACTTGCCAGCGCTAAAATTGCCAGCTATAGACCACATCTACCGCATTTTCCGCAGCAGAAGTCGCTTCAACATAGATACGGCGGGTAAGCTGATAACGAACAGATAAGCTGTTTTGCGCGTTGAAGACACCTACCCCATAGCGAATATATAAGTCAGGTGTGACATAGCCAGTGACGTTGACATTGGTGTCTTCACTGGTTCCTGACGCATCAACCGTTAAGCTTTGTAGACCAAAGGCTTGTCCGATCTGGTTGGTTAAGCTGCGCGTGCCACTCAAACCAAAGCTCAATCCAGCCGCAGCCAAATTATTGGTCACCTCAGATTTAAAGCCTTGCTCACTAATCTGAGTCGCACTGGTATTATTGATTCGACCTGTAATCAAGGCATTCATTGCTTGTTGTTGCGTAAGCCCTGCATTATTAAAGACCACAATATTCGGATTTTCAGTATTACCTTTGACCCGTAGACCAACCGTTTTGCCATTGATGATTTTTACCGCCTCAATACTCAGATTCGGCTTCAATACATTACCATTAAAACGCACTTGGCCATAATTGAGCTCTAAACTCTGACCAAAAATATTGATATTAGTACGACGTGAGGCTTGTACTACGCCTTTAGCACGCATGATACCTTGGCCGTTTTGGGTGATGTTGATAGCACCAGCAAGCGGAATAACAGCCCCAAAGCCTCGGAAGTTAATATCATCACCCAAATCAATACCGATGTCTGCGTTGATCGACCATGGTTTTGAGATGGCCAAAACCTCATCAATATTACCAATTAAGCGTCGATCAAGAACTACCGCATCTTCGGTTTGGGTGATAATGTCTTCACTAGCCTCAGGTGGGCGAATGGTCGCTGATGGCACACTGATGGCCCCTTCGATTTTGACATAGCGGTCGCCTGGGCGCACGATGATGTCAATATCAGGATTAATTTCAGCCAACAATAACGGTGGCTGGGTCAGTACTAAGCGCTCACCGACAACACTGAGCTTAGCTTGTAGTTTTTGTCGCCAATCGACAGTACCTGTTAAGGTGCCTTTACCAGTACCACTATTAAATTTTCCATCAATCGTCGCTTGCGTACCACGGATTTTGGCCGCGACATTAACGTTAGTCAAATTAATCGGTAAGTCCAGCATAGCGACGCGACCATCCATCAAGTCAACATCGCCATAAAACTGTGGTTTCTCAAGCGTGCCACCCAGGCCACCTGCCATCGTAATATTGCCCTCAAGTACGCGCATCCCAGGGAAGAAAGGTTTGAAAATTGCTAAGTTAAGCTCATTGAGCACTAGTGCACCTGAAATAGGCTTCGGGGTCTTGTAAGGGTCGACGATTACCTCAGCGTAACCACGGCCACCGCGACCGGTATTAATATCAGTTCGCAGTTTTAGTCCTTCCGGAACAGATAGTGCGATGAGCGACACGCGCTTATAAGGCAAGGTAACAGGTGCAGCATCACCATCTTGAATGAGGCCAATCTTACCGTTGTCAGAATATAAGGTGGTATTAATGGTCGGCGGCTTGCCACGCTGCCAGCCAACGATTGCTCGACCATTAATTTTGCCATGCCAATCGATGTCTTTAGGTAAGAACACGGCAAACAGCGAGGTATCCAACTTTTGTACCGCCAGATTAACTTGTCCCGCTGCTGCTGAAGCAATAAGGTTCTCACGCAGACATAGCTTGCCGGTTTGATCTTCTGCTTGCCAACAGTGGGCAGCCAGCTGTACTTTTAGCTCCCCTGTATTACTCTTTTTACCGCCTTTACTATTTTGCGGTAAGTTAACAATCAGCTGCGCCGGTTGTAATTGGTTCAAAGTGGCATATTTGGATTTGACGCGACCTTTACCGATCGCCCCCGTCCAACTGAGGTTTTGACGGTTAAAGCCCCCTTTGAGTCGCGCCGATAGTTTAAGCTGCTCATTAGCAACCTCAATATCGACCACGTGCGCTTGCTCAGTACCATTAAAAGAGGCGTTGACACTTTTAAAAGTTTGTCCAGCAGCGTCCAGACCTTCAGCACTGATAATCAACTGGCTTGGGCTGTTGGCTAAATTAACCAGCTTGCCACGAATACGACCTTGACGCAGAATAAATCCAGGTAGTGCGATACGTTCACCAACCAGATCAATATAGATGGTGGGTAACGCTTGCCCAGATGGCTGCGATAAGGTGACGCCACCCGTTACTTTGCCCGCAAGCTTGTTTGACAGCTGATCGAGACTGGTGATGTTAATTTTTGCCTGTAGCTGCTTCGCATTGCCATTAGCAGTCAGGTAGTTATCCCCCCAACGTATCACTAAATTATCAGCATTTAGGCTCTCTATTAAGGCATTGACTTGCTTATATTGCGCCTCGGCATCTTGCTTTTGCAGACCCTTAAAATAGCTTGCTAAGTCTTCAGGTAAGTGCAGCTTGGCTTTTAAGCTCCCTTTAGCACTTAAGGGCCGACCCTTTAGCACGCCATTCAAGTTGAGCTGATTTAAATTAATGACTTGCTGCGTCTTTGTCCAGCGTCCATCACTGTTGAATGAACCGGTAATGACGCTTGGGGTGTCTTTAAGAAAGTAGCCTAAATTAAAGCGATCCATAACGGCGCTGATATCCCAAGCGATACCTTGACGCACATCAACAGTTCCTTTGGCATCAATACTACCTGCCGCGCCTACATGCCGAAAACGTTTGATGCGAATTAGCTTGTCATCACCGCTAGCATTGAGGGTTAATCTACCGGCTGGCAGCTGCTCAGCATCCAGCATGCCTGCGAAATCAACGGCGAATCGCTGCAATTTACCTTTAGCATTAGGGTTGTTTTTGGGCGCCGGCTGCCACTGCCCACTAGTAGTCAAGTCGCCAGTAAGAATCGCGGCGTTGTTCGGTAAGAAATAACCCAAATTGAACTGATCAAAGCGTCCTTTGACGTTCCAGCCAATATTGTTGCGTAAGTCAATCACACCTTTGGCTTTAACCGCACCTGCTTCTCCGCTATAGTTTAATTTACGGAAACTTATTAGCTTGGGCGTACCTGCCGCGTCAATCGATAGGCGACCTTTGGGCACATCTTTAGTATCGATATTGCCGTCAAAGCGTGCGTCGAAGACCGACAGCTTACCGTCGATAATATCTACACTGGCCTTGCCGCCGCCGGTAATACCAATAGCACGACTGTCCTGTGAGGCGTCTAGCTGCGCCTGCAAGTCCGTGTTACTGAAGTTAATAATATGACGCTGGCCTTTGACCTGGTTTTTGCTAATATTAAGCAGACGCCCACGCGCATTTAGGCGGCCAGTAAGACGCTCAAGTGGCAAGTCACTACGATACTTTTTGGGCAACAGGCCAGTAGTCCGTGCATCAATCTGCCACCTTAGCGGGCGATTTTTGGTCGCCAACTGAATTTGACCACTACCAGCTAGGTCACCTACGATACCTTGGTAGTTCAAACGATTGATATCTATGACGTTGCCGGCTTTACGCACGCGCACATCATAGTTGCCTTTAGGCGCGACATTGAGCTCATTAATCACTGCGTTGGCATCAACAGATAAGCGTGAACCACGGACGATGACGCTCGCTTGGCCACTAGGGCTATTAACGTTGCCAATATTTGGTAATTGACGGCGCACCAGATTTTGCCAGGTCGCATCAATATATATAGGTGCTTTTTGCTTGGATTTCGCTAACACTTTGCCACGTATAATTTTGGCATTAACGTGTTCACCATCACGTTGTTTTAAGTCAGCATTGAGCTGTAGATTGCCCGTGGTATTTTTTTGTTGGTAATGTACGAATAGCTTACCATCAAGCTTTTGCGGCGCATATACCTTGTAATCGGTATACTCTTTGGGAATGGCACGGCGAATGTCAAAATCACTACTGGTCGCCACTACTTTGGCATCAAAGCTCTGTTTCCAATCTAAAATACCTTGTAGCATCAAGCGTCCTGCTGGAACATTAGCGCTTAGGCGATCAATACGCAGTTGCTTGTTCTCAATGACTGCACGACCTTGATAATGTCCTGATGGAATATCTTTTGCTGTTAGTTCAGCATTAATCCGTAACCTTATTTCAGAGATAACACCATCGGCGACTAGCGTACCACTTTTTAGATGGATATTTTGCTCATCCGCATACGGTATCAGGATGTCATCCCATTGCAACTTGGCTTGGAACGGTGCCCCTTTATCGAGTCCTTGTACGACGATATCACCACTCACGTCGCCGTCATTGTAGCGGCTACTTACCTTACCTACCGTGCGTTTCAAACTACCGGTTGCAGTGATGTCTAGCGGATCGATATAGACTTTTTCTAAGCCACTAACCTCAGCAATCGCGGTAAAGTCCAGCGGATAATCACCCTGTAAATCAATATTACCCTGTAAAGCACTGATTTTGACTGTGTCGGCATAGCGTAAGTCGCCGCGACCGACAGTGATCTTACTGCCTACCCAGGTCAAATCACGAGCCGTTATATTATGAATAACAAGAGGATTTTTAGTGACTTGGTTGTAGACGATAGTCTTTATTTTTGCTTGATCAAAGCGCAGATTAACCGGTAGCTTAAGGGTTCTATAATCGAACGGCTTGCCAGTTGGTGGCTTTTTATTGATGATTTCAATACGCTCGATATCAGCATCACGTAGATGGACTTCTTTGGCAAAAATAGCGCGCCAGCCAATCTTAATATAAGCCTTATCTACTAATATTTCTAAATCGTCAGTCGCTTCGATATCGATGTCCGTGACCCAAATGCCATCACGTAAGTTACCACGGCCATATTTAAACTCAATTCCCGTCTCCGCACTAATCTTTTCTAATATAAACTTAGTACCTGAGTCCGTGCCTATCATATAAAAAAATACTGCAAACATAATCATCAGCACAATAACAACCAGTGCCAATAGCTTGAGTACAAAGGATAGCGGATACCAACGACGTACGGCACGCGCGTCTCTTTGCGCCGGATCTTCGTCCAATGGCTCAGGGGTGGGCGGGGTATGATTGTTCAATATGACACTCAACTGGGTTAAGATAGGTTCGGCATCAGCTCATCGCTAATACAATAAGATTGATGCCATGCAGGGGTGACGCTTAGTGAGCTTACCACTTACTTATTTGCTTATAAAGGCGAGCCGATAAAGAAATGCAGTCTAATTGGAATACTCTCTTCTGTTACACCAGCGGCAATATCAACCCGCACGACACCTACAGGTGAGGCCCAGCGAATACCAACGCCGACGCCGACCTTGGTATCAGTCTTAAAATCTTTGTCATAAGCATTACCCACATCGCTAAATAACGCCCCACGGAAGCCCGGTTTAAATTCATAATTATATTCAGCACTACCCACGGCTAGTATTTGCCCACCAGCTAAAAAGCCTTTTTCTAGCGGCGAGAGACTCTCAAAATCATAACCGCGCAGACTTTGATCGCCACCGGCAAAAAAGCGTAATTTGTAGGGCACATCATTAAAGTCGTCAGCCCAAATATAGCCGCCAGTAAAGCGGCCAAGCACCTGGTGTCTATTATCCTCACCAAAACTATAAAGACCACTAACCCCAGCATTGACAATCGCCAAATTAGTATCGCTAAGCAGACTGTCTGATCCAGCCTCAATACTGTAGTACTGACGAATACCACGGGTAGGATTGATGGCATTATCCACACTAGTTTTGCTTACACCATAACCAAATAGCAGCGCCTGTTGCTGAGGCTTAGAGGAAATAAAGCGAATCGGCAAATCATCTAAAGCAGCGTCATCGACGCCCGTCTCTAATTCATCTAGTCGATAACGCACAAAGTAGCTACTATCCCAGCCATTTTCACGATGGATATTACGGCCTAATGCAGCCTTTAAAGTTTGGGTCGACAAATCAAAATTACCTTCACCTTGATCGATGATCTCCTCTTTATATGTCAGACGCGCTTCGAGCTTATCATTAAGCGGATGGGTCAACGGGCGAATGCCGTAAACAGTCGCATTTTTACTAATGCGTGATAATTCTACCTCTGCACCTGCTTGGTAGCCCTTACGGTTGATTAAGTTATAATCTATTTTTGCGGTAGCTCGCACGCCGGTATCCGTTCCATAACCTAGGCCCGCTTGCGCATCACGTGGTTTATCAGAAGACACAAACACATATAGGGGTACTTTCTTACTTTCTGCTACTTGCTCAGGGGTCTTACGACCTTCAAGCGTTGGCGGTACAAAGTTTTCATCAGCGATTAAACTTTTTTCATCCGGGAATATCTTTTTAGCGACGTTGCTAATGGAATCACTAATCTTACCTAAAATAGTGTCTGTTTCTTGCGTCTTTTCATCAAGCACACGATCGGTGGGCAAACGGCTTAAACGATCTGCTTTTTGTCTAATGGCAAGTAACTTTTCATAGGTTTCCTCGTCTACTTCAAACTCAATAGGTGCAATGTCATTTTCATTAACCGTGGTACTATTATTGTCATCGGTATTAGCATCGGTATTAGTATTGTCATTAACGTTGGCATCATCATCATTATTAATGGCCACACTACCATTATTAGTGCGGCTGCCAGAACGACCTTGACTGGATCCATTGCTTGTATTTGAGGTATTCAATAGACCGTCACTATTCACATCTCCATCGAGGTCATTATTATCAATACCAATACCCTCCTCGCTATTTGTAGGCGTGTTATCAAAGGCTAAAGAACTGCCTGCGCTGCGCTCATCTGGCGGTAAGATGGTCTCGACGTTGACCGTATTGAAATAACGAGTGGCTGATAGATCGTTACTGAACTTGGTAATATCAGGACGATAAAAGGGGTCGCCGGCCTTAAAATTGTACAATTGACGCAGTAGTGACGTCTCTACAGGCAGTTTATCAGGGTCTTGGGTGAGCGTGCCAGACTCTCTATCGTAAGTAAAAAACACCACGTCATCGAACTCATAACGGTCCCCAGTGTTATACACTAGCGAGACATCTGCGGTATTATCCGGCAAAATGATGTCGACCGATTTGTTTAGCCAATATTGATCAAAATAACCGTAAGTGCCGCTCAAGCCCTCAAGCGCCGCCTTACTATTTTTATAGACACGGTGATTGAATATGTCACCCTCTTTGGGCGGCAACTCTTTCTCAAGCGTTTGGTATTCTGGTAGCTCAATACCTGCACCACGAACATCAACGATGCGGCTGTCAACACGTACTGGCTCACCAAGATTTTCGATGATGACATCGATGGTATCAGAGTTAGGCTGGCGCAATTTTAAGGTAATGTCGTAATAGCCAACAACGCGGGCAGCATCCAACGCGGTTTGGCGCAGACGCGGTAAAGCAGCAGTGAAATCAACCACTGATTGCACCGTGATATCATCAAGCGCGGCTTTAATGTTGTTGATAGGTTGAATGTCATCGTCAGCTTTTATAAGTTTTGGTGGTGCGTTGACGGCACTCACATCGCTGGCAGCAGGAGCTTGCTGTAAATAAACCGTCGTTTCGACGTTTGGCAATGCTGTATAGCCGCTATTGAAAAAGCGATTGTATAAACGCTTAATAAAGTTGCTACTATCGCGAGCGCGTGGTTTGGGCTTGGACGCTTGTGCGATGCTATCACTGACCGCTTGAGTCTCGGTCGCCACTTGATAGTCTGGCAAATAATCATCAGGATCTAGCAGCTTCTCTGACCTATTTTCTGTGCCGTCTACTGTATCCGGTACAGTGGGTAACTTGCCAGCACTAATCTGTGCTTGAATATCCGTTGTAGTATTGCCCGCTCCAGTGACCGGCTTACGCGCTTGCTGTGCTAAGGTTTTTGCGGGATCAACTTGTTGATTAATGTATACGCTCGCATCAGCACGTCCACTACTGACAGCGTCACTCACGCTAATAGGACGCGCCATAATCTCGGCGGTCTCCGCGCGCTCGGCAGCGGTCTCGTTCCTGCCCAAAGTGTCGAGGTTCGTAGGTGCGAGTAAACTGGCCGCATCTAGACTAACATCTAAGCCAATAGGTGGCGCGCGACCGTCTAGAGTGGCAACGGGTATATCAAAGCCGTTATTGCCATTAATGTCACCACCATTATTTTGGGCATCCATAGCGTCAAGCTCGCGCTCAATCTGCTCAGGCGTCATCATTTGATAACCCTGCTGTTGTACCATTGCGGCTTGTTGTTGCAAACGCTCATTAAGCATAGTCTGCTGAGCACTAGTCGAGATGTCTGATTCGTCATCATTATTCGACTGAGCTGCTGGGTTTTTCTGAAGTTCAATATCTAAATTTTGTTCGGTATAATCATAAAGTACCGATCGATCGATAATGCCTTGTTCTACCGCCTTTTTTAGACGTAACGCGTCCAAGGCGTCATCAAGCTGGGCATCTGAGCCAGACACTTCTGAACTATTATTAACATTGCTATTAGCGCTGTTATTGTTACTACCATCAGAATCAGCAGCTATCGCGGGTGCCACACCAAAGCCAACTAAGCTGCTGGCAAGAGCAGTAAAGATCGCTGAGCGAGCAAAAATTTTGCGAGGCAAGTTGCGCGCTATAATTGAAGGCTGATGTCTCATGATTACTTACTTCCTATCGCCTAACACGGCACAAGATTACTGAAGATACTAGTCACCTAGTCTTATGGGTGAATAAACCTGTCGTACGTGGTTGATATTATCTGGCTGATGCCGTAGCGCTAATAACGCTTGACAGTTGTTCTGAAATAACATGATAGTATTGCTGTTAGTGGTTTTTACCAGGCCTTTGACCCCTATAGATCCATAAAAATCACAAATCACAAATCACAAATCACAAATCATAACTTAGTTAATTATCAAATCATAGCACCGGGCGCATGTATTTCCTGTAGAGCCTTGCTATTATACGACCTAACATTGATAAAACCTATCTTATATTTTGATAAGTTTTTGATACTATTCACAATTACGGATAATAATTTGAATACTAGAAGCGCGTTAGCTTTATATAGTTAGCCTTAATATAGCTCGTCCACTCAACTTACTAGACGCCATCCGCTTGTAGGAGTCTTCATGGCAAATCAGTTTCAGTTATTTAAGCGCCGCCGTTTTAGCGCCATGTTTTTCACCCAGTTTTTAGGTGCTTTTAACGACAATGTTTTTAAGCAAGCGCTAATATTAGTGTTGACCTACACTGCTGCCAGCCAAATGGGCGTAGCAGTTAGTATTCTAAATAACTTGGCGGCAATGCTATTTATTTTGCCCTACTTCTTATTTTCAGCATTGGCAGGGCAAATTGCCGATAAATTTGAAAAATCAAAACTGACGCGATTTATTAAGTTGCTTGAAATAGTCATCATGGTGATCGCGGCAGTAGGCTTCGTATTTGAGTGGTATACGCTATTGTTTGTGGCGTTGTTTTTGATGGGTACTCATTCAACCTTTTTTGGCCCGATTAAATATGCCTATTTACCCCAAGCGATGCAAGAAGATGAGTTAGTTGGTGCCAATGGTCTGTTTCAAATGGGTACCTCACTTGCCATCTTACTCGGTATGATTATTGCGGGCGTATTGACCCAGCTACCACAGTCCTTATATTGGATCAGTGTGACAGTATTGGTAGTAGCGGTATTAGGCTATATGGCGGCGCGATATATTCCTGTCATGCCAGCAATGCAGCCTAATTTAGATATCAATTGGAATATCTTTACCACCAGTATGGCGACCGTACGCTATTTGTACTCTTTACCCTTTTTATTCTTTGTCATTCTAGGCAACAGTTGGTTTTGGTTTTATGGTGCAACATTTTTAACCCAAACCCCCGAATTTAGCAAAGTTATCTTGCATGGAGATGAGTCAGTGGTGATCTTCCTGCTGACCTTGTTTTCTGTTGGGGTATCTATCGGCTCACTACTATGTAAAACCTTCACCAAAAATCAGGTTAGTTTGCGATTACTACCCTTTGGTATTGCGGGCTTAAGTATTTTCGCCATCGATTTGTACTTTTCCTTGTCGGGATTGTCCATCGATGTTAATACCGAAGCGCTGTTAGGTATTGGGGCGCTGTCTAATGTGCCTGGTAGTTGGCGGGTGTTTGCTGACTTGTTCTTTTTAGGGTTCAGCGGCGGCTTATATATCGTACCGCTATATGCCTCAATGCAGGCTTATGCGCCAAAAAGTCATCGCGCGCGTATTGTTGGTGCTAATAATATCTTTAATGCCATATTCATGGTCAGTTCAGCCATCTTTGCTATCGTCGTATTGAATAGCCTAGGAATGACGCTACCGCAATTATTCTTAGTCACGGGCGTACTTAATATTGCCTTTGGATTATTTTTGTATATTAAGTTAAATAAACATATTAAACAGGCAACTATACAAACTCATGACGATGTACTCAAGCGCTTAGATTAATTCAGGACCGACAGTCAATGTCGTCCTTGACTGCTGGTTAACAAGTCGCAGTCAAAAAGTGACGGCTGAACTTATAATTTCCATGCCGATAATCAGTATTGTTTGCTATAGTAATGTTTATCGGCAGTCGTTAAGCCGTTACCCTCACGTTCTAACTATAAATAGCGATATGACCTCGGTCATACCTAAACCAATAAGGTGTTAATCATGGCACTGCGTTCTTTATCTAAGATTGATCACTTACTACTTGGCGTTGACAAGGCCTTGCGGGCTGTCGTACCGCATTCGAATCCCAGTACCCGTCCGCTACCGGTCAGTAGTGATAATATTCCGGAGCTGACCATTACTGAAGCCAGACATGTCGCTGGGCTGATGCGTGTCAATCATACGGGCGAAGTCTGTGCACAAGGGCTTTATCATGGGCAAGCCTTTACCGCAAAAAATGATGGTGTTAGGCAAGCTATGCACGAATCAGCAGTAGAAGAGATCGATCATCTGGTCTGGTGTGAGACCCGTCTGGATGAATTGGGCAGTCATGCCAGTATCTTTACCCCATTGTGGTATGGCATGTCATTCGGACTCGGTGCGGTGGCAGGGGCAATCTCTAATAAGTTTAGTTTAGGGTTTGTCGCGGAGACTGAGGCACAGGTGAGTGAGCATTTACAAGACCATATTGAGCAACTCCCTGCGCAAGACAAACGGTCACGAGAAATACTAGCGCAAATGGATATTGAAGAATTACACCATCGTCAGGTGGCATTAGAAAATGGGGGGGGCGCACTGTCACCGCCTATACGCTTTACCATGCGCTGGATGGCCAATGGTATGAAAACTACCGCCTATCATTTATAACAGCACTTATAGATGAAGTCATAATTAAGCTTACTCAATTTTTTATTTTTAACAATCCTACTACTGATAACATTAGGGTTAATTTGCTAGGGTAATGGAAGTTTGTACTATTTTCTCTATTTTAAAGCTAATGACAATAAACAACTGCTAAATAAACAAGGTAACGACTTCTATGAAAGCCATAAGCCCGCCTAATAATTTTACTAAATCGCCTAAGCTTGCGACCTTAACTGCCCTAGCGGCAGCGTGCACTATGATGCTAGCGGCACCTGCTATTGCTGCCCCTGATACTGCAACTACTGCTGATATCAGTACTAGTGCGCCTAGCGCTATCGACTCCAGCAAACGGGTTATTCGTCTGGCTCAGCCTAATGCTACTGTAAGTGCTGCAACTCAAACTAGCGCACAGTCAAATACCGTACAGCCCAGCAGTTCACAACAAAACAGTTCACAACAAAGCAATGTTCAATTTAGTACCGCACCAGCAGCAGTACCGCCACAACAACCAATACAAATACCTGGTGCGTCGGAGCTGACTGGATCGACTCTGGTGTATCAACGTGGGCCTATGACCAGTACCGGTATCGATATTAGCGGCGGTCAGCTCTCTAGTATCCCCACACCACAAGTGCGACTGTCAGATATTAGCTTTGTGCCTACGGTGTTAATCTCGCAGCAGCAAGGCTCAGGTATCGATAAGCTAGATGTCAGCTTGGTTGACGATTTCATCACAGAAGTGTCTCCTAACGCCCGTCACTATCCACCAAACTTTCCTAACCGCACCCAACGTCATAATACCCGTGAAAAAATCAAAGTATTGGCTGAATGGATTGAACCTTATGCCAAAGCGCCTAATGCGTCTTATGATGTGCTACTGCGGGCGGCCAAACTAAACGGTATGGGACGTAACTTAGATTTAGGTACCGCCTTTACGATACGTGGTGGACAGTATGTTGATCGCGCCATTAAAAACAAGCCTGATAGTGGGGAAGCCAACTTTCTGTATGGCATGATGCTAGCAGAAGGCGGTGGCTTTAAAGAAGGCCAAAAGTATCTGGACCGTGCAGTAGCGCTTGGCTATACCGAAGCAGAACAAAGCTTGGCACAGTCAGATCTGTTGAGCGATCGCCGTAGCCAAGCCTTAGATCGTCTGCGTCGCCTTGAGCAACAAGTACCTGACAACAGTATTATTCGTCAACAAATCAAGTTAGTTGAAGACGGTAAGTTTTATATTTGGGATTTGCCGGCTCCTAACGTTAAAATTAAAGGTATGAGCTAACGTTAATGAGGGACTTAGGCTTCATTGTTTAGATGCAGCTATCAGTACGCGCTGATCTGTAAGCGTCGACACATAAGTACTGCTCAGTAAGCGCTGACGTGAAAAAATTCTGAGATTGAAACCATAAGCGCGTTCGTTTTGTATTGACATTAAATCAATACCAAACGAACGCGCTTTTTTGTGGGTGTGCTAATAGCTATTCGTCCACTCACCCATTTATCTAGCCAAACCTCATCCTTAATATATAGTTAAAACACCTTAAAAACGCGACGGTACTGCTGGCATAAGCTTTTTGCAGCCTCTGTCTGCGTAGACACAGCAAGCAAGAAAAACGTATACCAGCAGTAGGTTATGTATCGATATTACTTTTCATTGACTATAGCTTGTAAGTAACAAAGCTCAAATAAAACAGCTCAAATAAAATAGCTCAAATAAAACAGTACCATCACCAAAGTTCAGCTACACTTTTGTATGTGTCAATAACATGCTGATTGCTAATTCTTAACTATTCTTTAATGAGAACCCCGATGACGTTTGCCAGACTTGTCATAGCCCTAGCGGCGCACGCTAATAGAAAACTCACTGCTATCGCCCCCCTGTTCGCTTTAGTAGGAGTAATAGTGCTACTGCCAGCCTGCAGTACAATCTCAGTGGATAGGCAAGCCTCGGCAAAGACTATTTCTGCTCAGCGTGGCAATATCGTTACTGACAATAAACTCAGTAGCGATACCGCCTCAACCTTGTTATCAGCCGGTCTTAATGAGCAGGCATGTATGCAGCAATTCGACTTGTGCTTAGCGCAGCTCAGTGACAGCATGCTCAATGAGCATTATCGCCCAGCGCTGGCCATTTTTGCAGAGTTACACTATGCCAAAGCACGCGAGCTGGCAAAATCACAAGATTGCCGTGATGCGCTCTCACGTCCACCAATTGACCCTTATTATGCCAACGCCCCATTAACCCCTACTCAAGCAAACAACCAACAACAAAATACCGATCAGTGTTTGGTTGGCTATCAGGGGCGACTATTTAATGCCGTTAAATACAGTTATACCTATCTATTTTATGACAGTTTAGATCATGATTTTGAAGGAGCAGATTTAGACAGCCGCCGCTCAGTACAGCAAAATCGCATACCAAGTGATATTGACATCCAAACCCAAGACATCTATAACGCCGCCAGTAACGATGTTATTACCCAACTTTATGACTCAGCTGATAACTCACATAAGCTGCTAGGCGATGGCAAAATCAACTACTTGTCAACCACGGCTGCCCTAGACGAGGATAATAAAGCCGCTATCGCTAATCGCTCCCCGCTTGCTGGCAAGCCCACCGACCAAATTAAGGTTATGGCCATGCAAGTGGATAAGTACAATCTTAATGTTTATCTACCAAACGAAAACAACTATCTGCAGAATGCTAATAAGCAAACTTCTGCGCTAGTAGATTTGGTATCAACTTATGAGTTACGTCTCTCTGGCTTGAACTCGGTTAGCAAACGCCCTGGTTTGGGTGTGAGCTTGGTGGCTTCGTTAGATGACCGCTATACGACAACTATTCGCCAGCTACTAATCTCAACGCTCTCAGGCAGACTCGGTAAAGAGACGACCAATGGCAGCATGGATGACAGCGAAGCCAGCGCACGTATCTATCCTACAGGCCATTTGTTAATGACCGGTCTGATTAAGCCTACCGGCGATAGCGTCCTCGATGTACTCAGTAGTAAGCAGCTCGGCATTCATTTATACAACCCCTACCGCAGCGAGAATGTCAATATATTGGGTGATGACTATCCCCTTGCGGCTAATTTCTCAGCAGGTTATGGCCTGTGGCTGGCGGAAAACCAACTTGACGGCGTGGGCTATTTAAACCTTTTGACCCGCCAGCAACAAGCCAGCTTACCCAAACTATTTATGTTAGAGCCCTATGACCCTGATAAGCGAGTGATTGTCATGTTACATGGTTTGGCATCGAGCCCGGCGACTTGGGTTAATTTGACCAACGATATTTTTAATGATGACAAGCTGCGTGATAACTACCAAGTATGGCAAATTTTCTACCCTACTAACTTGCCTATTTTAGAAAATCGCTATCAGATTCAAGAATTACTTAAAGCTGCTTATCAGCAAACAGACCCTAGCGGGAAGAATCGTGCCAGTAAGAATAGCGTTATTGTGAGCCATAGCATGGGGGCCATTATCGCTCGTATGATGCTATCTGATGATAACTTGACCCAAAATCTCGATGCATTAGACGATCAAAGCATGCTGTCCAGTAATAGGCGTCAAATCGATGCCATGCTAAAACAAGAATTTGGTAAAGCAGATCTAGGCAAACGCTTTGAGCTTAAGACCTTACCACAAGTCGATACCGCGGTATTTTTATCCGCGCCATTCCGAGGTACCGACTATGCTGATCGCTGGTTTACTCGCGCCCTGCGTCGTATTATTTATCTACCAATAAGTTTGGTAAAAACAGTCACTGATAACTTAGCGACTATCGCCACTCAAGGTGATTTGGCACAGAATCCGTTAGGGGCTCTATACTTACAAAATGGCGCTAGCCAGTTGAGTAATAAATCATCATTTATTCAACTAACCAAAGACATCACTATCAACGACCGCATTACTTATCACTCAATCATTGCTAATAACGATGCAGATATCACCAGAGGCTTGGCGCAAATGCAGCCGAATGGGGCGAAAATTGATTTGTCTCAAGCGTTACCAGAAGATAGTAAGATTATAGGCGACAGCGCGGCTAATAGCACTGACATGAGCGCGTTACCCAATCAGCCACTGGTGGCGGCAGTAACCGTTAATGAAGACATCAGCCAAGCGTTAACCGCACGGTTATCCGACGGTATCGTGCCTTATACTAGCGCCCATCTCGATGGTGCCGCATCTGAAACCATTATCAATGGGGGTCATAGTATTCAAGCCAATCCACAGACCATTCTAACCTTACGGCGTATTTTGCATCAACAGCTACAGAGCTCGCGTTAAACGAGACGTTAAGGAGCTAGTAACGATAACTTTGACAGTACACGCCTTATTAACCTCAGCGGATATAAGCGCTGTTTTTGTGATCAATCCTTACACACACTTAAAAATGCAAACATCTCAAAGCAAGGAATAGCAACAATAGATTTACAATATTTGATAAATTCTGGGACTATAATCTTGAACGCAGATATAGCCCCAGACGCCGATAATAAGCTAGAGCTAAATTATAAAACCTGAATTTAAAAACCTAGTGTTAGGTGCTTGAGCATAGTGATTTTTAACAGTGATGATAGGCTCAGCAAATATCGTTATTGATAAATACAGTTAAACAATCCCCTACTTATTAAATGGCTGCAAAGTTTATTTAAATAAGTAATGACTGACGGATTCGTGACTGGTACGTACGAATTGATTATAAGACCTTTGTTGCACGCCCACTTGAGGAAGCGCATAATACACGAACGTTAATTTCACTTAACCTTTAATTAAACAGACGAATGATTTGTAATTTATAAGGACATAGATTATTCACTTTAGCTAAATAATCCTCGGCTAAATACCATTTGCAGACAAACAACAACTGGCTATTGCCCGTAAAACTTTTACTAGCGTTAATACCATATTTAGTAGCGAAACCAGACAACCGAATGTCAGTTATACCTAGACTATCAAGACAGGTGTGACAAACTCGGCAGATACCGCATCGCAAATATAGCGTATTCACTACATCAGTTACGGACAGTTACTTAAGCGTATCATGGAAGCTAGCGCCACACAGCTAACAGATAAAGGTAACCGTTTATGTTCGCTACGTTTATGATCGACCAGCTTGATGCGCTGATGCTTGCGCGTATTCAATTTGCATTCGTTATCTCCTTTCATATTGTCTTCCCCGCATTTTCTATCGGACTTGCCAGCTTTTTGACTGTGATTGAATTTCGCTGGCTTAGAACAGGCGAAGCCATTTATGCTGAAGTCTATAAGCAATGGATAAAAATATTCGCTGTGGTCTTTGGGATGGGTACTGTCTCAGGTGTGGTCATGTCCTACCAGTTTGGGACTAACTGGGCGGTATTCGCTGACAAGGCGGGTAACGTCTTAGGGCCACTATTGGCCTACGAAGTCCTGACTGCATTTTTCTTAGAAGCCTCATTCTTAGGCATCATGCTCTTTGGTTGGGGACGAGTCAGCAAGCGTATGCACTTTGCATCGACTGCGATTGTGGCTATTGGTACCCTCATCTCAGGATTTTGGATCTTATCTGCCAACAGCTTCATGCAAACACCACAAGGCTTTATGATCGGTGCAGATGGTCTATTGTATCCAACCGACTGGCTCAAAATCATCTTTAACCCCTCATTCCCTTATCGTTACGCCCATATGATGACTGCAGCATTCTTGACCACTGCCTTTGTTATCGGTGGTATCGGTGCTTATTATATTCAATCTAAAAAACACATCGAACACCGCAAGCATGGCCGAGTCATGTTAAGTATGGCGATGGTTATGGCCATATTCGTTGCGCCAGTACAAATATTTATCGGTGATATGCATGGGCTTAATACCCTCGAGCATCAGCCGGCAAAAGTAGCGGCAATGGAAGGTCTTTGGGAGAATGAACGCGGGGCGCCACTGGTGTTATTCGGTATTCCAGATCAAAAAGCCGAAAAGAACCATTACGAAGTTAAAATTCCTTACCTATCAGGTTTGATCCTAACGCATTCATTAGATGGCGAAGTAAAAGGTCTCAAAAGTTTTGCACCAGAAGACCGGCCGTACGTTCCTATTGTGTTCTGGTCATTCCGGGTCATGGTTAGTATTGGCATGTTAATGTTGCTTGTGGGTATATTTAGTGCTTATAAATACTTTAAAAAGCAACAATTCAGTCCTGAAAGCAAATGGTTTCACCGCTTATGGATGATGATGACGCCGCTCGGATTCATCGCTCTACTCGCAGGTTGGTTTGTTACCGAAACCGGCCGTCAGCCTTGGACAGTATATGGCGTAATCCGCACTGCTGAAAGTATGTCACCAATTGCGGCACAGCAAGTTGCAACGACCCTGATTGGCTTTATTGTAATGTACATCTTCGTCTTTGGCGCCGGTACTTTTTATATCCTACGCTTGATTGCTCAAGGACCTAAACCGTACCTAGATCCTACGAAAGATAACTACTATGAAAACTCTGTCACCGAAGGCCAAGGCCTTACCTTAAGTGGTAATAGTGAAGCCAGTGATGACATGAAAAAAGAGTCAACTGAAGATCTTGACCAGCCTGCGAATGACAAAGATAATGGAGGGTTACGCTAATGTTTAACTATGGTGATGTATTAGACTTACCCTTGATTTGGGGTGGCTTAGTTGCTTTGGCTGTTTTTGTTTATGTCCTACTCGATGGCTTTGATTTAGGCTGCGGCATCTTATTCCCGTTTGCAGGCTCTGACAAGAACCGTAGCCGGATGATGAACTCTATCGCACCGTTCTGGGATGGTAATGAGACTTGGTTGGTGCTAGGCGGCGGCGGTTTGTTTGCAGCTTTCCCCGTTGCTTATGGCATCATTATGACGGGGCTATATCTGCCGGTCACTTTAATGTTATTTGGTCTTATCCTACGCGGAGTGGCGTTCGAGTTTCGCTTCAAAGCCACGTCACGGCGCTATGTATGGGACTTTTTCTTCTTTGCAGGCTCAGTCATTGCCGCCTTCTCTCAAGGGGTTATGTTAGGTGCACTAGTACAGGGCTTACAGGCCAGTAATCGTTTATATTCAGGGGGACCCTTTGATTGGGTCACACCGTTCGCTATGGTCTGCGGTGTTGCCCTTGTTATCGGCTATGCGTTACTCGGATCCACATGGCTCATCATCAAAACTGAGCACAAGCTACAAGTTTGGGCACGGAAAATATCAGGCTGGATTCTATCAGCGCTGGTATTAGCGATGGTGGTAGTAACGGCATTTATGTACTTTTCAGATATCAAAGCAATTGAAGGTTGGTTCAGTCTGCCAGGCGTGTTGTACATAGCACCTATGCCCATTATTGTGCTGTTACTGTTCTTTGTGATGCGTAAAGACTTAACCACTGAGCGCGAGTATCGTCCTTTTTTATTGACGGTGGCGTTGTTTCTAATGGGTTATATTGGCGTCTGTTATGCTATGTTCCCATATATTGTGCCGTATCAAATGACTATTTATGAAGCCGCTGCGGCTGATACCTCACTATCATTTATGTTGATTGGCGCGGGTATTATGCTACCGATAATTTTAAGCTATACCGCTTTTGCCTATTATACTTTTAAAGGTAAATCAGACCATAAGCCTATGTACTAGGTAGTAGGTAGTAGGTAGTATAAATATTATTTTGAGCGCTAAGAATTATAGTAGCTGCCGCCAATCATTGCGGCAGCTCAGTTCAACAAGCTACAGTTAATCCTAGATAAACGTAATGCTACCAAGCATAGTTGCTACTGAAAACTTACAAGGGATTAACGATAACTAAGAGGTCATCATGAAAAAGCTCAGTAAAAAACAAACACAATGGGCATGGTTTATCGGCTTATATTTAGTAGGTTTTTTGACTATCTTTATTATTGCCCAACTGATCAAGCTGGCAATGGGTGTTTAGATCTGTATCTAGTTTTGATTGGCTGTAACTGGCTCTAACTGATTTTAATCAATAATAACAAAAATGCAGCGCTGAAAAATTATCAGCGCTGCATTTTTGATTTAATAGCTTTATCTCTGCAAGCTTTGTTTCTTAACTTTGTTTTAAAAAAGGCTAAACACCACGATGGTCGCCTACCCCTTTAGTCTCAATAAAGTGATTGACCTGCGTTAAGCGCTCTTCCGTGCCCACGTCGATCCAGTGGTCTTTGATGACTTCTGCAGTCACTTGAAACCTCATCATCGCTTGCTTCAATAATGGTGCGAGGGCAGCTGGCTGTCCTGGTACTAGGCCATCAAGCAATCGCGGCGACATAACGCTAAGCCCTGCGAAAGTATATTTATCAGCGTCACCAACAGCATGCTCACTTGCCAAGCCATTATTCACCGCGAAGTCGCCGCCATTATTGTGTTCTGGATTGTCAATAAGAAATAAATGGGCGCGCTGATCTGCCCCTAAGGTATAATCCTGTAATTGTGCAAAGTCAAACGTTGTCCACACATCAGAATTAACTAGGATAAATGGTGCATCTTGTAGCTTGCCTGTTTGTAGCGCCTGAAAAATACCACCTGCAGTCTCTAATGGCTCATCATTTTCTAACGACCAATGCAGCGTCACGCCATATTGCGAACCATCACCTAAAGTGTCCATTAACTTGTTGGCAAGCCATGAGGCATTAATAGTGATATCAGTAATACCTACCGCTTGTAGCGCCTTAATGTGCCAGACAATCAGTGGCTGTCCGCCCACTTCGACTAGAGGTTTGGGGGTTTCAAGGGTTAGCGGACGCAGGCGCGTTCCCTTGCCAGCAGCCAAAATCATTGCTTGCGTTAGTGCGGACATACTCATTCCTTTCTAAAGAGGGGTTGTAGCTATTGATGTTTTATAACCACTTATTCAGTCAATATAACTTCAACAAAAATAGCTAAATATATTGCTGCGCAAACTTAAGCTGATAGGCTGGCAGAATCCTATCTTGTATCCATACATTAAATGGCAATGCCGCCTGCTGCATATTATCACTGCCATGAGCAGCGAGCCACTCCAGCTCAAACATCAAATCGCGCATAACTTTGGGAATATCAGCCAGATAACGACTCTTGCCATCACGCTCATATAAGCGGACAAAAATACCCAAAACTTTTAGATGTCGCTGTACGCCCATGACATTGACGTCATTTTCCAGCTGTGCTGCGCTACTCACTGTTTGCAGTTCAGACTGCTGCTGTAATTGCCAAAAATCATGGATCCAATGTGTTACCTGTCGCTCGGGCCATTCCACATAGGCATCACGCACCAGTGATACTAAATCATAACTGTACGCACCAATCACCGCATCTTGAAAGTCAATCACGCCTAAACGTGAGTGCGCTGCCTGATCTTGCATCAGATTGCGACTGTGGTAATCACGATGGACGATCACTTGTGGCTGCGTTAGAATTTCTGCTATTAACGCTTCTTTTAGGTTTTCCCACAGTATGTTATCAACATTTACGCCAATATACGGTATAAACCAGTCGCTAAATAAGTCCATCTCGCGAGTTAACAGCGCTGTATCATAATCGGGTAATTGATGCTGGGTCTTGGCGGTCGCTACTGGTAACTTCTGTAATGCGAGTAGCGTGTGCATTGCCAACTGATAATAGTTATTCACTTGCGTCGGAGTCGCGTCGATCAGTAGATGAGCAAATTCTATCGTGCCGAAATCTTGTAGCACCAAAAACCCTTGTTCTAAATCTTGGGCAATAAAATCCGGCACATTGATTGCGGGTGACATTAATTTACCAACATTGATAAATTGCTGCAACGCTTCTTGTTCATCAGCAGAATCCATGACAATATAGCGCTCAATGCTGTCATTATTACTGTTTGACAACTGAATACGATGATATTGACGGGCACTGGCATCACCGGGTAGGCTATCAAGTGTAAAATCTTGATTGACAAATATTTGCTGTAGCCAGTTCTCTAACTGCTGCTTACGGGTGTTGGCAGTCAAGTGAGTTGTTGAAGGTGTTTTATCTGTCATATTATTATTTATCATATAAGAGCATCGCAGGTTAAATATCAGTGGTAAACAACTAAAGTAGTGATAATTCAGGCCAATACTTGCTAAAATGGTGAGCGATTTTATTCATACTGGCTGTTGTATTATATGGTTTAATGCTTGGCACTGAGCATGGATTTAAAAAAACGCCTTGCTACACCATAAAATTTGATGAATAGTGTAGCTGATTTGGTTTTTTTTGACTATGATAAGTCGTTGATAGTTGTGATATGAGCGAATATCTAAAGCCATATTATCGTATAGTGATCGCAGAATTGTCTATTAATAGACCAGTATATGATGGACTAAACCCGTTTACGGTGCTGCTCCAGTATTTTACGCTCCTTTGCGACACTGACAATCTTATTTGTCACTAACGATTACTGGATTAAATAGCATGACTGATCAAAAATTACTGGCTAAATAGTACTAACAAACTAAATACCGCGACCCCCTAGGCTCTGCAATCATAGGTGTGCCCTTGTTATATTCTCCGCTCTACCAAAGCATACGTCTAATTTTATTTGGTGCATTAGGATTGACTGTGAGTGCGGCTGTTGCAGCGAATGCTGACATACAGACGACCGAGCCGTTTCTAGATGATAGTACCAGCATCAGCAGTAACATGACTGAAATCACTGAGAATACTACCATACGGTTGCTAAACAGCGATGATGTTGGTAGTGAAAATAACGCTACTGATACTAACTCTACTAATAGCGGCACTATACAAGTACAGGCCCGCAATGAAGCGATAACTGAGGCAATCACTAAGCCGGCGCTGGATAGCAGTCGCCTGAATGTCAATGATGAAAGTATTCAAGACAGTCTCATGCGCTTGGCAGAATTTTATGAGCTTACCCCCGATTCTGACGCTTCTAAACCAAATACTGCCGATAACACTATAGATAGCAGTACTAATAACACGCCATCCGGATCAAACAATGCTCTACAGCCTACCATGGCCAGTCAGCCTGTGCGCCCACTTGGAAAAGATCTGGATTTATTACCGCGTATGGCAGACAGCAGTCTGCGCTGTGAAGGTCAATGGGTCTCTCCAAAGAGCAACCCTAATTATCAGCGCGCTGTCAATGAAGCCAATGCGAACAACGGACAAGCCCCTAACGATTTAAACGCTACTCCCAATAGCCAAGCAGCACTGTTTGCCGAGTCCGATTATGGCTATTATGATAACGTCGACTATGCCGAATTATCAGGTAACGTCATCATTGACCAAGGCACCCAGCATATTGAAGCAGAGAAAATTCTCTTAGATTTAAGCACTGGCGTAGCTAGCGCAGAGGGTAAAGTACTGTTTACTGACCAAGCCACTGGCAAAGGCAAGACCCCAAATAATGATCAAGCGTCCATTACCGAAAAAGCCTCGCAAGGCGGTCTAATTGGGGTAGCGGATAGCCTGGCTTATAGTACTGAAACGGGTCAGTCGACTGCCTATAACGTGGCCTTTGCCAGTGTGCCATTGCAAGCGCATGGCTACGCCAAACGCCTTAATCGTCCTAATGACAGTCAAGTTGAGCTTGATCAGGTAATGTTTAGCACCTGTCCACCCACCGATCGCAAGTGGCAACTTGAGGCTTCAAGTATTGATTTAGACACTGATAGTGGCCGTGGTAAGGCTTATAATACTATCTTCCGTATCGCTGATATTCCCGTACTGTATTTGCCTTATTTTAACTTCCCGATAGACAGTCGACGCAGTAGCGGATTTTTGTTACCTAGCGCTAGCATTGGTAGTGAAAGTGGTCTTGAGATCGATGTTCCTTATTATTTGAATATAGCGCCCAACTACGATGCTACAATCAACACGCATGTTTATACCAGTCGCAACCCAATGCTTTCAGGCGAGTTTCGCTATTTAACAGAACAATACGGTAAAGGCATTGTTAGTGGCTCATATTTACCCAACGACCAGGAGTTTGATGGCGAAGACCGCAGCAGCCTTTTTTATGATTACTCATGGGCATCAAAAAGCATTCCGCGCCTAAGCGCTGACGCCAAATACAGCTATGTATCAGACTCCGACTATCTCAATGACTTTGACACGCTAGGTCTGTCAGACAACACCTTAAATCTGCCACGGCGCGCCCGTCTCAACTACTATAATGATTATGTCGATGGGGAGCTAAAAGTTGAAACGTTCCAGACCCTTGATGCCTTTAATAGCATCGGTCAGCCGTTACAAGATAAGGATAAGCCCTACTCGCGTTTGCCACAATTAGAGTTGAACTACCGCCTACCCTGGTTGAAAAGCATAGACATTACCGGTACCAGTGATTCTGCTTATTTTAAAAAGTCTATCGATGATGGCTCAGAAGCTGAAAAAAGTGGCGCACGCCTTTATAACAAAATCAGCGCCGCTTACCCAGTGGAAAAGGCCTGGGGTTATGTAAAACCTCAGCTTAGCCTACAACACTTATATACCTCATTTGACCAAGACAGCTTGGCAGCTCTTTCGCTAAGTGAAGAAGACGGCAGTCGATCAGTATTTGTACCGCAAGCCAGCATCGATGCAGGACTGAATCTATACCAATCTGGTTCACCATTCGGAGCATTCGACGATACTATGGGTGGCTATCAGCTACTCAGCCCACGCCTCAAATATATTTACTCACCATTTGAAGATCAAAAGGGTATTCCTAACTTTAACTCCCGTATTGCCTCTATTAACTATGAGCAGCTCTTCTCAGACAGTTGGTTTTTAGGGCATGACCGCTTGCAAGACTTGCACTCGCTTACCCCTGGTATTAACTATCGTTACATCGACGCAACGGGTGTGACACGTTTTGATGGTAGCATTGCGGAGCAGTTCTATCTTGGTGAGAGTCGCGTTACTCTAGAAGGCCAAACCCCAGTATTTAACACCTCATCCTCTGGGATGGTATGGGATGTCAGTACCCAACCTTATAACAATGTATGGGTCGATGTCAGTGGCGCGCTTACTAACAGCTACGATTTAAATTTCATCACTACTGAACTGCGTTACCAGCCAACAGACAACAGCTTATTTAACGTTGGATTTGTTAAACGTCAACGCGATGACAATACCAATCAACTTGCGTTATCGGCATTTACCGCATCAGCTGTTTTCCCTGTAAATAATAACTGGCGGGTACTCGCACAAGGTCAATATGATTATCAAAATAATAGAATGCTCGACTCCCTAGTCGGTATTGATTATGAAGATTGCTGCTTCGGTTTTGCGGTTTATGGCCGCCGTTACTTCAATGACTTAAATGTTAAAGACAAGCCTACTCAAGCCATTATGGCAGAGATTAGACTCAATGGTCTGGGCAGTGGTAGTAGCCGATTGACACGCTTACTCTCTGATAAAGTGCTTGGCTTTGAGCCAGTTCAAACTGCATGGAAAGACTAGTAAAGTATTTATAGATAGGATTATAAAGCCAGCTATTTGTTAGGTGTAAACCATCCAATAACATAAGCTGGCAAAGCAAGTTAGCTCGAACTATTACTCGTTTAGCTGTTTACGTGGCACTATTTGTTGTAATACCATTGCGGACACAACTATCTAGTATATGATCATTAAAATATAGTGGATATGGTTGACCAACTACCATCCAATGCAATGTCATTGATGAGGAACCTCATGAGATTTTTTTCTTTACGTCAAACCAGCCGTGCTGTACTGTTTTCTATGGGTATGGGCGCAGGTCTTGTACTTAGCTTCAGTACTCAAGCAGCGACAGTCAAACCTGCAAACGTGTCGGCCAATACGGCTACCGACCAAGGTAGCAGTACTCGTCTAACCCCTGCTAATAGTACAGATGGCATCATTGCACTAGTCAATGATAATGCCATTCTCAAAAGCGATTTGATCGATGCCGTTAATCAAACTCAAGCCCGTGCGCAGGCGGCTGGCGAGCCTATTGCTAATTCAGCGCAGCTACAGTCTGAAGTATTGAATGCGCTGATTTTACGTGAGCTACAGCTGTCATTGGTTAATCGTGTCGGACTCAAGCCTGACGAAGCTGCTATCAATCAGCGCCTGGCTCAAATTGCTCAGTCTGAAGGTCTTGATAGTATTGCCGCCTTACAACAGCGCCTAGATGCGAGCCAAGTCGGTAGGTATGCCAGCCTGCGCGCGCAGTTAATTGAAGATGCGGCCATTCAATCTTTGCAACAACGCCAGATTACCAATCGTGTGCGCATTAGCGAACAAGATATTGATGCGTTTTTGGCCTCTCCTGAAGCCAAACGCTTAAACCAAAGCGAGTACCAGACCATTCATGTGCGAGTGCCTTATATAGATGATTATAGCCGTCTATCACCCGCCCAACGCGATGAAGCACTCAAAGTCGCCCTAACACTACGTACTCGCTTGCAAGTACCGAATGTGGATGTCGCTGAGGCGGTAGCCGCTGCTCAGGGTAATTACCCGATTCCGTTGCAAGGTGGTGATATGGGTTTTAATAAAGCCGCCGCCCTACCTACCGAGTTATCAAGCGAAATTACCAAGCTAGAAGTGGGCGCTGTCAGTGCACCGTTAGTAACGCCTGAAGGCATCGATATTATTAAACTGGCTAATAAAAAGTCTAGCGATACCATGCTTATACCGCAGTGGAACACTCGCCATATTTTGATCAAGGTTGATGAGTTGCAAACTGACGCCTTGGCGGAGCAAAAGATCAATGACTTGTATGATCAGCTACGTAAGGGAGCAGATTTTGCCGGTCTAGCAGCCACTTATTCAGACGATCCGGGCTCTGCTGGACGCGGTGGTGATCTTGACTGGGTTAGCGAAGATGATATGATCGGTCCCTTTGAAGCGGTAATGAAAACCACCACAGTCGGTGACTATTCTGCGCCATTTAAAACTCAGTTTGGTTGGCACATCCTTAAACTAGAAGGCGAGCGTCAGTTTGATGTGAGCGATCAGTATCGCCGTAATATGGCGCGCCAAGCGCTATATCAACGCTTGGCACCACAGGCCAAAGAAGATTGGTTACAAGAGCTGCGTACTAGCGCTTATATTCAAGTGCTGGCGTCGTAAGTTACATAGCTATCGCTGCGTTAACCTAGTTTGATAGCAATGAGTTGATAAGGGCATATGTGAACGCGTATGCCCTTTTTATGGGGTAAAAAATGAGTCAGAATTGCAGCTGATTTATTTGAGTGCCTTAACTGAGTCTGACAATATTGCTATAGTTAAAATACCTTAAAAACGCGACGGTACTGCTGGTATAAGCTTTTTGCAGCCTCTGTCTGCCTAGGCACAGCAAGCAAGAAAAACGTATGCCAGCAGTAGGTTATGTATCGATATTACTTTTCATTGACTATATTCTCTAGAGCCACACAAAAATTATTAATGATCAAGCTATGTACCAAAATGTGTACCAAAATATGTACCAAATATTATGACTCATGACCTCAGACCTTTAAGATCAGCAATTTATACACAAAGAAAAGCCCCGAACCTAGGGCAATGGGTTCGGGGCTTTAGCGTTTCATATTGTTATTATTATCTTGTCTTCCATGGCGACTTATCCTAAGTCATAAACAGTAGCCTATAAGACAGTGGGCTGACCTGTGCTTGTATTGCTACTGCCTCAACACTGCATCCTTGCCTATCCTTGTGTTGATGAAGGTATTGTATGGCAATCGCTGTGGCGCTACTAGACGCTAAAGACTCTATTTTATGTACGCATTTGCTTACAGACGCTACCTTATCACCTATATTGACCACTTTTACTAAAACTACTGATTTTCCGCACGATCTTTTGAGACTTTAGATCCTTCTTTTTTACCTTCTTTAATTTTATTTTCGGTCTCTTCGATATCTTCAGCTTGTGCCGTCGGGGCGTTTTCTTGCTGTTTGCTGGTTTGTTCTGGCTCATATTGTAAGGTAGTCAATACCGGAAAATGATCAGAACCAACAGAGGGTAAGCGTTCAATAGCAACTACCGTAAAGCAAGCACTATGAAAGATATGGTCTAACGCCCAGCGTAGCAACGGGTAATTGACATGAAAAGTATTGACAAAATACCGACCAATACGTGGATCTAACAAGCCTGAAATACGTTGAAAGCGACGGGTGGTCTTTGACCAAGCCACATCGTTAAGATCTCCGGCTAATATCGCAGTCTGACTTTGCTCTTTAATGTGACGTCCAACCATCAGCAGTTCAGCATCACGCGTGGTAGATTTATCCGCTTCTGTTGGACTTGGGGGCATCGGGTGTAGACAATATAGCCAAATGATACGGCCACTTTGCAGCCGTAACTGAGTATGGATAGAGGGGATATCATCAATAATTAAGTACTTGACTTCCGGATCTATCAACTCAAGTTTAGAGTACAGATGCATACCATATAGATTGTCTAGCGGTACTTTGACCGTATAGGGGTAATCGGGCTCAATTTGGGTAAGCGCATCCTGCCATTTCTGGTCACTCTCGAGGGTAATTAATATGTCAGGTTGTTTTTGTTCGACCAGATCAACCAAGTCTTGCATTTTATTATTAGGGGTAAGGACATTAGAGACCATAATTTTGAGGTGATTTGCCTCCCCTTTTGGTTTTTTTTTGGCGTGCTGTACTTCCTTTTTCCATAGCTTGGTGTAAGGCAATACCATTCTGAGCTGAAAGGCCAATGCCATGCTTAAGATAATAAATAACGCCCACTGCCCAAGCTGCCACTGCGACCAAAATAGCAGCATTGCGAACCACGCAATAATACCAAGCACCAAGAGTTGGATACGCGGAAAATCAACGCTACGTACCCACCAGTTATCCAATGGTAGCCAGCCCCAAATTGTTATAAAGGCAATCAGCCCTGCCAGCAGCTGTACGCCATAATATAGTAGGGAAGAATCCATAAAATCTATAAACCTATTGTCAAGTTAATTACCGAATCTATAGCCAATCGTAAGCATTACAATCAAAACTATAATAACTCTATTTTAGCAGCTGATGCTTACTTTAGCATTTCACGCGCCAATCACCTACTGCTAGCCCTTGATTAGTATGAGCTGTCATCAAAACATTACAATAGCCATCTAGGTAGTCCAATCCTTCAACAACCATTTAAACCAGATCAAAACCCTTGTGGTTTGATAACCTAAAGTTATGGTAAACATAGTTAATATTGATTAAAAACGGGCTAAAATTATTCAAAACGCCTTGCTTTTTATGGTTATTCACGGCATTGTCATTGGTTGGTAAAGCAATAAACAACTGTAAATAGGATAACGTTTCATGAGTAATTTGACAGTAGGCTTGGTAGGCTGGCGCGGGATGGTAGGATCGGTACTGATACAACGTATGCGTGAAGAAAATGACTTTGACAAAATGACACCGGTGTTTTTTTCGACCAGCAATACAGGTGGCGATGCCCCAAGTTTTGATGGCATTAACGCAAGCCAACTAAAAGATGCTCATGATATTAAGGCACTGGCCGCTTGTGATGTGGTTATCACTTGTCAAGGTGGCGATTATACCCAAAAAGTACATCAGCCATTAAGAGCCAGTGGCTGGCATGGCTATTGGATTGATGCGGCGAGCACGCTACGAATGGAAGAGGATAGTATTATCATTCTTGATCCTGTCAATCGTAAGGTTATCGATAGCGCGCTTGCTAATGGCAAAAAAGACTTTATCGGTGGTAACTGTACGGTATCACTTATGCTGATGGCAATTGGTGAGCTGTTTAACAGAGGCTGGGTAGAATGGGTCAGTGCCATGACTTATCAAGCGGCAAGCGGCTCAGGTGCGAATAATATGCGCGAGCTAATCAATGGTATGGGCATACTACACGATGCTGTAAAAGATGAACTGGCTGATCCTGCCAGCGCGATACTAGAGATTGATAAAAAAATTGCGCAAACTCAACGTTCAGCTGATTTTCCTAAGCAATATTTCGGTGTACCATTAGCAGGTAGCTTAATTCCATATATCGACTCACAACTAGAAAACAAACAATCACGCGAAGAATGGAAAGGTGGTGTTGAAACCAATAAAATTCTTGGTAATAACCAAGAAAATAACATCGCCATTGATGGGATGTGCGTACGTGTTGGTGCCATGCGCTGTCATGCCCAAGGCTTAACTATTAAGCTGAAGCAAGATATCCCATTAGAAGAAATCGAAGCGGCGCTAAAAAACAGCAGTAACCAGTGGTTAGATGTGGTCGAAGATGACAAAGAAGCGACTATGAACCGTTTAACGCCAGTAGCCGTTACCGGCACGTTAACCGTTGCTATTGGCCGGCTACGCAAGCTTAATATGGGCGGTGAATACTTAGGTGCATTTACGGTTGGTGATCAGCTGTTATGGGGCGCCGCTGAGCCCTTACGCCGGATGCTAAACATCATTCGCGAGCAAAACAGCTAAGCCATTTTGTCTTTGAGAACATTTCTGTTTTAAAGATCAATAAAAAAGACAGCATTTGCTGTCTTTTTTATTGATCATATAAGTGAGTAAGAACAATCACTTTTTCTGATAGGCAATCATAATCTCATTACGACGCATGAATGGTAGAGTCCATGGCGGATTGTAACGTGCCAGCTCGGGTGTGCCTGTAATCGTTAAGTCTTGCTTTTGTACCCATGACTGCAGTTTTTTGGTTTTGTCTGCGACTTTTTTAGCACCTGCTAATCCTGAGAACTTAATTACTGCATAAGTTTTTACCGGCAACTCAGTAATCGTAATATCTGGGTTATTTGGCTTGGGCAGCGTTTGCATGGTGTAGTTACTAGGCATGATAAATTGTACTCGCCACTGGTCATTACCCTGCTGTGCTTTTTGCGTCATTACTGGTGCCGTCATAGCAATTTTTTGCGAGTTACCCTTATCATCGCCACTTTTATCGGTAGTCTTCTGTTGCGGTTGCATCATCACCGGAGCAGTCATGCTAATTTTACTGCTGTTGCCATTTTCAGCCGTATTGTTACCAAAAATGTAGCCCGCTAGCGTTTTAAACCCTTGACGACTGGCAGCATCTTGATCGCCTGTGACCCAAGTTTGTGCGACGATTTGTGCATCGTAACGGCGCAGTTCAAAGTCTTCGCTTTGGGTCAAAATTGTATAACTGGGTTCTTCAGTGGCCATAGCAACTCCTGGTATCCATAATAAACTACTGATTAACATGGGCAGCACAATCTTCATAATTTGTCTCCGCAGACGAATAACGATGTTATTGTCAGGTTGATCTAAATTCGGGTTGATCTAAATTCGGGCTGATCTTAATAACGTTTTGTCTAATGCAGTCCTTTAATAAGGCTGTCCATTAAAATAATGACTTATTAATCTACTTCACACTTTATCAGGCATTAGGCACTACTGTCTGTGCTTTTTCAGTATAAATTAAAGCATAGTGTTTGCTATAGCTAGTTCAAAATAAAATAGCTACATTTGTATCAACGTGCTACTGGTATAAATTTTTCTTGCTCGCTGTTCGCACGCGTGACAGAGGCTGCGAAAAAGCCATAACAGCAGCCCTGTGTCGTTTTTAAATTGGATTGACTATATGAGTACGGTTGATCCGCTGCCTTTGAATTTACATGCCATACGAGATACACACTCAACATAGTCAGCAGACTTTAAACATCCGCACCCAAAAAATACCTAGCAATGCTATAATTAGCGCCATTTTCATAGCTTAGATAGTGACTATCATATGCAATTTACTCTACACAGAACAGCCAGCGGTGAAACGCGAGCACGCCGTGGTACGATTCATCTTAATCATGGTGAGGTACAAACCCCCGCTTTTATGCCCGTTGGTACTTACGGTACGGTCAAAGGCATGCTACCCCGAGATATCGAAGCTATCGGTGCTGACATTATTTTGGGCAATACCTTTCATTTATGGTTGCGTCCGGGTACCGATATTATTGATAAGTTTGGCGGTCTGCATAAATTCATGCATTGGGATAAGCCAATCTTAACGGATTCAGGCGGATTTCAGGTATTTAGTTTAGGTGCCATGCGTAAAATTACTGAAGAGGGCGTACATTTCAAATCACCCATTGATGGCGCTAAGGTGTTCTTGTCACCCGAAAAATCTATGCAAATTCAGTACAGCCTGAATTCTGATATCGTGATGCAGTTTGATGAGTGTACGCCCTACCCAGCCACTCATGATGAGGCAAAGACATCTTTAGAGCTATCACTACGTTGGGGGCAGCGTTGCCTGGATGAACATCAAAATCTTGGCAGTACCAATGCCTTATTTGGCATTATCCAAGGCAGTATGTATGAAGACCTGCGTCGACAGTCACTTGAAGGTCTACTCAATATTGGCTTTGATGGCTATGCGATAGGTGGCCTATCAGTTGGTGAGCCTAAAGATGAGATGATGGAAGTCTTAGACTATATCCCAGATGCCATGCCTGCCGATAAGCCACGCTACCTGATGGGGGTCGGTAAGCCTGAAGATATCGTTGAAGCCGTGCGCCGCGGAGTGGACATGTTCGACTGTGTCATGCCGACTCGTAATGCTCGTAATGGTCACTACTTTGTCACCGGTAATGTGGACAACGCTGGGGTGGTACGTATTCGTAATAGCCAATATCGTAATGATGAAGGTTCGTTAGATCCTGAATGCGATTGCTATACCTGTCAAAATTTTAGCCGTGCTTACTTGTATCATCTTAATAAATGTAAAGAGATGCTAGCTGCACAGTTAGGAACCATTCATAATTTGCGCTACTACCAGCGTTTAATGATAGGTATCAGAGATGCTATTGAGCAAGATTGCTTCGATCAGTTCGTCACTGAATTTTATACTAAACGTGGACAAGAAGTTCCCGAGTTAACCTTGCGCTAATCGCTTTTTATTGCTAATTTTACTAAATATAGATATGAAAAAAGGGCTTAAGATATATCTTAAGCCCTTTTTTCATATCTATTGAAGTTAATCAATGAGGTTAGCAGTTTTAACCAATTAAGGTCGCGACAAAAACCACGATCACAGCGATTGGCGCTACAAACTTAGCGACAACCTGCCATACCTTCCAAGCACCATTAGACAAGCCAAGCTCTTGCTGGATACTATTTTGATCCATTTTCCAAGCAAAGAAGATGATTCCTGCAAGACCAGTCAATGGCAACAAGAATTTGCTGGTAAGTTTATCTAGAGCGTCAAATATACCGTTGCCCATGATCGTAAAGTCAGCCCATAGGTTGAACGACAATAGTGCGGCAATACCTAATAACCAAATTACCGTACTAGCAGCAATAGTCGACATGGTACGACCCATCGATGTGCGCTCTTCTAAAAACTCTACTGTAGGCTCAAGTAATGATATCGATGAAGTTACTGCAGCAAAAGTAATTAACAAGAAGAATAAAGTACCAATAATAACGCCGCCTGCCATGCTACCAAAGGCAATCGGCAAGCTGACAAAGATAAGCCCAGGACCTGAAGCAGGATCGAGACCATTGCTAAAGATAATCGGGAAAATAGCTAGGCCAGCAGCTAAAGCAATGACTGTATCTAAAATCACAACTGTTCGTGCTGTTTTGAGTAAGTTTACTTCACGGCCTAAGTATGAACCGTAAGCAACCATGATACCCATACCAATAGAGAGCGTGAAGAAGGCATGACCTAACGCCGCCAACATAACATCACCTGTTAATTTGCTCAGATCAGGAGCAAACAAATAATTAACTGCCTCACCAAAACCACCATTTACTACGTTATAACCAACGATAATAAATAGAATAATACCTAATAATGGCATTAAAATCTTAGCAGTAGTCTCAATTCCGCGAGTCACACCAATGCCCACAATTAATGCGGTAACGATCATAAATATAGTATGCCAGATAGTCAACGTACCAGCTGATGCTAGCATAGCATCAAAGGTAGCGGCGACGGCATCGCTATCTTGTCCTGCAAAGCTACCGGTGCCTACTTTAGTAATATAGTTGAGCGCCCAACCACCGATGACACTGTAGAAGGATAGGATTAAAAAACCACCTAGAATACCAGTGGCACCAATAATACCCCAACTGCGCGATTTGCCTTCTTTTACCGCCACATCCGTAAAGCTATTGATAGGATTTTTCTGTCCACGGCGACCGATCAACCACTCGGCAACCAGTACGGGAAAACCAACCAATGCGATACAAAATAGGTAGGCGATAACAAAGGCTGAACCACCACTCTCCCCAACCATGTAGGGGAATTTCCAAATATTTCCTAAGCCAACTGCTGATCCCACTGCCGCGAGTACAAAGCCAAAGCTCGAGCTCCACTGCGCATGATCTTGTTTGTTAATAGCCATTTTGCCGTCCTTGTACTTTTTTTAATATTGTCTGTAGTCAGAGATTGTTATCTTAAATAGTACTTAACCGCTGAAGCTATTTAACACTGTACAATGTGACATGCTTAGCAACATTAAGAAAGAATTGTTTACAATTTTATAGATAATCAGTTTCTGCTAAGCGCTTTAAAAAGTCAAGTGTTCATAAACACAAAAAGCCATAACAAATAGTTATGGCTTAATGAGAAACGTATATTTTTATATATTAAGAGTAAAGAGGGTAAGTTTTAGCGGACAACACCACGTTTACTCTGCTGTAAAGAGTCAATTAACAGCTGAATTTTAGGTTCTTTCGGTAACAGTTCTTCTTGTAGTACCGTAAGTGCTTGTACCGTCGTTAAGCCAGATCTAAAAATAATACGATAAGCTTGGCGTAAGGTATCAATAGTTTGTTGCGACCATTCTTTACGACGCATCCCTTCTATATTAAGGCCATGCACGTGCGCTGGGTTACCCGATACCATAGTAAAAGCCGCGACATCTTTTAAGATTAAACTGGCCCCTCCTACCAAGCTATAATCATCAATCTTACAGAACTGATGGATGCCCGAGTTGCCACCAATAATCGTGTGATCACCGATAGTAACATGCCCTGCAATACCGACATTGTTGGCCAATACATTGTGATCACCAATTAAGCAATCGTGAGCAATGTGAGTGTTTACCATCAGCAGATTATGACTACCAATCTTAGTCAAGCCCCTGTCCTGTGATGTCCCACGATGCAGACTACAAGCCTCGCGGATATTATTGTAATCGCCTATTTCCAGCCAAGTTCGCTCGCCGGCATATTTTAAATCCTGTGAGTCTTCGCCGATACTGGCGAACTGATAAAATTGATTGTGCTTACCAATACGAGTGAGCTTTGTCACTACTACATGCCGATGCAAAATCGTATGCGCACCGATCGTCACCTCATCACCGACAATACAGTAGGGTCCAATGATTGCAGTTTCATCGATCTTAGCGGATGGTGAGATGAGTGCTGTGTGATGGATCTGACTCATAATTCGGGCCTTTGTATCATGTAATGCGAGTAAATGGTAAAACAAAATACCTGTGATTAAAAATACCTACGATTAAGCGGTCTGACGACTACTGCTGACAGTAATATTAACCTTTTATGTAAAATTGTGATGAGTTCTGAACTTTAGCACAATTTATGATAATAAAGGCAATGCTATGCATTATCGATGATCAGACTTTGGTTGTTCTTGACGAGCAATCATTACTTGCGCGCTGGCGGCAAGCTCATCTTCGACGTGTACCGTACAATCAAACTTATAAATACCGCGCTTTTGCATCACAGTTTTTGCGCGAATTATCAGTTGATCGCCAGGAATGACCCGTCGTCTGAAGCGAACTTTATCCACACCTGCAAATAAATATAAATAGCCGTCTTCTGCGGTCAGTCCAGCACTAATGAAACCCAGCACCCCTGAGACTTGAGCCATAGACTCTACCATTAGCACCCCAGGCATAATAGGCTCACCAGGGAAATGTCCATTGAAGAACTCTTCATTGATAGTAACGTTCTTAATACCAGTGATGCATTCGCCAGGCTTGCAAGCCGTAATCTTGTCTACCAGCATGAATGGATAGCGATGCGGTAGATAATGTTTGAGCGTATGGTAGGTTAACGGTAACGTCAAACCTTGTTCAGATAAGGTTTTGATGTCTGCATCATTTAAAGTATCGAGATCGGTGCTGCTCATAACGGAGCTTCCTTGCTATTTTTATAGACTATTGGTTTATAGGCTATTAGTTTATAGGCTACTATCACTTGCTTTTGATAATAATGTGCTACGTTGTTAATAGCATAACTTTATGTTGTGCGTTTTTTATTCAGGGGCAATAAGGCTTCCCTGACAGAACTAGTTATGGCCCAATTGGCGGAAACGTACTGCTGCTCGGCGCCAATTGGCTGTTGGCATCGCGGTTGTTCCTGAAGAGTATGAACCAGCAACTTTTATCGATTTAGTCACCATGGTCATACCGGACAAAGTCACATCGTCTGTGATCTTAATATGACCCGTGATTCCAACAGCACCACCAATAATACAACGCTTGCCAATAGTGGTACTGCCAGCGATGCCAGTGTTAGCCGCAATAGCCGTACCATCACCGATATGGACGTTATGTCCTACCTGTACTAAGTTGTCGATAATAACATGATTGCCTATCACGGTATCCTCAATCGCACCGCGATCAACACAGGTATTACTACCGATTCGTACATGGTCACCAATGATCACCCGACCAAGCTGAGCAATACGCTCCCAACCACTAACACTAGGATTTCGCGTTGGCGCAAAGCCAAAGCCTTCAGCCCCTATACTCACCCCAGCATGCAACCGAACATGATTACCGATAATGCAATCATGTCCTACCACTACTTGTGATTTAAAGACACAGTCAGCACCGATATTGGTATGCGCCTCAATCGCCACATGCGAAGCCAAAAAGCTACGGTCACCAATGTGTACCTGTTCACCAATCACACAAAAAGGCCCGATACTGACCTGTTCGCCAATGACTGCACTATCGGCAATCACTGCTGTAGGATGAATACCGCTGACGGACGAATGGCGCGCGAATAACTGACTACCACTAGCATAAGCCAGATAGGGCATTGCAACTACTAATGCCAAAGACCCCTCTGGTACTTGCTCATAATATTGCTCAGTAACCAACACCGCTCCTGCCCGACTACTAGCAAGACTGGCTATATAATGAGGGTCAGCCAAAAAAGTTAGCTGCGTATGCTCGGCATCAGTCAAGCTACCGACGCTATTCAGGCTCAAGCACAACTGGGCAGCGCTGAGCCCAGCTTTATTCAATACTGGCTGACGCTGCTCAATTTGGGATATAAGTTGCTCAATCGTTATCATAGTTAACGCTAATATGATTAATACAAGTAAGACCAGCACTAAGCTCAGACATCAGCTTAGCGACCTATTAAAATAAAAAATTGAAATAATACAGTCGAACTAACAACAAGTCCAGATTATAATTTAGAACGTGCTACCAATTTGGAACTGAACTTTCTCAGTCTCATCGCCTTCTTTATCACCAATAGGCACAGCATAGCTGAGCGAAATCGGTCCAATAGGTGTAAACCAAGTGAGACCAACACCAGCACTAAAACGTAGTTTATTATCTTGAGTGAGTAACGGTACCGTTCGAGTCTTGTCAGGGTCACTATCGTCACTACGGTCAGGAAGTCTATCAGAACCAGTAGCAGGATCGATAAAGTTACGATCTTCCCTATCAGTGGTATCAAACACTTGTCCGCCTTCAGCGAACAGCACTGGACGCACTTGATCAGCCCAGTCGCCTTTAAATGGCATGGGTAAAATCAATTCCGTACCAAAACTAACTAGGGCATTACCACCAACCTCTTCGTCACGGAGACGGTCGGTACCCGTAATGGCATCATTATAGCTTTTCGATCTAGGACCAAGGGTCGAGGCTTCGTAGCCCCGTACCGAACCATAACCACCCGCGTAGAAATTCTCGTAAAAGGGCAAGTCGTTACCATAACCAATTTTGGTGTAGCCGCGTGCTACCAAATCTTTAAACAATGGCTGATACACGTTACCACGGTAGATTAGTTTTTGATAACTCGCATCACCAAACGCCAGAGTTGCATCTACGTTGTGACTCATACCCTTGGTCGGAAATACCGGACGATCTAAGGTACTATAATCCCAACCTAATAGCAGGTTATAAGTCATATAATCGTTTTTAAATCCAGTACGACCATTGTCAAAGTTAGTAAACTTACCGCCGTCATCAACAATCTGTTGGACGTTAGAAACACCCAGTCGGCTACCGCCACGTACTGACGTGTTATCAATATTTATACCCGCGCTGACTCGCGTGGTCTCATCGACCGGATAACCATAATTTAAGGTACCGCCATAAGAGTCAGTAACGAAGTTGCTAACGTTTCTATCATCGAATTTGGTTTCACGATAATAGGCACTAACGCCTTGTGACACACCATTTTCAGTGAAGTAGGGATCGGTATAGCCAAGGCTGTAGGAGTCGCGCGTTTCTGAACGTGACAAGGCCGCTTGGACTCGATTACCGGTACCCATAAAGTTATTTTGGGTCAGTTCTAACTGGAAGGTGACACCGCCACTTTGGGAGAAACCAGCAGCAATCGTTGAACTACCAGAAGGCTGTTCTTCAACGGTATAGTTGACATCGATTTGATCAGGCTGGTTGGGTACAGGCTTGACGTCAACGCTAACAGTTTTGAAGAAGCCGGTACGGAGTAGACGCGTGCGTGACAGCTGGATTTTTTCGTTAGAAGAAAGCGCACCTTCTAATTGACGCATTTCACGGCGTAGCACTTCATCTTGCGTACCCAAGTTACCACTAAAATTGATACGGCGAACATAAATAGGACGCGCAGGGTCTATAAAGTAGTCTATATCGACCACTTTAGTCTCATCATTAATGCGTGGCACAGGACGAATCTGAGCTAGATAGTAGCCTTCATTGCCATAACGGCTTTTGAGCGCCGCGGACGTCGCATCAAGCTTGGTTTGTGAGTACTTGTCATTGGGTGCAAAGGTAACGAGCTCTTGTAGCTCATCAGTATCAAATGTTGGCTGACCTAAGAAATTAACGTCACCAAATTGATACTGCTCACCTTCGTTTAGGCTGATTTCGATAAATACACTGCGCTTATCTTCACTGATATTAAGCACGGCGTTATCAACGTCAAAACGCACATAGCCATCATTCTGGTACAGCGCTTTTAAGTTCTCTAGACTGGCGGCCAGTTTTTCTTTGGCATAACGATCAGACTTAGATAGCAGACGGGTCCATGAGGATTCTTTTACCGCAAACACGTCCTTAATCTCAGAGTCGCTAAAGTGCTGGTTGCCAATGATATTAATATCAACGACTTTAGCAGGCTTACCTTCGACAAAACGCACGTCTAATTTGACCCGGTTACCATCAAGCACAGTCTGGTCGACTTCAATATCGCTATTGTAGTAACCTTGGCTGATATATTGCTGTTGTAGCTCATTAGCCACGCCTAGTAAGGTCGACTGCTTGAGCACTTCACCTACCGATAGACCGGCATTTTTGAGACCTTCTGTCAGCCCTTCTTTAGGGATAAGTTTATTGCCCTCAAAATTTACTTCGCTAATAATTGGGCGCTCAGTAACTTCAAAGCGCAGTTGGCTGCCTGCCACTCGACTTTGGATATTAGCAAAATTATCAGTGGCATACAGCGCTTTAATACTTGCTGCCAGACTGCTATCAGTAACCGTGTCACCGACCGAAATAGGCAAGACCGGATAGAGACTATCGGGAGTTAGACGTTGCAGACCAGTAAAAGCAATATCGGTTACCACAAATTCTGCGGCCTGTGCCGAAACACTCATCATTGCTACAACTAACGGCAACCCAGCCGCGCTCATAAATAAAGGCGTACGCATAAACACTATCCGTCAATAAAAAACTTGCTTAAGTTAAGTTAAAAAGCACCGTTTGTCTAGCCCAATTAATGCGGAGTCTGTAACTCAATCATGGGTGACTCAGAACACTCTATATAAAACCCATCATAAAATAAACTAAAAATTACTACTGGTACACCACTGGCGCCATAGGAACGGCACAATATAAGACTAACAATCAAAACCCTATCCCCACGTAGCCATTAGTGTATCGCGCCTTTCCCTATGAGTCATGTCGCACTCAATTAAAACAGCCTACTAATATCATTACCAATCGCTAACACCATGAAACCTACCAGCAAGAGTAAACCAATATTCAACCCAGCAATTTGTACCCCTTCAGAAAGTGGCTTACCACGAATGAGCTCAATCACGTAATATACAATATGACCACCATCTAACACTGGAATGGGCAGCAGATTCAACACCGCAAGACTCAAGCTAATTAAGCCGGCGGTAGATAGCACCATCTCCCAACTGATATCAAAACTTTGTTTGGCGACTTTCGCAATGGTAATGGGACCAGACAAATTGTCAAGACCAATCGTACCTGAGAGCATTTTTCCCATTGAGCTTAAAGTCATCACAGCAAGCTGTTCAGTCTTCTCAAACGATTTAACCAGTGATTCACCAGGGCCATAAACTACCGTCGTTTTATAGGCATCAGGGATGATGATTTCGGATTGTGCAACCATAGCACCAATTTGTCCATAATCGTTACCCAAATTGTCTTTTTTACCTTGCGGCATTATTTGTAATTGTACTGACTTATCATTACGCAGTACGGTGAAGTTCAGTAAGGTCTCAGGGTTGTCGCGAATGAGTCGAGTGGCGCTAATCCAATCGGTTACTGCAATACCATTAATAGCAGAGATTTGATCGCCAACTTGTAGACCTTGAAGACTGGCGGCACCATCAGCCGTCAGTTCACCAATCACTGGTGCAATCTGCGGCTGCCATGGTAACATTCCAAAGCTACTTAAAGCATCCTTACCTTGCGCATCACCTTGCATAAAGCGATTGACTGGTGCTTGGTAAGTCTTTAAATTCTCAGCAGAACCTGTAGGCGATTGCAAAGTAATGCTGACGTTGTCGGTCTCACCCATACGTCCTGCTAGACGGTAATTGATCCCTTCCCATGTCTGTACTTCGTGACCATCAATAGCGACAATCTTATCACCAGCCGGAAGTTGGGCTATTGCCGCTGGCGTATCGGGCAATATACTGCCAATCTTGGTCGCTAGCTGCTCAGACGGGGTCATAAACAATACCCAGAACAGCGCAATAGCGATAATAAAGTTCATGATAGGACCAGCAGCAACAATAGCGATTTTCTTCAGTGGATGCTGGCGATTAAAAGCCAAATGCTGTTCGTGCTCTGCTACTTCACCTTCGCGTTCATCCAGCATCTTGACGTAACCGCCGAGCGGTAGCATCGAAATACGATAGTCAATACCGCTACGCTTACTGGTCCAGCCAGTAAGCTTGGGGCCAAAACCGATCGAATAGGTCAAGACTTTAACGCCGCACAGGCGTGCCACGATATAATGACCCCACTCATGCAAAGCAATCAGAGGACCTAGGACAAAAATTGCCGCCAATAGCGTTAATAAAAACGTCATCACTACCCCTCATTACTGTTTTAATCAACATTTTTGATATTTGATATTTGATAGACGTATTTTACAGGAGATTATGCTATAAAAGCTTGTTTTATCTAGACCTACTGAGGCAATATTTTTTAGACAATATTTGCAATGATAGCATTGGTATAACGCCGTGCTGACGCATCAATCGCTAATATGTCTTCAATGTCTGCATCAGCACCTAACAGAGGTGCCTGTGATTGACTCAGCGCTTGCTCATTAATATCTGCAATGTCAGTCAGGCGTACTTGACCGGCTAAAAATGCCGCGACTGCCATTTCATTAGCAGCATTGAGCACAATAGTTGCCTGCGCCCCCGCTTGCATCGCTTGACGTGCCAATTTCAGACAGGCAAATTTTTGTAGATCTGGCTTAATAAAGGTTAAATTACTCAGCGCATATAGGTCTAACGGCTGCGAGCCACTATTAATACGTGCAGGATAGCTTAACGCATGCGCGATTGGGGTCTTCATATCTGGACTGCCAAGCTGAGCTAAAAAACTGCCATCGCTATATTCTACCATTGAGTGAATAATACTTTGTGGGTGAATAACCACATTTATCTTATCTTCTGGCAAATCAAATAAGTGACAAGCTTCTATCAGCTCTAAACCTTTATTCATCATGGTCGCAGAATCAACAGATATCTTTTGTCCCATTGACCAGTTGGGGTGCTTGATCGCTTCGGCTACCCCCGCTTGCTGCATTTGCTCAAAAGATTGATTCAAAAATGGGCCACCAGAAGCGGTTAACCACAACTTGCGCACACCGTGGCTAGGGTTGTGAATCTGGGTGTTATCCTGTTGAATAGCAGATGGCAAACACTGAAAAATAGCATTGTGCTCAGAGTCGATCGGCAGCAAGGTCGCATGATGGGTCTTTACAGCTTTAATCAGCACTTGTCCTGCCATAACCAACGCTTCTTTATTGGCCAGCAAGATACGCTTGCCAGCCCGCGCTGCCGCTAATGTCGATGACAAGCCAGCCGCGCCGACAATAGCTGCGACTAGGGTATCCGTCTGCGAGTCAGTAGCAATATCTATCAGACCCGCCGCACCGCCCACCACATCAATACGCAAACCTGCATCACTAAGTCGCTTAGCAAAATCGTCAACTGCTATCATGGGGACGCAAACACGCTGAGGCTCAAACTGCTGACAGAGTGCAAATAGCTTATCTAAACGCTGATAACCGGATAAGGCGTAAACCTCATGGTCTTGAAGCTGCGTTGCCAGAATTGCCAAGGTACTATCGCCAATAGAGCCTGTTGCGCCTAATACGGCAATGCGTTGCGTCATAACTATTCGTGCCCATGGTTTTATGAAAGATTTTTATAAAAGATGTTTATGAAAGAATTTTATGAAAGAGCTTTATAAAAAATATCGTTAGAAATTAAAGAAAATAAAAAGCCAAATGATTATAGACGTCGCTCTGCTCTAGTAGAGCAGAGTTAGCTTACCCACGGATTAATTTATTCTATGGCTTACGCTATAGGCAAAGACTATGACGATTCATTCTAAACCACCAATAAACTTCTAAACCACCAATAAACCTAGCTGTTGTAGACCCCAAAAACCAAGTGCAAATATCGGAGTGGCAGACAATAATGAATCAATACGATCAAGGATGCCACCGTGTCCGGGTAAAATAGTTCCCGAGTCTTTGACCCCTGCACGGCGCTTTAACATCGACTCAAATAAATCACCAAGTACTGATGCTAAAATAGTGAACGCGGATAAAGCGACAAAAGCGATCATAGCCGTGCCGGTCAGTTGTAGCTTAAAGACACTGATAACCACAACCACTATCAAGCCAGTTACTAGTCCACCTGCCAGCCCTTCCATACTTTTATTAGGCGAGACGTTCGGTGCCATTTTGCGACGACCGAGCTTGCGTCCAACGAAGTAGGCGCCGCTATCAGCACACCAGACCAGTAAGAATACATAAAGTAGCCACCACGCCGACTGTTGCCATAAATAAAACATCGCAGTAATAGAAGCAGTAAGAATAACCACCCCCATCAATGCCAGCTGTTTACCATACCAATTAGTATGGGTTGGGAACTTGCCCACCCAAGACAAGGCCATCAGCCATATTATTAATGACGCTGCCCACCAAAACACCCAAGTCATTTCAAACAGTAGTGATATTAGGGTTACTACCAGTACTAATAAGACAAAAACTATAGGCTGCCGCCATTTTGGCATCAATTTTGTCCATTCATGCGCAGCAATGATGACACCAACTATTAATAATGGCGCAAATAAGACGGGTGTCTGGCTCGCAAATAATGCAATACCAACGATAATAATTAAGATGACTGCCGTTTTAATCCGTTGCCACATATTTATCGAGCCTTATAATAATGAGAGACATCTGGTCAAAGATATATTATAACAGTTAATCAACAATAGCTCATCGATAGCCTTTTTTCACTATTTAAGGTGAACGAACCTTTCATTAACAAGCGTGGCTAGATGTTTAGCATACGCTGTTCAAGACTGGTTTAGATTAACGGTTATTTTAATCACTGTGAAGTTTGCGTCTCTATCTGCTCACTCGTCTTGCCAAAACGGCGCTGACGTTGAGCAAACTCTACTACCATTGCTTCAAGTTCAGGTGCTGCAAAGTTTGGCCAGAGTGTCTGGGTAAAAAACAGCTCAGCATATGCTGATTGCCACAATAAAAAATTGGAAATGCGGTACTCTCCACCAGTACGTATTAACATATCCACCGCTGGCTCATCTGCCAGTTGTACGTGCTGGCTGAGCATAGTTTTATTGATATCCTCGGCACGTAACTGACCGTCTTGCACCTGCTGCGCCAGTTGTTGTGCTGCATTAGCGATGTCCCACTGTCCACCATAACTAATGGCAATCACTAATGTCATAGCATCAAAATGGGCGGTTTTGACCTCTGCATCTGCCAGTAAGTGTTGCAAGTCAGCCGTAAGCTGGCTACGATCACCAATGAAGCGCATCCGAATACGGTATTTATGCATGCGCGGCATTTGTTCGTTAACCGTCAGGGCTAACAAATGCATGAGTAAGGCTACTTCAGTTGCTGGACGTTGCCAATTTTCACTCGAAAACGCAAATACAGTTAATACCTCAACCCCAGTCTCAAGACAATACTCAACGATAGGATCTAAAGCATCTTTGCCAGCAACATGTCCTTCACCCTTATTTAAATCATTGGCTTTACCATAACGGTTATTACCGTCCATAATGATCGCAATATGACGAGGAATAAAGACAGGAAGTAAAGGGGCGAAAATTGACATGGACTATACTGCTTATTATTAATATAAAAATAATCATATCGCGCTCTATGCCAATTAAAAAGTACAGCGCATAGAATTCACAAACTTATCATAAACAAGCTGAGATACTGGATATAACTTGCAAGCATTAGGGCTGATTGTATTCAAGCAGTTAATACAGCACCAGTTGATATATAATAATAGCCAGTAGTATTACACTACTAGCTATTATTAAAAAACCTTTTAGCCAATAGTCTAGCTGCTTAAACTATAAGCAAGAAGCTATAGACCTTGAACTTTAAACAAGAAACTTTGCTTATACTGCCATCAAGTCCGTTTCTTTCTTACTCAGACGACTGTCTATAGTTTCGATAAACTTATCAGTAATTTTTTGAATGTCATCACTAGCGCGATGTTCTTCATCTTCTGATATTTCTTTCTCTTTAGCCAAGTCTTTAATATCACCCAGCATATCGCGGCGAATATTACGAATAGATACCCGGCTATTTTCGGCCTCACCGCGCGCAAGTTTTTGCATATCACGGCGGGTCTCTTCAGTCAAAGCAGGCAGCGGTACTCGAATGACGTCAGCAGTCATTGGGTTCAGGCCTAAACCAGCTTCACGAATGGCCTTGTCTATCGCTTGTACCATAGTGCGATCGAACGGCTGTACCAATAGCGTACGCGAATCTTCAACGTTGACGCTAGCAACTTGGTTCAAAGGTGTGTCTGAACCATAATAGCTCACCATTACGCCTGACAACATGCCTGCGTGCGCACGACCAGTACGGACTTTACTAAAAGTACTCTCAAGCGCTTCTAGGGTCTTTTGCATACGCGCTTCGCCATCTTGCTTAATCTCTTTAATCATTACGTGTCCTTATTTATCGCTGCCGATAATATTAGCTATTGTTAGAGCTTGTTAGATGTTATTAAATATTAGTAGGGGTTACTTTCTGATTACAAACTGGGTTATTACAGGCTATAAAATGACCTCAATGATAAACGCGCGTGCCTTCATTTTCGCCCATAATGACATTTAACAAGGCATTGGGCTTAGTCATATCAAACACTTGTAACGGCACATTGTGTTCACGGCATAGTGCAATCGCAGTCAAATCCATCACGCCAAGCTTTTGCTCTAAGACTTCATCAAAGGTCAAACCGTCATATTTGACCGCATCAGCATGCAGGCTAGGATCTTTGTCATAGACGCCATCAACTTTGGTGGCTTTAAGAATCAGACCGGCCTCAATCTCGATGCCGCGCAAACAGGCTGCAGTATCAGTCGTAAAGAATGGATTGCCAGTACCGGCAACGAAAATACAAACTTCGCCGTTTTTGAGATAGCGAATCGCATTACGGCTGCTATAGCTTTCGGTTACCTCACCAATCGGTAAAGCTGACATCAAGCGGGTTTTAATATTGCGGCGCTCAAGGGCATCACGCATCGCTAAACCATTCATTACTGTGGCTAGCATACCCATTTGGTCACCAGTAACTCGGCCGACCAAGCCTTCTTTTTGTAGCTGCGCACCGCGATATAAGTTACCACCGCCCACGACGATGCCAACTTGCACCCCCAGACCACGTAAATGCGCAATGGATAAGCTCATTTTATCAAGCACTTCACTATCAATACCCATGTCTTTGCCGCCAGCTAAAGCTTCGCCAGAGAGTTTTAGCAGAATACGAGAGTAACGGGGGTTTTTGTCAGACATGAGGTCACCTTATTATCATTGAATTATAATTATCGTTAATATAAAAATAAAAATCGTTAACACACAAATAAAATTAGCCTTTGAACCAACACAGGCCAAATTGCGCCAATTGTAGCAAAAACTACTCATGGTTGGGTAATTTTAACCTTCAATTGCGTGTGCACTTTTTTAACCATTATAACTGGCGAACAAATCATATTCACTAGCATCGTCAACAGTAACTGTTAAGAACTGGCCAACTTTTACAGCAGTAGTAATATCATCAACATAAACATGACCGTCAATTTCTGGCGCATCGGCATAACTACGGCAGATCGCAACGTTCTCTTCAAAGTCAATCTCATCGACTAATACGGTTAAGGTTCTGCCAATTTTCTCTTGCAATTTCTGCGCAGAGATAGTTTGTTGCAAGGTCATAAAGCGCTCATAACGTTGTTGCTTAATAGCTTCAGGTACGGGATTGGGCAAATCGTTGGCCACTGCACCTTCTACTTCTGAATAAGTGAAAGCGCCCACGCGATCGAGACGTGCCTCGACTAACCAATCAAGCAAACACTGAAAGTCTGCTTCAGTTTCCCCTGGGAAGCCGACCACGAAGGTTGAGCGAATGACGATATCAGGACAAATAGCACGCCATGCATGAATACGTGCCAGAGTATTTTCACTATGCGCTGGACGTTTCATGGCCTTTAGGATGCTATGACTGGCATGTTGGAAGGGAATATCCAGATAAGGTAACAGCTTCTTTTCACTCATTAACTGAACCACTTTATCCACGTGCGGATAAGGATAGACATAGTGCAGACGCACCCAAATGCCTAAATCATTCAGCGCTTGGCATAAGTCATAAAATTTAGACTTTAGCGGCATACCGTTCCAAAAGCTGGTTTTGTACTTTAAATCCAAACCATACGCAGAAGTGTCTTGCGAAATGATTAACAGCTCTTTGACCCCAGCGTTTTTGAGCGCCATCGCCTCATTCATCACGCTATCAATCGGGCGCGATACCAAATCGCCACGTAAGCTTGGGATAATGCAAAAAGTGCAACGATGATTACAGCCTTCTGAAATCTTTAAATAGGCATAGTGACTGGGCGTTAGCTTAATCCCCGCCTCGTTAATCAAATCTATTTTAGGATTATAATCTTTATCGGTGCTGCGGTCAGGCTTCGGTACGTGTAGCGCTACCGCCCTAATCACTTCATCATAGGCGTGCGCGCCAGTCACTGCCAATACCGCAGGGTGCATCTTGCGGATTTTGTCCGCTTCTTTGCCGAGGCAACCAGTGACAATCACTTTTCCGTTTTTGCTAATGGCTTCACCGATAGCATCCAACGACTCTTGTACCGCTGATTCGATAAAGCCGCAGGTATTAACTACCACTAAATCTGCGCCTTCATAATCACTAGCAACCTGATAACCATCACGGCTCAGCTCAGTGATAATACGTTCACTATCGACCAACGCTTTAGGACAGCCTAACGATACAAACCCAATCTTTGGCGCAGTCGTTGCTGGACTAGAGGCGGTCGCGCTGATGTTTGCCTGTATGGTTGCATCGCCACTTTGAGCGATACTGCGGTTTTGATTGTGATTGGCTTTATGATGATATGGCTGAGCGCTGTCTACCACGCGCTCATTTTGTGTTTGAGATTGCGCAGGATTAAATACGCTGGCGCTGTTCTTGATACCGTGCGTATTAGAAGCATGCGACTCTGTATTTAGAGCATCAACTGGATGAGTAGATAAAGTAGTGGGCTTAATCGTCACCGTAGAATCATTAGATGGGATAGAAATCTTGGGCATAGCTGACCTTGCTTGAGATAAATTGGCTGAGCGCATTGTACGTTTTTTTTATGATAATCACCAGTTTTGCCGCGCTATAGTGTTGATTTGTGGTTAAATATTATACCTAACATGATCAGTAACCAGGTTTTCTATGTTTATGGCTTACCCAATATCATCATCTCGCCCTGCTCCCGACTCAGCCTTTATGTTGCAGCAGTTATTTACCGCTATTTTATGGGTAGATGAAGGGCTCTTTATTACCTGGCTTAACCCTCAAGCTGAGCAACTATTAGCCATCAGTAGTGGACGGTTGCTGAATAAATCTATCTTGAACGTGCTTGCACCTGATGAATTAAAAGAAAACAGTAATTATAATCTACATAATGATGATCTACATAATGATGGTTTAAATACTGATATAACATCTGATACTGATGAAACATGCCCTTTAACTGAGCGCTTTATTCAAGCTCAGCAGTATCAGCAGCCCTTTATTGACCATGATCATACTATAAGGTTACCGATGAATGGCGGTGCTTCGATAACAGTGGATTATAGTGTGACACCAGTCATATATGAGCAGCAGACTTATTTTATTATTGAAATGTGGGGTAAAGATCGTCAGAGTCGTATTTCAGAAGAGCAGCGCCAGCAGCAACAATATAATGTTGCGCGTCATATGCTTCGCTCGGTCGCCCATGAAATAAAAAACCCACTTGCTGGTATTCGTGGGGCGGCCCAGCTATTACAAAGACAATTTACCAAGTTCAGCGATATGACTGCACCCGACCATGTACCTAATGATAAAAACCAGGACACAGCACCCGCTATCACGGATCCAAACATCCGAACGACAGCAAAAAAACTACGTGCTTACACTGATATCATCATTTCAGAGACTGACCGATTAACCCAGCTCATTGGTCAACTCTTAGGCTCTAACCAGCTACCAAACTGGCAAGCGCTCAACATTCACGAGCCTATTGAACATGTCTTGACCTTGGTACTCAGTCATTATTCACAAATACAAAGTTCTTTAATAACAGATTCTCCGATAAAAAACCCTTTAATAACAGTACAACGAGATTATGATCTGTCGTTGCCAGAGCTGCGCGCTGATAAAGACCAACTGATTCAAGTATTTTTAAACCTGATCAATAACGCTTGTGAAGCCATGATAGAGCATCAACAAACCATTACCACTAGTGATAACCCCGCCAAAGCAATTAATACTCAGACGCATATTAACTATCCGCAGCACGGTGACCAGCAGGGTGGCAACTATCAACCGAAGCTACATATTCAAACGCGGGTCATTTTTCAACATACCATCGGTAGCCGGCAACATAAGCAAGTCGTACAAATAACTATCACTGATAATGGCTGCGGTATTGACCCTGCACTTATTGGGCAGATATTCTTCCCTATGGTGACCAGCCGTGCGTCAGGAACAGGTTTGGGTCTGGCTATCGTGCAAGATATTATCAACCAGCATCATGGTATGATTGACGTTAGCTCAGTCCGCGGCCAAACACGTTTTACGGTATATTTACCGTTCAACTCGCCAGCTTATAACGCTTAAGTGCGAATGCTGAATGACCACCCTGGCTTAATGACTTTTTAAGGCTTATATATATGACTGAAAACTGTAATAAAGATGAAAATAATAGTCAATTATCTAAGATAGATGTTGCTAGTGGGTCTCGTAAAGACCTTGCGACATTATGGCTAATCGATGACGATGCAGCACTGCGTCTGGTATTAACCGATACCTTTATTGATGCTGGGCTTGAGGTCATTAGCTTCACCCAAGCACAAGCGGCGTGGACGCGTCTTAACGATATCTTGCAGCAGCACGAACCTATTCCACCGCTACCGGATGTGATCTTGACCGATATTCGTATGCCGCTAATGGATGGTTTATCGTTTAGTGACTGGGTGCACCTACATTTTCCTGCTCTGCCTATCGTTATCATGACTGCTCACTCAGACCTGACTTCAGCGATTAGCAGCTATCAAGCGGGCGCTTTTGAATACTTACCCAAACCTTTTGACTTAGATGACGCCGTTGCGACCATTTATAAAGCTCTTAATTATCAACCTGCTAATAATACGACCGCTGAATCAAATGAAACGGCTACTAAGGCAACCCCTGATCCTAAAACAAAAGCGGAGCCACAAAAAAAAAGTACAGTTAACGCTAGCGTCAAGTCTGTCAGCATTCCCAATGGTACAACTAATGCAAACGCTAGCAATAACCCTAGCGGTATCATTGGTCAATCACAAGCCATGCAAACTGTCTTTCGCGCGATCGGGCGCTTGGCGCACTCACCGATTACCGTGCTAATTACCGGAGAATCAGGTACAGGTAAAGAGCTGGTTGCCAATGCGTTGCATCAACATTCACCTCGACAGCAGCAGCCTTTCATTGCGCTTAATATGGCCGCCATTCCTCATGACTTAATTGAATCCGAACTGTTCGGTCATGAAAAGGGAGCCTTCACTGGGGCCAGCGCCCAAAGACAAGGTCGCTTTGAGCAAGCAGATGGCGGTACGCTATTTTTAGATGAAATTGGCGACATGCCCTTTAGTACTCAAACACGCTTGCTACGGGTATTGGCCAACTCGGAGTTTTATCGTGTTGGCGGTCAGCAACCGGTCAATGTCAATGTCCGTATCATCGCAGCGACCCATCAAAACTTAGAACATCTCGTACAGCAAGGCAAGTTCCGGGAAGATTTATTTTATCGTCTCAACGTCATTCGTCTGCCACTACCGCCACTACGCGCACGGCGTGAAGATATACCCGCACTCACCACCCATTTCATGCAAAGTGCCGGCAAGCAAATGAATACCACACCGAAATGCATTCGACCTGATGCACTGCGCATCATGCAGAACTTTGACTGGCGCGGTAACGTTCGCCAACTCGAAAACGTCTGTCTATGGTTGACGGTCATGGCGACCGGAGACACAGTACTGGTTGATGATTTGCCACCAGAATTACTGGCTAATGTCGATACTGCTTTGCATACGAATTTGCACACGAGTACACAGCAGCATCAACCTCTCACTCAACAAGCTGGTGAGCAGAATAATAGTCATATCAACTCCCAAGCCGGTTCGCAAGCCAGTTCGCAAACGGTAATAGCAGAGGGCGCTATACAGTCACAGCATAGTGTTCCACTATCAGATCAGCCGACCAACCCAAGCTGGCAGCAAGCATTGGCGGAGTGGGCAGAGCAGTCTCTACAAGCAGGTGCAATAGACATTTTACAAGCGGCAACGCCTGAGTTTGAACGCGTATTGCTAACCGCTGCTCTCAATCATAGTGGCGGTAAAAAGATAGCTGCTGCCGACCTTCTGGGCTGGGGACGCAACACCTTAACTCGTAAGCTGCAACAGCTGAATCTATCTACAGCAATGGTTCAGATAAAGGAGCAATCAAATCTTAAAAAAGACTAATATAAAAACACAGTAATATCAGCTATTTATTAAAATAAGTACAAAAAAAATTGCGCATAATAGAAATAATTGCGGAAGGGGGTTGCCAAACCCATCAAAATCTATATAATAGCCAACCACTGAGACGCATTACCGAATCAGTTAACTGTCTAAACGGTGTTTGAATTTAAGCGCTAGTGATGATAGAGTAACGAAATGGGGCTGTGGCGGAATTGGTAGACGCACTAGATTTAGGTTCTAGCGCCGTAAGGTGTGAGAGTTCGAGTCTCTCCAGCCCCACCATTATTCGATAATGACTTATTTTAATTAAACGATATCCATTTAATTGAACGACTGTCTCAAGCATATACTAGACCTGCCTTCGGGCAGGTTTTTTTATATCTAAAATTTGACTGTCTTCCCACACTGAGATAGCTCGTGGGATTTACTAATAATTACTTATTACTGTCTAAACCTAACCTACATTGCCCTTCAGCCACTTTTTACTCATATCCCAGCTGTTTTCGCGTGGGATGGAATATAGAAATATCTTTTGACTAAAAATTTAGTTCGTTTTAATCTATCTTCTCAATGAATTGTAGACCCTGTCTCATCACCCTATAAAGATCATAAACATTAGCTTGTTTATGTTTAACGACACTTTTTCAGATGTTCCAGAACCTAGTTCATACTCGAACGCTATTCAAACGGGTTAAACAAGTTGACTGTTAAATTATTGAGGAAACAATGAATAAAGGATTATGGATGTCAGTAGGTCTGTTGGTACTGTTAGCAGGAGGGCTTATAGGGCTTCGAAGCTTTTTTAAACCTGCTACCTCAACAGATACTAACGCCGCGACTCTTAGTAGCGATTCAGATCCTAAGCTTACGATAAGTTTGGAAAGTTTTGAGGGCTTTCATCATGATGCGGAGATATTGCTAGAAAAGTTAACCGTTTTAAAAGCAGGTCTGGAAAGTGCAGTTGCTACTAAAGATATTGGCTTATTAGACAGTACGGTGAACAATACCTATAGAATTATGGATAATGTGAGTGTTAGTCGCATACCAACTATTGCGCCTTTTGAGGTTTGTGACGAGGCGCTAGCTACCTTGGGTCGTTACGCTGTTGCCTCTAAAACTTATTATTCTGCTGCGGACTCAATGAATATTGGCCAAATAGATGAGATGAGAAATACATTTAATACACAGTTTGGCCAGTGTCAAAGCATCGTTAATGACAAACCTGTTGCGGCACTCTATCAAGACTACCAATGATATGCGTTATCTAATATTTTTTAAATCCCTCCACATTTCCTCCATACTTTTATAGCGCTTCTCAACCCGCTTCGCCAATGCCTTATTAATAACCTGCTGATAATGACCATATTCTGCCGGCAATACTGGAATTGGTTTCTGGCAATGCTGAATCGCCCACTCTTTTAATGGATCATTGCTTTGCGTTGCTAACTTAAACGGACGCGCGCCCATTAGGATTTCATACACCATTATCCCAAATGCGTAAATATCACTTTGCTGGCTAGCAGCATATGCTTGCCAACGTTCAGGAGCGAGATAAGCGGGCGTGCCAGCAGTATTTGTGGCGCACTTTTGGTCAACACAGTCATTAAAATCTTGTCCCAATCTCTCAGCCAAGGCAAAATCAGTCAGTAAGCAGCGTGGCGTTATACTGCTATAATCAGCATTATCTACTAAAAAATCATCTAGCAAGATGTTACTTGGCTTGATATCGTTATGTAGCCAGCCACTACTATGTAAATCAGCTATAAGATGCGCGACTCGAACAATGAGTTGGTGTTTTTGAGTGTCTGTTAATGGCTGATGTAAATAATGCGCCAGACTGCCCATTGAATAATAAGGCATAACTAGCATAGTGAATTGCTGGTTTTGCTCTGATATGTTCGTTCGCAAAGTGTCATAAGCCAATACTGGCGGCACTATAGTTAATATGGGCGTAGTGTTATTTTGCGCTTTAGTTGATTGTGACTGTTTTAAATCATGTAAAACAGCGACGTCATGGCTAAGGTTAAACCTACTATGATTAGATACATTATAATTAAGTGCATTATTATTAGACACATTATGATTAGCTGCATCAGGATTAGTATCAGGGCTTAGCGCCCACTTTATCATCACGCTACCAAACTGTGGATGTTGGGCGCCCGTTAAACCTTGGTAACCAGTAATGTTATCATTGCGCTGTTGACTGATACGCTGGTGAGAAATTGCCTTATACTCCAATGTTGATAACATCGCAGTCAATACCGGCAACAACTGGCTAGCTTGTGCACGCAACGCTTGAGTTATGGCTGCTGTTTTAGGCCGATTGCTAGCATTATTTGTCATGATACAGTCAAATCCTCCTACTTATAAAAAGCCGCTGCCACACTATTACAAGTGGTTTGTTAAAAATAGTTTATACATATTAAACCTCACATTCATTTTTTATTAACGATAGAGTAATTATGTCCCCCTCACCTAAACCATCAGCTCCTTACGCTCTGCCTGAACCATTGCTAGATTTACTCAGTCAGTATTTACAGCAGCAAGTAACGCCAACTATAGAGATTGATCCGACGCAACTGGCCTATCGCTGGGTTGGTGGTCGTAATGGTCACCTAGAGCCGTTAGCGGTCAATTTGTTTTTAAGCTTAGACGACTTGCTCGGTATTGCTACTCAAAAGTCAAAACTGGTACAGAATACGCGGCAGTTTTTAAAGGGTTACCCTGCCAATCACGTATTAATGACCGGTACCCGCGGCGCAGGTAAATCCTCGCTGATTCGCGCCCTACTTCAAACTTATCATAGTGAAGGGTTGCGTATTATTGAAATTGCTCGCGATGACTTATTGGTATTAGATAAAATTCGCGCAGCCATTAATAAGTTGCCTGCTGATTGTAATTGTCACTATGTGGTGTACTGCGATGACTTGGCATTTAGCGGTCAAGATGAGAGCTATCGTACGCTAAAAAGCGTGCTTGATGGCTCGTTAGATTCTGAGCAGGACAAGCTGTTGGTATATGCTACCAGTAACCGTCGGCATCTATTACCGCAGTTGATGAAAGATAACGTTAATATTTATAATGGGCAGACCGACGAAGTTAATCCTTACGAAACCATTGATGAAACTGTATCGCTATCAGATCGCTTCGGCTTATGGTTGTCCTTTTATCCAATGAATCAGCAGACCTATTTGCAAATCGTTCAGCATTATTTAGCCATCCAAAAAGAGCACATTAATAGTACTAATGATGCCACTGATATAGCACTGAAGCTTGATGCTAGTATGAATGATGCAGAGTTAGCGGCAGGTATTAGGGCCGATGCGCTACGATGGGCATCAGAGCGTGGTGGGCGTTCAGGACGTGTGGCATATCAATTCAGCCGTTTTTGGACAGGGCAAGCACAACTGAAAGCTGAAGATAATAAGCGCTAATTTATAAGATGAGAAGAACTATGCTGCCAACTGTGCTGTTTAGACCCCGATGAATAAAGATTAAAGCACTCGACAGCCAATGCAGTAACGTTGCGCTGTTTATTGGGCACACCAGCTGATGTGCCTGAGAAGGTCAGCTGTAGCATGAATTATTATTCATAGCGCATCTATTATTTATAAAGCAGACGATTTACGGTAATTTACACAAGATAGTTTTGCCACCTTCAACGATTTGCCCACCGCTCGCAAAACATTGGTTGGCCATAGTCGACTCATGTGACTTCCAGCCACCATAAAAACTGGCCAAACATAACAAAGCGACCAATAGTTTTTGTGACCATGCTTTAATCGATACTTGCTGTGAATCTATCGGTCGTTCTGTACGGCTTTCGACATTGGTACGAGCCGTTTTAGTATCCAATTTATTGGGGTCTGTCATTACATTACCTTGTTTATGCGCGGTTTATGCGCGGGCATTTATGCGCAAGCGTTTAACTTGTAAATCAGCTTGGACACAGGGTTTTTGTACAGGCAATTTTATAGTTAAAACTGGATGCGACCGCCCTTCTCTTCAGTGCGTTTAAAAGCAGGACGTTCCTGGCAACGTTTGAGCCAGTTTAATAAATTAGCGTACTGACCATTATCTAGTCCTGCACGAGATTGGGCAGCAACCGCCACAAAATACATCTGAATATCAGCCGCACTAAACGCCTCGCCTGCGAACCAATGATTGTCTTGCAGCTGTCGTTCCATCATGATTAATATATTGTTAATACTGCTTTCGATCAGGCTACTTTCGACTTGTTTTTGGATGTTCTTACTAACAGGTTTGACTAGCATCGGTGACTTTTCGACCACTTTGTTGAATACCAAACGCATGACTAATGGTGGCATGGCGGACGCTTCGGCAAAATGTAGCCAGAAAGTGTAGGCCTCCCACGCCGCTTCATTATCATCAGCTGGCTTAAACATTTTTTCTTTGTCGTAATGTTTGAGTAGATATTCAATGATAAATCCCGACTCAAGAAGCACACGATCGTCTACTTCTAGTATGGGCGCATGACCTAACGGATGAATTTTCTTTAGACTGTCGGGCGCCAAATAAGCTTTGTTGCGTTTATAACTGGTTAGCTTATAGTCAACATTCAATTCTTCTAATAACCACAGAATGCGGAATGAACGCGAATTTTCTAAATGATGAAGATGTAACATAAACCATCCTTATAATAAGTTATTGTTTTATAAACCGAAGCAATATAACGTTACTATTGATACGTGTTATTACTGATAATAGCGTACTTAACTCGCCTTTAACACAGCAGGCGCGTGCTACGGTTACGAAAAACAATGTCTACAGGGTCAATTTCAATCTGTTGAATACTTAATTAAACTTTCTCCAAGTTTCGCTCAACCCTTACTTAGGTATCACTTGTCTCAAACACTATTGTTATATCGCTTAGCACTAGTCATCGTATAATTTAAGAACTATTTACTTTGAATGTAGTTGGTTGATTTTACGAGCCATTTTATCGATTTTTTGTTGATAACGTCTAATTTTTCGAAAGCGATGCGCAACCAGTACGCCTTTGATACGGCGATTCTTTATGCGGCGGCGCGGTGGAAAGCTGTTAATTTGTGGTTCGTTGTAACCCTGCAAACGGTTGTCACGGCGGCGCGCTAAGTAGCCAAGCGTGCTGTCCATAATCATGATAAATAGCGCGACAAAAATCATCGCGTACATGAATAACGAACCAGCCTCTTCGATACTTTGATTCAAAAACGTTAAAGAAAAAACAAGTAAAAAGATAGGTTCAAGATAAGATAAGGTACCAAATAGCGAGACTGGCAGCTTACGACTGGCAATCATGGTCAATGACATCGCCGCCGTACTGATAATACCCAATAACGGTAACAGATACCATAACTTACTGGTCGATACCGCCAAATCAAAACCGCCACTGGTATAAAGCGCCACTAAAACTAAGGGTAATAGTAACGTTAAATCCGACAGTAAGCCGGTAATAGGTGGAACTGCTAACTTGCGCCGCAATAGATAATAAGGCGGATAACCCAAGCACACAAACAGGGTTGCCCACGATAGTGACCCAAATTGCCACACTTCATAAGCGATACCAACCGCTGCACATAGAGTGGCCAGCCACTGCAATTTACTGACATACTCATGATAAAAGAAGCGACCAACCAGTATCATTACTAATGGGTATAAGAAATAACCCAAGGTCACATCGAGGCCTAAACCATTCACTGGTCCCCACATAAACAGCCAAATTTGCCCCCCTAAAATCGGGGTGGGTAATATAAATAGCAGCCATTCTTTGGAAGTTTTTAAAGTCTTTAGATAATCAAAAACATGCTGCCACTGCTTTATTAGACTCACCAATAACACCAGACTAAACAACATCATTACCACACGCCATGACGCCACTTGGGTACCCGATAATGGGTGCAAAAAGAGCCCAAACAAGAACAGTAATGAGAATAAAAAGTTGGCAGTCGACGCCGCAGCGGTTCCTTGCACAGTCTGGTTGGTAGTTAGCATTACAACAGCCTTGAAAAAATAGTTTTTAAAAAACAGCCTTTATAAGTAGGGTAAATCAATAATGGTTTATCAGAAAAAAACAAAAGCCTCAGACGCGAACGTCGGAGGCTTCCTTTCTTTATGTCATTAGCCAATTGAACCAGGCTAAGACAACCGGTATTACTTTATGATACTAATATTACATGTCAATATTATGTCAAATGCAGACCGAATAAGCAATAATTCTACTGATTCAGTCTGCCAAACAACTCATTTCAATACTTATTCAGCGTCGTTGTCCAAATCAGTATCGTCGTCTAAACTAATATCACCGTCCGAAGCCTCTTCATCTAAAACCTCTTCATCTAAAGCCTCTTTATCTGAAGTATAGTCATTGGCGATATCAACAGAATCGGTAATATCAGTTGTGACCGTACGATCAGTCGCAGCATCTACGTCCATTTGCTCCTGACCTTCTACCGCAAAGACCCCATCTTCTCTGAGCGCATCGACTAACTCATTGTCGTCTTCTTCATGCTCAACACACGCCATAGCGACCAGTTTCTCGTCTTTTGATAGGCGAATTAAGGTGACACCCTGAGTATTACGACCAGAAGTGGCGACATGCTCAACTGGCGTACGCACCAGAGTACCTTTATCAGATATTAGGATAATATCGTCTTCAGGATCAACCTTAGTCGCGCGTACCAAAGCGCCATTACGCGCACTGGTTTTGATAGCGATGACACCGCCGCCGCCACGCCCTTGCTTATTAAACTCTTCGATGGAGGTACGTTTGCCAAAGCCATTTTCACAAGCAATCAAGATTTCTTGGACATCATCTTCGATGACCACTAACGACTTAATAAACTCATCATTAGTTAGACGCATACCGCGAACACCCTTAGCAGTACGTCCCATAGAGCGGGCATCATTTTCATCGAAGCGAATGGCCTTACCACTTGAAGCAAATAACATGACGTCTTGCGAGCCATCAGTAATACGGGCACTGACTAGCTTGTCGCCATCTTCTAGACCAACTGCTATCAGACCGTTAGACCGAATACTGGCAAACTGCTCAAGCTCTACCCGCTTGACGGTACCATTGGCAGTAGCAAAGAACACGAAATGACCGGTCACTTCATCAGTGGTTTGCGGTATCGGTAAAATAGTGGTTACCGTCTCATCATTATTAAGTCCAATGAGATTCACTAATGGACGACCACGTGCACCGCGACTGGCAATCGGTACTTCAAAACCGCGCAAACTAAATACGCGGCCAGTGTCAGTGAAACACAGTACCGTCGCGTGGGTTGAGGTAACGACTAGATGATCAATGACATCATCTTCTTTCATCGCAGTGGCGGACTTGCCTTTACCCCCACGTTTTTGTGCCACATAATCGTGAATTGGTTGGGTCTTTGCATAGCCAGTGCGAGAAACCGTCATCACCACCGTTTGCTCAGGAATAAGATCTTCACGGCTAAAATCAGTACGCGAATCAATAATGTCAGTACGGCGCTCATCACCGAAATTTTCACGAATTTCAATCATCTCATTAGAGATAATGGTCATAAGCTTATCAAAATCGCCTAGGATAGATTCTAAATTAGCAATTTCGCGTAATAAGTCTTGATACTCTTCCGTCAGCTTATCTTGCTCGAGACCGGTCAAACGATGCAATTGCATCTCTAAAATTGCATTGACCTGATCTAATGACAAGCGATAGCTTTCGGCACCTTCAGCACTATCACTAATTAAACCAAACGGTGCTTTTGGATCTTCACCTTCGATGAAATCAGGACGTACTGATTGGCTACCTGCAGCAGTGAGCATCGCTTGGACGCTACCTGATCCCCAAGTGTTATTAAGTAAGTTCTCACGTGCCATACCACGGCTAGCAGACACTTTGATTTCTGCAATAATCTCGTCGATATTGGCCAGCGCGACCGTCAAACCTTCGAGCAGGTGACCACGGACCCGAGCTTTATTCAGCTCATAGATAGTACGGCGAGTCACGACTTCTTGACGATGGCGTACAAAAGCAGCAATTAGTTGACGCAAGGTCAATAGCTTCGGCTGGCCGTTGTCTAGCGCCACCATGTTGATACTGAAGCTTGATTCGAGTGGCGTTTGCAAAAATAAGTTATTAACGATAACTTCAGCCGTTTCACCACGACGCAGATCAATAGCAATACGCATACCGTCTTTATCAGACTCGTCGCGAATCTCGCTAATACCTTCGATTTTCTTATCACGAACCAATTCAGCAATACGCTCAATCAGCTTGGCTTTATTGGCCTGATAAGGCACTTCAGTGAATACGATACGTTCACGATCGCGGTTGACACCAGTATCAGCCATCGCCTCGATAATGTAGCGCCCACGTATATGCAGACGACCTTTACCGGTGCGATAGGCATCTAAAATACCCGCACGACCGTAGATGATTCCGCCTGTAGGAAAGTCAGGACCTGAGATATGGGTCATCAGCTCTTCAGCAGAAATTTGCGGATTGTTGGCATAGGCCAAACAGGCATTAATCACTTCGGTGAGGTTATGTGGTGCCATATTGGTCGCCATACCGACTGCGATACCAGTTGCGCCGTTGACTAATAGGTTTGGGACCCGTGCCGGCATAACGCTAGGCATACGCTCAGAACCATCGTAGTTGTCTTCCCAGTCGACAGTATCTTTATCCAGATCCGCAAGCATTTGATGGGTCAGCTTAGTCATGCGTACTTCGGTATAACGCATGGCAGCAGGTGGATCATCATCAATCGAGCCAAAGTTACCTTGACCATCAATCATGGGGTAGCGCAAGCTAAAGTCCTGCGCCATACGCACAATCGCATCATATACAGCACTATCGCCATGGGGGTGATATTTACCAATGACATCACCGACCACACGTGCCGATTTCTTATAGGCTTTGTTGTAGTCATTAGATAGCACGTGCATCGCATACATCACGCGACGGTGTACTGGCTTGAACCCATCACGCACATCCGGCAGCGCACGCGAGACAATCACGCTCATCGCATAATCCAAATAGGATTGTTTTAATTCATCGACGATGCCAATAGGACTGACCGATTCGCTCATATACACTCCCTCACTCACATCCATTCTCTAGCATTTGCATCATTGATAGTTTACTGATAGTCATATTCAGCTATACGTAAAATGAGCCGCAGAGATGTGCCGCTGTTATTTAGATATATAACGTAAATATAAACTATAGATAAAGAACTACAAACCGTACAAAAATCTAGGAAAATGGCGATAGTTTTAATGGTAAATAAAAGAAGCTATTTTAGCACAAATTTGCCTATTTAGGGGCATTTGAGTGCTATTAACCCATGGAGGAACAGGTCATTTATAGCGAGTAATTCGTATTATTTATTAGGCTCTATAAATGGGGCATTTATAACGCTACTCCTAAAATAATATTAATGGCAGACTTTTTTAGATTGACTGGTCTTACCATTTTTGCAGACAAACTTGCCATCTTTTGAGCAGTGTGCTACCCCGCCTATTTTTCCAGAGCAAGGCGTATTTTGGGCCTGTGCTTGAGTTATCGGTGCTATAGTAAAAGCAAGCGCTATAGTCAATGAAAGGCAATATCGATACATAGCCTACTGCTGGCATAAGTTTTTATTTCGTTATTTATTTAGCTATAGATTATTGAATTTGGCTGTCTTAGGATGTTTTAGCTACATTGATAAAGTGTTGGTCAAAATATTCACGGGTTGCTTGCGTACAAGCGGTGCTGACAAGACCGCCATAGTAGACCGCCATGGTAGACAGCCAATACTGCAGCTCCTTCGACTTGTGCTAACAGTATCAGATCAGTTATATTCGCCGCTCTAGCATCTGCGTTAGCCTCACTTTTAACGGCGGCTAATGTAGCAGCAAACCTGTCTTGAACGTTATCAATTACTGGCGCTATCCTTAGCAGCAATCAAAAGGGAGTTTCTACATTTTAAGCAGTTGATAAGAGGCAGATTTGTGTCTGGTACCTTACTGCTCATACATCTAAGATGTTACTAATAGCTACTACGAAATGTACAAATATCTAGCATTGCACAATATAAGCCGCCGATAGAGTAAGCCGCCGATGGAAGCCGATGTTTAGAGGCTGATTTTTAGAGACTGATTTTTAGAGAGTGATGTTTTAAAACTAACTTTGATACCCTATAGTAAACAATGTAGTAAACAATGCTTCGTTCATTACCTTTAATAGTGACAATAGAATAGTTTCAAGAGCCACTTACTTCATGAAACTTTCAGTTATTGTAGACAAAATATTTCTACCCGCTACACTAGGTACAGTTTAATATAGGTGTTGACTATATCGCACGCAAAATACGGCCACTCAATATATAGGCGTTTATTTTTATGGACATTGTTTTGGCTATCGTTTGGATCTTGGCGATGGTGTTGTATAGCTTTTCTAGCGATTACGCCACCGGTTTTCCCAATCATAATAACAAGGCCTTACCGTTTGTGCGCTGGGGTTCGCTCCTAGTTGCTATGGGACTATCCGCCTATTTGGCGCAAGTCTATAAAGCCAACTTGCAAGGCTCTGGTATTTGGGTATTTGTTGCGGTGGTGTTTGTAATCATTACCTTATCCAAACTGATCTTTAAATGGGTTATTAATAGACGGCGCTAGTGCAGTGCCGTTTAAACAACCTCCCCGTGAACACCATAGTAAAGATATCGTAAACTCTTATGCAAAATGATAATAAAGACAGCAATAACCCAATAGCTAATGCCTTAGCTACCGATAACAGTCACACTGCAGAATTAACAACATCTAATGAAACTAATGAAATCAGAAGCGATCGCAGCTTTGATACCATCGCCGATCATTTTGAAAAGAAGGTGTATGGTGGCTTAAAAGGTGAGATTCGGCTAGCAGTGCTACGTCGTGATATCTTCGAATATGCTGATAAGCTGACTAAAATGCTTGCACGTCCGCTACGTATTTTAGATGTCGGTGCAGGTCTTGCACAAATAGCCATCGATCTTGCCCTGCAAGGTCATAGCGTGGTGGTCAATGATATCTCAGAAAACATGCTTAATAAGGCCAAAGCCAGTTTTGAAAAACAACAGGCTGTTGCCAATAACAATGTTTTTGATGAGAAGGTTTTTGATGAGAAGGTTTTTGGTGCTGTGACCTGGGTGGTCTGCCCTTATCAACAGCTTGAGGCGACGCTAAGTATTGACAATGGTCACCTTGATAGTAATGGTATTGATAAAGCGAGCATTGATAAATCAGACAAGTTTGATTTAATTCTATGTCATGCTTTGCTGGAATGGCTGGCAGAACCAGCAGCGATCATGGACTTCTTTGATGCTCAGCTGACCGATAATGGCGCACTGTCGTTATGCTTTTATAATCCAGCGAGCTTTGATTATCGCAATCTTATTATGGGTAATTTTAATCTACTCGACAGCCCGTCTTACAAAGCAGACAACGAGAAAAGCTTGACCCCAAACTATCCGGTAGCCAAGCAGCAAGTAGAATCATGGCTACAAGCGCATCATTATCAAACCATGCTTACCAGCGGACTGCGCGTATTTCATGACTATACGCCACTAAAACGCGGGGGCAATACCGATCCTGAAGCAGTGATACGGATGGAGTTACGCTACTCACAGCAAGAGCCCTATAAATGGTTGGGGCGCTATTTACATATATTAGCGACTCGTGAGACCTAATTCTAATAGATGTCACCAAATATCGTAAGGCCTTTCAACATCGGTTTATGACATATGATAATCTGACCAGGTTGTAGCGTTGATATTTTTTTCATCGAAGACCACCACATGTTTAAGCATCGGTAAAATACCAATACGTGTGCCAACCGGATGGTTATGATGGCTGGAAACCAAAGACAATACTGTCTGGCCATCGTCCAACTGCAAGCGATACAGATAGTTTGCGCCGCGAAATACTCGACCAACTACCAGTGCAGTTTGGGTGCTGTCATCGTCATGAATAATATCATCAGGACGCACCAATACCTTTATTAATGTGCCATTGGGATAATCATACTCGCAATATCGTGGCTGCCCTCTATCATCATATACTTCCATACGCCGGTAAATATCGCCTAGCGCAGTCTCGACATGACCTTCTTTAATGACCCCATCTATCATGGCGCCTTCACCCACGAACTCGGCGACAAATGGGCTGACGGGCTCATGATATAGCTCAGTTGGAGTCGCCCACTGTACCAGTTTGCCTTGGTGCATAACCCCAACCTTATCCGCTAAGGCAAAGGCCTCGTTTTGGTCATGAGTGACTAAAATTGCGGTAGTGTTGGTACGCTTAAGAATATCGCGAACGCTCATAGCCAATGATTCACGTAGCACCACATCTAAATTAGAAAATGGCTCGTCAAGTAATAGTAACTTAGGCTTCGGTGCTAATGCGCGTGCTAATGCTACCCGCTGCTGCTGGCCACCTGAAAGTTCGGTGGGCCGTTTGTCAGCATGCTCTGTCAGCTCAACCAGACTCAACATCTCAGCAACCCGCGCTTTTTTGTCAGCTGCCGACCATTTATTAAGGCCAAAAGCGATATTTTTTGCGACGCTTAAATGGCCAAATAAGGCATAGTCTTGGAACACCATACCCATTCCACGCTTGGCCGGCGCGACCGCAAATGAGGTACGAGCAGCTTGCTCAGTCAAACGCTGGTTGTTTAGGCCAATTATCCCAAGACGGGTAGGTTCTAAACCGGCAATAGCGCGTAACGCGGTAGTCTTGCCACAACCGCTATACCCTAAAAAGCAACCAATTTCCCCTTGCTGCAAGGTTAAAGACAGCCCATCAACGACCGTAATATTGTCATAACCAACGACTAAATTCTGCACGCTAAAATAGGGCTTATCAGCGATGTTTGCTTTATGGCTATCTTCTCTAGACTCTTGATTGTTATCCATATGATTGTTTTTAGTTTGCAGCTTTATAGACCGGGTGGTTTTCTCAAAAATATTAAGTCGCGCCTTGGTCTTGGTTGACTTTGGGGATAATTGGTCTGTCGAATCGTTAGTCAAGTCAGTATACATAGACGGTACCATTAGGCGATAAATAAGAAGCGATGAATGAGAGAAACGGTAAAAATAGCACAGTGTGACAAAGCATTAAAATAACAATTGGTCAGACAAAGCACTTAAAGTAATCATACTCAGATAATAGTCTATGCTATTTTTTATCAGTTTATAAGAGAGCAAGTTAACCTGTTTTGTCACTCTGGCGCAACAATATCCAGACTGGAAGCAGCCCGACCAACACAATCAATAAGCTCGGCAGTGCAGCGCGCGCCCACATCCCTTCACTGGTCATCTCAAATACCCGTACTGCTAACGTATCCCAACCCTGCCGACGGGTCATCAAGGTAATGGGCATTTCTTTCATAACCTCAACAAAGCCCATCAATAGTGCAGTCAACACTCCAGGACTAAGCACAGGCAATACCACTTGTCGCCAACGTTGTAACGGACTATCACTGAGTAATTTAGCAGCGGCTTCCTGATTGACAGTTAGACGCTGTAGTTGCCGGTCTACCGGTTGAAAGCTGACGGTCATAAATCGTGTCGATAAAGCCAGCAGCATGACAATGACACTACCTGACAGTACCTGATGCGAGGTAATACCGAAGGCAATCAGCTGATTATCAACCCAAGCAATAGGTATAAAAACCCCGACAGCCAATACGGTCCCCGGTACCACATAACCTAAATTAGCTAAAGTAGTCAGTAGCTTAGTGGTTTTATCCGGATACTGACGCTTGACCCACGCGATAATAATCGCTAAAAAGGCAATAAAAAGCGTGGTCATACTAGCAATGATTAGGCTGTTTGCGACAAAATCAATATAGCGTGCATCAAAATCTTGCCGAAAGTTCATCGCTGTCCAATAAAGCAGCTGCAAGAATGGTATTAAAAAAGCAATTAAAAACATCGTAGTACACAATAGCATCATGGCAATTTTGGCTGGAGTACTGGCATCAAAACGGCGGTTACTGCCTTGAGTGACCGCGTTACCGCGCCGTGCTTGCCAATATTGCTCAAACAGTACTACGATAAATATCACCCCAATTAACAGAGCCGCCAACTGAGCCGCAGTGGTCAAGCTAAAAAAGCCAAACCACGCCTTATAAATAGCTGTGGTAAAGGTATCGACGTTAAATACAGACACAGCACCAAAGTCAGCAAGGGTCTCCATGCTGGCTAGCAATAACCCGCCAATCACCCAAGGCAATGCTTGCGGCAAGGCCAAACGAAAAAATATACGACTGCGGCTCAGTCCTAGCATTTGGCCGGCTTCAATCGCACGCCGACCTTGCGATAAAAACGCTTGGCGAGCGAGCAAATACACATAAGGATAAAAGGCCAACGACAAGACCAAACCTGCGCCCCAGACGTTACGTACTGATGGTATGGCGGTACTAATGCCCAAATCACGAAGTGCGGTCTGCAAAGGGCCACTAAAGTCGACAATGCCTACCGTGACGAAAGCCAGTACGTAAGCCGGCATCGCAAGCGGTAGCATCAGCGCCCAAGAAAAAAACCGCTGACCAGGAAAACGATACATGCTCGTCACCCATGCCAACGCCGTACCGATAGTACCAGAAATGGTGGTGACCATTAACAATAAAATAGCCGTATTCTTGAGTACTTGCGGCAGGACATACTCACGCATGTGGGTCCAGATATCCGCTACAGGCTGGGTCCACGACAGTAGCACTACTAAAATAGGTATCAGCATAAACAACGAAATCAGTCCTAAGACTGATTTTGAGGTGATACGTTTGCGAACAGCATGATCTTGGCTGACAGCCTGATGGTTATTATCACTGCCAACATTATTATCATTGGCAGTGTCGTCTTGACGATCGGACGCTTTGGGCATTGTCATCATAGAATTAGTGTTATCATAGAATTATTACCATTTCAGACGCATAAAGACCATACAAACTGACTTATCGGTCGTTATTTATAACCGGCTTTATCCATCATTTTAATCGCTTGGGTCTGCAACGAGCCAAACTTTTGTACATTAATAGCGTCTTGTTTAAACTCACCCCATGATCTAAGCAGCTCTGACTCATCGATACCTTCTTTTACCGGATATTCTTTATCGGCGCTGGCATAAACACCTTGGGCTTTGTCAGATGACAACCATTCCATCAACTTGAGAGCACCATCTGGATTGTCTGAATTTGCTATCACACCAGCACCAGAGATGTTTACATGCGTACCAGTCGTGTCTTGGTTTGCCCAGAATATTTTCACAGGGAAGTTAGGCTTCTCATCAAGGATACGGCCATAATAATAACTGTTGGCTAGGCCCACTTCACACTGGCCAGCAGCGATAGCTTCTAACATGCTGGTGTCATCACTGAACACATCAGTGGCTAAGTTATCAACCCAGCCACGGATAACTTGTTCAGTTTTTTCCTCGCCTAAGTTTTCAATCATGCTAGCAACCAATGACTGATTATAGACAGCTTTCGAGGTACGTAAACACAGCTTACCTTTCCATTTTGGATCGGCAAGATCTGCGTAAGTAGACAACTGAGTAGCGTCAACTTTGCTTGGATCATAAAAAATAGTACGTGCACGTAACGACAAACCTGTCCACTGACCTTTTGGATCACGGTATTTAGCTGGAACGTTAGTCTCTAGAACAGTAGAAGATACAGGTTGTAGCAAGCCTTGTTGTGCTGCTTGCCATAAATTACCGGCATCAACAGTCAATAACATATCCGCTGGGGTGTTTTTACCTTCAGCTTGTAAACGTGCCATTAGTGGACCGGTCTTATCAGTCACTAGCTCAATTTTTACCCCAGTCTCTTCAGTATATTTATCCAGTAACGGCTGGATCAACTGCTCATTACGTGATGAATAGATAGTAACTACCTGTCCATCATCAGTAGCAGCGCTATCAGTAGCAACACCTTGCTCAGCAACCGGTGCTGTGGTTTCAGCATCGGTATCCTGTTCAGGGGTAGACGCTTTATTACACCCTACCAACCCTAACATCATGCTAAATACAGCAACCGATAAAGTAAGCTTGGTAGAAGGTAAACGTGCGCTGACCGCATTCAAGGACATGGGTTTCTCCATAGTAATAACACAAATAAGTAAGGGAAAACGATATTATAAACGACACGCCATCAAGACTTATAACCGGATAATATCTAGAATCAACATACTAATCGAAATGAGACTAATTATCAATACATTTGTATGGACGTCTAATCTGAATATTTTTGTTGACTCAAAAACACTCATAAAACTCGTATTTAATAGTAACATTTCGACCTGAATCTCATAACAACCACTGACCAAGAAGTGCATTTACAGCCGCCTCGGTCCGCAGTACTCGCCGACCGATATTAACCGCTTGGCAACCTTGCCCAGCAAGTAACTCGATCTCGTAATCAATCCAGCCGCCTTCTGCCCCAATACAGACCACGCTTGGTAATGAGCTTTGAGGTTGAAGCGCAGAATAGTACGCAGAGTGTTGCTGTAGATATTGTCCTAACGACAGCTCACTATAAGGGTGTGCCACAATAGCGCGGTTAGTGATTAAACTTGCCAGCTGGTCTTCAACAAAAGGTTTAAAGCGTTTTTGTAGAGTGATACGCGGGGCAATAGTATCAACGCCTTGTTGCAAGCCTTCTAATACGAACTCATCAAGACGCGCTAATAGTGGACTCTGCCAATAGCTTTTTTGAGTCCGATAACTATTAATCAGTACAATATCACGCACGCCAAGCGCGGTCATATCCATAATGAGACGCCGTAATACTTTGGGGCGCGGTAATGCTAGCACCACAGTGACCTCAAGCTTGGGCGGCGGGGCAAGGGACAGTTGTACATTGCCAAGCTGAATCTGCTCAGACGTCATTTCATCAATGATTGCGGTGCCAAGATGACCACCAAGCTGTCCAATTTTTAGTGTATCGCCCACTTGCGCACCTAATATTTTATTAATATGTTCAATTTGCTCGGGGGCATCAATCAATGCGTTTGCTAGCGAAAAATTAGCAGCTGGCAATAAAATACAGTTCATACAGCAAGTCGCTTAGTATTAGTAATTAATGTTAGTAATTAATGTTAGTAATTAGGAGGAATGATGAGCGTTAGATACCCATATCAGGTACTAATGTTAAGTACCCATATCAGGTACTAATGTTAAGTACCCATTTTAGATACCGATAAAGTAATGATTGTTAGGGATAAGAGAAAGCGAGTATTGTCGTAGACTCCTTGCAAAAGTGCCATTTCATTTTTATTGACTCCCACTAACGAAATTTCAAGGGTTAGCGACGACTTATGCAAAAGATCTAGTGGTTAAACGGTATGAATAAAACCTAAGCCTTATTACTATTAAATTGCTTCACAACCTCTTCAATCATAGTCAGCTGACGAGTCAGTACTGATTGCTGCTGTAGGGTTAACTGCTCACCTGCCTGCCCTGCCAATGTCGCCAGCTGCGGATTACTAAGCCAAAGCTGCAGTTGCTCATAAATTAGTGTGGTATCAGCAATTAATGCTGGTTTAGGAGAAAACTGCGGAGTTTTTTCTTCGGACTTATGTTGCTTGACTGTCTGTCCATCGGTTATCTGTTCATCAATAACAAGAGGCTGATAAAAATGGTTATCTGGCTGATATAACGCACCCACACCCGCCAGCTTATCTACCACGCTTTGACAAGACTGGGTATAGGGGCCCATCAATACCGGCGTGCCCACACTCGACGGCTCAACAGGGTTATGCCCCCCGACAGCAACCAATGAGCCACCGACCAGTGCCACATCAGCTAGCGTATACCACTGCATGAGCTCACCCATACTATCGGCCAGATAAACTTGCGTCTGTGTGCTAATAGCTTCGTTAATACTACGGCGCGCCATACCTAACCCTGACTTTTTGATCAGGTCTGCTACCTCGTCGAAGCGTTCAGGATGTCTGGGTACGATAATTAATAAGGTGTCAGCAAGTGCGGGTATTGATAATATCTGCTGCTGTAATGATAGCGCGGCCTCTTCTTCACCGCTATGGGTACTTGCAGCAACCCAAATGGGACGATTTGATTTTCCCAACTCAGTACTAATACCATTTTTGATATTACTCTCAACAGCACCTTTTTGCTTATCTGCTGGCTTCTCCGTTTGCTTCTCTGCAATGGCATTATCGTCATTTATATGATTAATTTTTGCTTCACGTTTAGGGGTGTTAATGACCCATTTAAGGGAGCCGGCGACCCGAATTTGTGTACGATAGGCGCCTAGCTGACAAAAGCGCTGAGCAGATTCATCATCTTGCGCGATGATTAAAGTCAGGTTCTGCATCATGCTACGACTTACCGCACTAATTTTTTGATAGCGGGTAAAAGACGATGCTGACAGCCGGCCATTAACTAGTATGCTGGGAATATGATGCCCAGCAAGCTTGGCCAAAATATTTGCCCATAACTCGGTTTCCACAAATAAAGCAGCCACTGGCTGCACATGTGCCAAAAAGGTCTCAATCACTGCTGGACTGTCCACCGGTACATAACTGTGACTCAGTCGCCCTTGAGCAATATCATCTGCAAAACGGCTCGCGCCACGAGCAAAACCAGTCTGCGTCGTGTTGGTCAGCCAAATCTGATAACCATGCGCTAATAAAGCGTCCAACAAGGGCGCAACGGTATTGGTCTCACCCAACGATACCGCATGACACCAAATTACTGTCTGATTTAGACCGACTTTATTAACATCAGCACTGCTAACATCAGTACTGCTAGTATCAGCACTGCTAATATCAGTATTATTGATATCAGTAGCATTGATATAATCAAAACCAGCTGTCGGTCGCGGTGGATAATCTTTACCAAAGCGCTGCGCCACTTCTTGCTGATAATTATCGCGATTATGCGAGCGATGCCAAACCTGCATGCGATATAAGGGTTTTATTAAGCTAATGATAAAGCGATAATACCAAGGTGGCGTGCTAGGCGTGCGCATAGTCAGTGGTGCAGACATGCTTTTCGTAGTCTGGCCAATTGGCTGATCTGCAGCCGTAAGCAACTCAGATTCAGACACTGGTTTATGCGGTGGCACAGGAAAAGATGGCATGAGAACGCCCATATTAATAATTGATGAGATAGTGATGAAGTGATATTGATAGAACCATAATAAAACAATAGAGGATATCTAGCTAAAAGCTATCCTGTCAAGAAATACGCCCATTCTACCTGCCGGTAACGCTTATCCATAATCTTTTAAGCGATGCTATTTAAACTATTAAAACACAGCTCTTTAGACGAAAATGATTAACAACAATGCGACCACTACAATCACTCCAATCAATAATTGATAACGCTTAATACTGTGCTGTTCTTGCTGGCGTGTCGTTATCAACGCTTGCGCTTGTTGCCATTGACCGACCAAACTAGCGGCTTCTACATGACCATTCTCTGCCGCTTGTTCTAGCCAATACTTTCCATTATTTATATCCTGCGGCACACCTATCCCTTGATAATAGATTTTACTTAATAGACGCTGAGCCCGAATATCTTTTTCATTAGCCGCCTGCTTAATCCAATCAACCCCAGCCGCTTCGCCAGTAGTGGTGTCTTTACTAATCGCTGCATCTACTGAGTGGTCGGCTAGCAAACCTTCGTCTAATAGTTCATACATAGCCAGCCGTATCATAGCAGTGGTATTACCAAGGGTCGCGGCGTTTTGCAGCATTTTAAGAGCATGCTGCTTTGCCGCTTGATGAGACTCTAAAAAAACGACTTGGGCACGCGGTTTGTTCTGTTTAGCAATATGACGCTCAAACTGATCAAGTACTTTACAGGCTCTTTGATACTCAGCATCACCCGCGGTCTGTACCACCTCAATCTCGTCCAGCTCTATGAGCAATTGGATAAAAATTTCAGGCGTTGGCGATGCAGTTGAAGGTACTTTTGCTTTGGGTAATGCTGAAGATGAATCATCATTCGTCAAAGGAGTAGTCGTCGAAATTGTAGATCTACTATCAGCTAGGCTAACTATTGGTTTGAGAGTATCGCTAGCAAGATTGTTTAACCTTGTATCAATTATAGTGGTTGTGGTTTCAAAACCAATGTTAGGAGCCGTTTTATCAGTCGCTTTATGAGAAACAGCAAGAGCCTCTTTGGCGCCTATTTCAGGAAGAAGATCATCATTTACCCGCTGGGTAGCTGTCACAGATTGAGTGGCGTTTGGACTGATAGTGGCGCTTGAATTTAAAGCGTTATTTGCTTGCAAACGTGCCGCTGTAGGTTCAGCAATAATGTTCGGTAGCCGTGCGCTAACTGCCTGATATAAGCCGTTAGCGACTTGTCCGCCTTGTACAGCCCTGAACTGTCGATCAATGTGACCAAATAGACGCAATCCTATTGGCTCTAAGACGAAAAACACAGACGCGCGTGCGTGCTCATTGTGGTTGACGCGATTACTATCTTCGTTCCCGCTACTCTTTGTATCATGGGCAGCAGCAGTCGCAGATACCTCATTATACAACACGGCCATGTGTTGATAAAAGTCATCGACTGTCAATAGCAACTCAGGATAGTGGGTACGCAGCTCAAACTGACCATACCAATGCGGCGGATTTTGCCATTGCCGTGCTAATACTCGTCCCGCATAAAATGCCAAAAACACCAGCAAATTACGATAACGCTCATCCGCTAATATTGTGGTCTCGTTCCAAGTGTCGGACTTAACCAGGTCACGGCGTATTTGTGATAGTAGCGTATCTATACGCTGTAAACTTATTAACGACCCATCTAATTGACAGTTGTGCAACTCTACTTTATAAGCAATACCACCAGCAATAGGGCGACTCGCTAAGAAGTCTTGCCAGTAACCTTCTGCGATATAATCAAGAGGTGTTAAGGGAGAAACAGACATAGCAGGCATGAGGCAGGCGTATCCTTTCATAAAATCAGGCTGCGGTGGCCATAATAAGTCAATAACGACAATAATAAAATCTTAATGGCTCACCTTAACCTAAAATCTAAGCGCCTACAATATAAGTACCTACAATATAAGCAGTTATAATAAGGGACTAAACAGGCGTACTACATTATCGAATAAACGCTCGTAATCACGGCGCTGCTGCCATTCATCTAGCTCTAAAAAACGACAGCTTTGTAAGTAGGTTTCCTGACAGTCAGCGACTTGTGCGACCATTTCTGGCGTATAAATCGCCATACTGACTTCCATATTTAAATAAAAACTGCGCATATCAATATTGACTGTGCCAAATAGACAATAATCATCATCGATGATCACTGTTTTGGCATGTAATAATCCACCTTTAAACAAGGCGATAGTCACCCCCGCTTCTAGCAGCTCTTGATAATAGGCCTGCGAAGCATGCTGTACTAAAAACGAATCAACCTTTTCGGGAATAATTATGGTTACTTCAACCCCGCGCTTAGCCGCCGTCACCAATGCCCCTGATAGCGCTTCATCAGGGACGAAATATGGTGTGGTGATCCGTATACGTTTATTAGCGCGATGTATAATAGTCACTAAAGTATTATAAATGACATGCGCAGTCACTTGTGGCGCTGAGGGAATCAACTGTGCTATCACCCCTTCTACCACCGGCATCTGCGGAATCACAATTGACATTGCCCCTGCGCTAGGTTGTTCGATATGGTCTGCGGCGTTCTCTAGCACCTTTACGCGACTGTTCATATCGTTAATAGTGGGATGTCGCACATACAATTTACGGGTATAGCTGTTCACACGTTGATGCAACGCATCTAAGTTGTCACTACTTTCAGCACCAATATCGGTAATCACGACCTTGGCCATCGCAGTAGCGATATTGATCGGCTGCTGGCTAAAACTACGTATAGCCACATCGATCCATTGACCAATATCTTTGTCTTGCTTAAAAAACTTAGGATCTACTAAGTTAAAACTGCCGATATAACCAATATATTCATCAATGACTACGATTTTACGGTGATTGCGCAAATCAGAACGCTTAAACAAGGTCTTAAACAATCCCACTGGTAATGACTGGTGCACAAAGACGCCAGCACGTTCTAAATCCTTATGCTCAGCACTATTAAAAAAGCTAAAACTACCCACGCTGTCTATAAGAATATGACATTCTATCCCGCGCTTGGCGGCGGCTATCAACGCTTGTAGCACGTCTAATATCCGTCCCTTAGGATAGATGATATAAAACTCCATCAAAACACTACGTTGTGCGGCGTCAATATCGTCGATCAAACGTTTAAAAATAGCACTAGGGTGCGTCAGTAGCTGCATTTGATGATCTGAAAAAACGCCAAACCCCGTCCAGCGAGTGCCAATTTGACTAACACCCCGATAATGCTCAGGGAGTAACTCCTTACCTTGATCAAAAATCAAACGCTCACGCTCTGCCATTTCGTTCATAAGCAGCCGCGCCTGATCCATGCGTTGACGATAGCGGCGCCCAACCATTGGTTCACCAACCAAGATATAAGCAATCAGTCCAAACAAAGGCAGCGTATACAAAATCGCTATCCATGCAATCGCTACCCCGATGTTGCGCTGCACCGAGACAATACGCAAGGTCAGCACCACCATAAGAATAATGTGTAAAATCAGACCATATCCTGCAAAATCGGCCCATGACCAGGGTGCAAGTGGTTGTTCAGCAGCTAAAGCGATTATGTGCGCCTCCATCAACTAATTTAATCAAAACTAATTTAATATAACCATTCAATGTAACCGTTCAATGTAACCGTTCAATGTAACCATAATCACTAAAACGCTATAAGTATAGTGGTTTTTGACCACTACATAACAGGTAACTATACAGTTATACTATATTATGTGCACCTGGTTCTCTCTAAGTCTCATGCGCTAATAATAAGCACGGTATAAAATATATCAAATAATATTTGACAGGCAGATGTAAATGTATATAATACACACCCACGGCAAGGGGCTTTAAACAGTTCTAGGTTGTTAGATGTTTTATGATTCTAGAGTGTGACATCTTTAGATAGCAAAGCCTCTAGGAAATTCTATTTAAAGAATTTCACTTGCGAAGCTAAAATTGCAATGCAATTTTTTAACGCTTCTCAGGGTGATTAGCTCAGTTGGTAGAGCGTCTGCCTTACACGCAGAATGTCGGCGGTTCGAACCCGTCATCACCCACCACTTCTTAGCAAGTGTTAAAACATGCTAAAACGACCTAAGCAGCGGTAGTTCAGTTGGTTAGAATACCGGCCTGTCACGCCGGGGGTCGCGGGTTCGAGTCCCGTCCGCTGCGCCACATTTAAAACGAATTTAAACTTTCGAGTTTAAGCAAGTTTCGCCTCAAGTATTAGTTTACTTGAGGTTTTTTTGTGTCTGTAATTCTCCTTAAAGTCTTTATCCGTAAGGGTTAGTTATTCTGTCTTTATTAATCCCTAAGAAGCAATCTACTCTTTAACAATGTATTCTCTATAAGTCTGCGTGCATGTACTTTACCTTTTGAAAATCGGTGACCAAGTGCTCGGTGACCAAACGGTGACCATTTTGTGACCAAGGTTATTAAAAGTTGCTGACGGTAAATGATCCCTAAGTTTTATGCTTATCGATAAGTTCAGGAGATTAAAGGATTAGCCTCAAACTAAGTTTGAGGTAAAGACGGAAACCTTTCTACCCATTCACCGATAACCAATTTGTCAGTTTCAATACAAAATGGTATTGCCCACAACCTCAATTTTTCTGCTAAATAAAAACACTCCAAAGGTATTTCGAACTGATGATGCTTAGGATAAATAAGCATCATGTCTCCACTCCCATCTAAATACTTATGACCATAAGCAAACAACTGATAAATATCTGACTGGCTAATATTGTAGTCGTTATCATTGCTGCTTAAGTTTATTAACTTCCATTTGGTATCGAGTATATGGTAATTTTTTCTTTCTTTACTAATTAATAAATCAGGCTTTAACTGAAAGCGCGTTTTTAAACCTTCTTGGTCACTCACCATGTGCTTACTAGAAGCTTGTGTTGTTAGTTGCCATGGTGCTTTGATATCTTGTCGTAGGCAGTTTGCCACATACTTCTCGAACAAAATTTCCATTGGGAATAACAATGCAATACCCCGGTGATCTCCCTTTTGAAAGTTTGGATTAAGCTTTTCAAGTATTAGTTGGCACCATGGCTTTATCGCTCGGTAGGATTGCAATATTTTGATGTCTGACCATTTGGGCATTGAGTTTAGAGGCTCTCTAAGACTCGTTATAGGGTCTAAGATATGTGATAGCTCATTAGCCAGTCGCCAGTTCTCAGAACTCCTACAGTGCTGCTGTACGTAATCCAATGCCGTTTTAATTAATTGATTCTCAAGTCGATTTGGATGATAGACGTCATGACGAATATGAAAAAGATGAGCTCGGCCAACCGTCTGTCTTTGTTGAACTGCAATATCAAGCTGGCCACGAATAAATCTACTTTCTTCTTCGATTCTTTGATAATCAAATCTGAGCCCAGACGCTACCAACTCCTTTAACAGATATAAAAACTGATAGTATATCCACTCATGAATAGGTAAGTTCATTCGATTGAGACTGGCAGACTGAGCCTCTTTATGAGATAGGTTTAAAGTGGATCTTAGCATTTTGCATAAGACAGCTCTGCTCTTGTCCGGCTCTTGAGCACCTAATCCTGTCTTTGGTAGTATCTCAATACCTTCGCCGCAAGGACTTTCTAAATAACCTACATAAGAGTGAAGCTTCAAGTATTGTGGACGCTTATAAGTAATAAACCGCCCATAGCTCTCTTTTTCACTTAACTCCACTAGCCAATTGAAAGTTTCTTGTTCGATGATAGCTAAGTCTAAGCTGGGGAATGCTGTCCGATCGGTAGTCAGCTGAGCATATTCTCTGACTTGAATCATGCTTCGCTATCCGAAGATTTAGACTTAGGCTGGGTTAATATTTTCTTATAGGATTCAGGGTTGTTAAAAGCAGTCTCATTGATATGGTAGCGACGATCATTTAAACCGTTGATACTACTATCAAACAATTCACTAATTGCTGGAGATATATTCCCAGTTTGAATAAATTGTTCTGAGTTATGTTTGCTAGGATCATTCAATACCCAGCCAATACGCTCCCAATCTGAAAAGAAGTATTCTTGCAGTAACGGGATAATCCGTCTCTTGAAAATATTGCCTAATTCAATTTCTTTTTCGTCATCTGTATTCAAGTCTTTTAACGACCAAAAGTATGAGTGACCTATAGTGTGTTCACGATCTAAAAGTACTTCAATACGCTGATTGATTACTTTCAATAAATCAGCGATTTCTATATCGTATACTTCTACACCTTCTAATAGTTCAGGTTTAGGTAGTAGCTCAATAAAATCAAAACGGCGACGTAATGCTAAATCCAGCTGTGCGAGTGATTTATCAGCGGTATTCATAGTCCCTAGTACGTAAAGATTTGAGGGCACTGAGAACGGTAATTTTGAGTAAGGCAGTATAACTTCGCGCGCATCTGTACCACCTTTACGCTTATCAGGCTCAAGTAATGTAATAAGCTCACCGAAGATACGAGATATGTTTCCGCGGTTAATTTCATCAATAATAATCAAATATGGTAACTCTCTAGAATTGGTAGTAGGTTCTGGAGTAAGCAATTGTTTTAATTTTTCTCGATCAATGGTTGTGTCACGTAACTGGTAAATAGCCATTTGAGACAATGACTTATCAAATAAACGTTCTTTTGGAAGACTCGGGCTATATATACGCAGCCACTTAACTTTTCTTAATTGCTGAAATCCATAACGCTCTTTCGTGTCTAAAAATTCATAGTCGTCTGTAATCTCAGCAATAGCACGAAATTTATGGTTGCCATCAGATATGATTACTAGGTCGCCAATACTAACTGCATTTTTGAAAATATTAACAGCTGTAGCTTTATAATTATTAGGATCATCAGCTAAAGAAATGTTATGCGATTGCTCTATCTTTGCAACCACTTCTCTACGATTACTACAGTTGGAAAAGTCGATGTCATCACCCCAACCTAGAAGCACATAATTGTTATCAATGCATTCATTAAATATCTCATTCTCATCGGAGATATTAGTATTTCCTAAAGAAAGCTTCCATATATTCTTACCTTCAATATTGACTGTTTGCGTAGAGCCCGTCTGTTCTGTTGTTATAGCATTAGTACATAATTGCTTGAAAATACCATCAACCACTTCATAGCTAATGTTTGAATTATTATCGTTTCCTTCTACAACTACAGGTCTAATTCCTTCAACGAAATCCTCATAAGAAAAACTTTGATGGAATGTTGTGAAAGCAATACGTCCTTTTGCCGTTAACTCATCATACTTAGCTTTTATAAGCTCTCTTCTCTCTGGCTCATCTAGGTATTCATTATTCAATTCATAATACCAATCGGAAGCAACGCACTGTACAGCAAGTTCTGTAGTGTGGTAGGTCTTACCCGTCCCCGGAGGACCATATAATATGCGACTTAGACTTGGAGCCACTATCATAGTTTCTTCAGAGTGATTACTACTCATCATAATATTAATTCCATTTACAAGATTCTCTGTAGATGCTTCATCATATATTTGACAAAAAGGTTTGTTAGAAATTTCTTTTACTCTATCTAGCGTACGTTTATAGTCTTTCCAGTTAAAACTCGGGATCTCAACTTCATGATGGACTAGCCAACGCCTCACATGACTATCTATAGGAAGGTAACTACTAGGACAAACAAGGTAAAGGCAAAGCGTAATTAAAACAAATCCTGTGTCGGGTATAGCTAAGGCTTGCTTAAAGGTTTCAGCTTGTATATTCGACGCTCTAGCTTGATGAAATAGCTTCCATAAAACATCTCCTATTTCAGATGTATGCAGTTTAGGGTCTTCTGGAAAAACGTACTTTTTACAATCTTTAAAAAGTGGAATACCATCATAATCTGCAGGAGTAATAGCATCTGAACGCATTATATGAAAAAGATCCACTAACAGATTATGTATCGATTGGCTTCTTGTGATTAATAAAAAAAACGTAAAGGGATCCATCATACTTACTGCTTGAAAACCAATTTCGTTCGTAGACTTTCTCGAAATACTGATTCCGTTCCTTCTGAGTATATCTAATAGTCTTTCCTGATTATTCTCGTAATCAACTATCCAATTAGCAATTGCCTCAAACGCAGGCATCCACGTATATTTTTCACTACTATGTTTTGTAACCATTAAGCACTTATCCAATTAAAAATTTGTCTACGACTTAAAAATAAAAATTTTCTCGGCACTAACCCAGTGGGCAGTCGCTCAAGTATTTGAGACTATACTCATGCCACTAAAGGCATATAAAAATAGGAGCTACACCATGAGTAAGTCTACACAAGCAAAGCCAACTTCGAACCAAGGCAACGGCGGAAACTGGCCAACTAAGAACGGATCAAACAATTCGTCAGGATCAAATCGTGGAAATGCAAAGCCTAAATAAATTCAAATATAATTAATTTGGAGAGGCAGATGCGGTATAGTCAATTTCCTTTAAAAATGTTATAAACTAAACCAACTAACCTATTACTATTATAAATACTCATGACTTATTCACTAGATTTTCGCAAACAAGTCCTTAAAAGCTTGGACGGGGGTATGACCTTTGCTCAGGCGGTTGATTTCTATGATCTTAGTCCAACCACCATACAAAACTGGAAGCGGCGTGTCCACAGCAAAACAACAAGGCAAACTAAACCTCATAAGATAAGCGATGACGTTCTGCTCAATGATGTTAAAGAGCATCCTGACGATTACCAGTATGAGCGAGCTCGTCGATTAAACTGTAGCCCATCAGGCATTTATCACGCCTTAAAGCGCTTAGGTATTAGCAAAAAAAAAGACCTTAGAGCATCCAAAAGCTTGCCCCCTAAAGAGAGCTAAGTATCTAAGCAAACTCAACGACTATATCACTCAAGGCTTTGCTATTGTATACATGGATGAAAGCGGCTTTGAGTCTGAAACCCTGCGTCCCTTTGGCTATGCACCCATTGGAACCCCATGCATTGATAGCTATAACTGGCAAGGTAAAAAAAGAACCAACGTTATTGGTGCTTTATATGAAAAGATACTGTTTGCGCTTGATTACTTTAATAAGAATATCAATGGCGACATATTCTACAACTGGTGCAAATATACCTTAATTCCAAGCCTTAAACGTAAGTGCGTGATTGTGATGGATAACGCAAGCTTTCATAAACGTGTGAAAAGACTGCTTAACAGGCATGGTCACAGGCTTCTATTCTT